>DATADC010000172.1:0-2202 GCA_036258735.1 Candidatus Limnocylindria bacterium
GGGAGCACGGCGACGGTCTGGGCGCCGAAGAAGTTGCCGTACCACACGGCGAGCAGCCCCAGCAGCACGGGCAGGTTGCGCTCGAACGGCGCCGTCCGGAAGTGCTCGTCCATCGCGCGGAAGCCGGCCAACATCTCGCGGAAGCCGTCCGGGCCGATGGCGAGCATCGTGGCGAGCCCGATCGCCGAGTCCATCGAGTAGCGCCCGCCGACCCAGTCCCAGAAGCCGAACATGTTCGCGGCGTCGATGCCGAACTTGGCCACCTCCGCCGCGTTGGTCGACACCGCCACGAAGTGCTTGGCCACGGCTCGCTCGTCGCCCAGCGCGCGCAGGCTCCACTCGCGGGCGGTGCGGGCGTTGGTCATCGTCTCGAGGGTGGTGAACGTCTTCGAGGAGACGATGAACAGCGTCTCGGCGGGGTCGAGGCCGCGGGTCGCCTCGGCGAAGTCCGTGCCATCGACATTGGAGACGAAGCGGAAGGTCAGGTCGGGCGCGCTGTAGTGGCGCAGCGCCTCGTAGGCCATGACCGGGCCGAGGTCTGAGCCGCCGATGCCGATGTTGATGATGTTGCGGATGCGCTTGCCGGTGTGACCCGTCCAGGCGCCGCTGCGGACCCGGTTGGTGAAGGCGGTCATGTGGTCCAGTACGGCGTGCACCTGCGGGACGACGTTCTCCCCGTCCACGACGATCGAGGCGCCGCGCGGCGCGCGCAGCGCCACGTGCAGGACGGCGCGCTGCTCGGTGACGTTGATCTTGTCGCCGCGGAACATCGCATCGATGCGCCCGCGCAGGTCGCACTCGGCAGCGAGGTCCAGGAGCAGCTTCAGGGTCTCGTCCGTGATGCGGTGTTTCGAGTAGTCCAGGTACAGCCCCGCGCCCTCGGCGACGAAGCGCTCGCCGCGGCGGGGGTCGTCGGCGAAGAGCTGTCGCAGGTGCACGGGACGCAGCTGCGCGTAGTGCGCCGCGAGCGCCTGCCAGGCGGGTCGCCGAGTCAGCGCCGGAACCTCCGCGATCATGGCCGTCTCCTTCCTGAGCCCTTGGCGCGCGCTGGCCAGCTGGTCGTTCCAGGACGGCAGGAACGCGTCTGCGCCTTCCTTCTGGAGCTGCGCGGCCAGCGTGCCCATGTCGACGCCGGCCGGCGCGAAGCGGGCGAGCGTCGCCTCCGCGTCGGCGCCGGCGGCCGGCAACAGCGCGCCGATCCCGCCGTGATCGGCGAAGCCTCGGGCATGATGTTGATGGTGAACTTGATGGTGAACGGGGCTTGCAGCGCCTCGATGGAGAGCACGTCCGATACGGCGGGCTCCTTCGGTCCCATGCTCGCCCACAGCAGCCGCAGCGGTCGCGCACCAGCAGTGGCGAGCCACCCGAAGCGCGGCGAGTCCATGAGATCACGATACGCCCTGTAGGTCTGCTTGGCCACCGCGATGCTGAGGCGGTTGTGCATCTCCACCGGCACCCGCTGGGCCACGGCCCGGCGGCCGGGCGTGGACCCGTCCCCGGCGGCGCGGGGGTGTCCACGTCAGCCGCACCGCTTCAGGCGCCGCGCAGGAGCAACTGGGCGGCGGCGATGTGGTCGGCGTCGATGCCGGCCCAGGCGAGGAGCTCCTGGCCTGTCCCGGAGCCCGGCATGCCGCGCACGGCGAGGTGCACCAGGTGCAGGTCGACTCGACCGTTGGCGAGCAGGCCGTCCGCGACGGCTGCGCCCAGCCCGCCTTCGGGGTGGTCGGACGTGTTCCTCCTGCCGCCGGAAGTCATGGGGGCGTTCGCCCCGCAGGGCCTGCTGCTGGCCCTGGACAAGTACATGGCGCAGGCCGGTGTCACGGCGGACGATTACTACCCGTCACAGACGCAGGTCTTTCAGCTCAACGGCAGCACCTACGGCCTGTGCCTCAACCCGGACATCGAGCGGGTCGGGGCGCAGCTGCTCCAGCTGGGCAACCCCCTCGGTGGTCCTCATCAGGGCGGCGCGCGGCGTTCGGCCCCCGGCAGGGGCGTGGCCTGGGCGGCGACCACCTGCCAGCGCCCCGCCGGCCGGGCCCACACCCGCGTGAAGCGCACCTCCCGCACGCGCTCCCCCCCATCCTCGGTCGCCAGCCGGCGCACGGAGCGGCCGGAGACGACGGCGACGCCGGGGTAGGCCCGCACCTCCACCTCGGCGTCCTCGATGCCCAAGAAGCGGAACTGCCCCAGGGTCGCCAGCAG
>DATADC010000173.1:0-6419 GCA_036258735.1 Candidatus Limnocylindria bacterium
CGAGCAGCTCGGCGAGCGGCCGCGCGGGCGCGAGGCGCGCGGGCGCGTGGCTCGCGTGGCTCCGTGCGCGCCGAGCCCGGCCGCTCGCCGAGCTGCTCGCCGCGGTAGATCCAGACCTTGACGCCGATGCGGCCGTAGGTCGTGTGGGCGTGGACCATCCCGTAGCTGATGTCGGCGCGCAGCGTGCCCAGCGGGATGCGGCCCTCGCGATCCCACTCGGTGCGGCTCATCTCCGACCCTCCCAAGCGCCCGGAGACCTGGATGCGCACTCCCTTGGCGCCGGCCTTGATGGTGCGCTGCACGGTCTGCTTGATCGCCTTGCGGAACGCGATGCGTCGCTCGAGCTGGCTGGCCACGTTCTGGGCCACCAGCACCGCGTCGAGCTCTGGCTGCAGGATCTCCTTGATCTCGAGCTTGACCTTCTTGTCCGTCAGCTTGCCGACCGCGGTGCGCAGGAACTCGACGTTGGCGCCGCCCTTGCCGATGACGATCCCCGGCTTGGCGGTGTGCACCGTCACGGTCACGTGGTTGATGCCGCGCTCGATCTCCACCTGGCTGACACTGGCATTGGCCAGCTGCTTCTCGACCAGGCGCCGGATCCGCATGTCCTCCTGCAGCAGGGTGGCGTAGTCGCGGTCCGCGTACCACTTGGCCAACCACGGCTTGACGATGCCGATCCGGAAGCCGTACGGGTGAACCTTGTGTCCCATCAGGCCTCCTCCTCGTCAGCCACGGCGATGGTGATGTGGCTGGTTCGCTTCAGGACTCCGAACGTCCTGCCCTGAGCCCGCGGGCGCCAGCGCTTGAGGGTCGGGCCCTCGTCGGCGGTGGCTGCGACCACGCGCAGCTCGTCGGCCGACAGGTTGTAGTTGTTCTCGGCGTTGGCAGTCGCGCTCTTCAGCACCTTGGCCACGTCCCGCGCGGCCGCGTTCGGCAGGAAGCGCAGGATGGCCGCCGCTTCCTCGACCGGCTTGCCGGCGATGAGATCGGTCACCAGGCGCACCTTGCGCGGGCTGATGCGGATGTACTTGGCGGTGGCGGTCACGCGCATGGTCATCGGGCTCCTACTTCAGCGCCGACGAGCGCTCCGTGGCCCTGCCATGGCCACGGTAGTGCCGGGTGGGGGCGAACTCGCCCAGCCGATGGCCCACCATGTTCTCGGTGATGAAGACCGGTACGTGCCGCCGCCCGTCGTGGACGGCGATGGTGTGCCCGATCATGGCCGGGAAGATCACGCTCGCCCGCGACCAGGTCTTCAGCACTTTGCGCTCGTTGCGCTTGTTCATCTCGTCGATGCGGCCGAGCAGGCGCGCGTCGACGAAGGGTCCCTTCTTGACGGAACGACTCATCGAGCTCTCCTAGCCCCGTCCATACCGACGTCGGACGATCATCTTCCCGGTGGTCTTGTTGCGCCGCGTGCGCAGCCCCATGGCCGGCTTGCCCCACGGCGTCTTGGGCGGCATGCCGGCCGGCGACTTGCCCTCGCCACCGCCATGCGGGTGGTCGTTGGGATTCATCACCACGCCGCGGACCTGCGGGCGGCGGCCCATGTGACGGCTGCGGCCCGCCTTGCCGATCTTCTGGTTCTCGTGGTCCAGGTTGCTGACCTGGCCCACCGTGGCCATGCACTCGGCCCGCACCCGGCGCACCTCCCCGGACGGCAGCCGGATGGTGGCCATCTGGCCCTCCTTGGCCAGCAGCTGCGCGCTGCTGCCGGCGGAGCGCACGATCTGGCCGCCGCGTCCCGCGGCCAGCTCCACGTTGTGCACCTGGGTGCCCAGCGGCATCCGCGAAAGCGGCAGCGCATTGCCGACGCGCGCCTCGACGTCCGAGCCGGAAACGACCGTATCGCCCACGCGCAACCCGTGCGGCAGCAGGATGTAGCGCTTCTCCCCGTCCGCGTAGTGCAGCAGCGCGATGCGTGCCGAGCGGTTGGGGTCGTACTCGATGGTCGCGATGCGGGCCGGCACGCCCGGCTTGTCGCGCTTCCAGTCCATGACGCGGTACAGGCGCTTATGGCCCGAGCCGCGGTGGCGGACTGACAGCTTTCCCTGGCTGTTGCGACCGGCCTTCGACACCAGCCGCTCCGTGAGCGGCTTGTGGGGCTCGGCAGTCGTGACGTCCTCGAACGTGTCGCGCGTCATCTGGCGCAGCCCGGGGCTGGTGGGTCGGTAGTTGCGGAGTGGCATGTTGTCTTACACCGCCTCGAAGAGCTCGATCTTCTGGCCTGGGGCGATGGTGACCACCGCCTTCCGCCAGCCGGGCACGATGCCCATCTGCCGCCGGCCGCGACGCTTCTGCTTGGGCTTGACCGATAGGACACGCACGTCGAGCACGCTGACCTTGAACTCGGCCTCCACCGCCTGCTTGATCTGGAACTTGTTCGCCTCGCGGGCGACCGCGAAGGTGTAGTTGTTGCGCTCGGCCTCGATCACGCTCTTCTCGCTGATGACCGGGCGCAGCAGCACGTCGTGCAGGCCGATGGCGCTCACGCGTACACCTCCTGCGCGCGCTCCAGCGCGTCGCGGGTGAAGACCACCGTATCGGCCTCGAGCAGGTCGACCACGTTGAGGGAGTCGGCCAGGATGACGCGCACCGAGCGCAGGTTGCGGCAGGAGCGCTCGACCACCTCATCGCGCGCCGCCAGCACCACCAGCACCTTGCCGCCCGCGTCCCAGCCGGCCAGCCGCTCGGCGAAGGCCCTGGTGCCGATCCCCTCGAGGTCGAAGCCCTCGACCACGCGAACCGCCTCCTCGCCGGCCTTGGCCGAGAGGACGCTCCGCAGCGCGGCGCGCCGCATCTTGGCGTTCATCTTGTGCCCGTAGCCGCGCGGATGCGGACCGAACACGGCGCCGCCGCCGCGCCACTGCGGAGCGCGCCGGCTGCCCTGCCGCGAACGGCCGGTCCCCTTCTGGCGCCACGGCTTGGCGCCGCCGCCGGAGACTTCTCCACGGGTCAACGTGTCGGCCGTGCCGAGGCGCCGGCTGGCCATCTGGTGGACCACGGCCTGGTGCACGAGCGCCTCGTTGACGGGCGCGCCGAACAGCTCGTCGGACAGCTCGACCTTGGCGCCGCTGGCGCCGTTGGCCTTGAGCATCGTCGTCTCGGCCACGCTCACCTCGCCTTCTGGACCAGCAGCAGGCCGTTGCGCGCGCCGGGCACCGCGCCCTTGACCAGGAGCAGGTTGCGCTCGGCGTCGACCCGCACGACCTTGAGCTTCTTGACGGTCACCCGCTCGTCGCCCATGTGCCCGCCCATGCGCGTCCCCTTGAAGACGCGCCCCGGCGTTGTCCCGGCGCCGATGGAGCCGGGCGCCCGGTAGTTGTTCGAGCCGTGCGTCTTCGGCCCGCGCTTGAAGTGGTGCCGCGCGACGGTGCCGGTGAAGCCGTGACCCTTGCTCACCCCGGTGATGTCCACCAGGTCGCCCGCCTCGAAGAGGGAGACGTCGAGCGTCTGGCCCATCTCGTAGCCGTCGAGCGAGTCGACGCGAAACTCGCGCAGGGCGGCCGGCTTCTGTTGATCCTTGGGCAGGTCCTTCAGCTGGCCGGCCACCGGCTTGGTCACGCGTCGCGCGGAGCCAGCGCCGACCTGCAGGGCGGCATAGCCGTCCTGCTCCGGCGTCCGGAGCCGGGTGATGCTGTTGGGCGTGGCCTCGATGACGCTGACCGGGACGACCGTTCCGTCATCGCCGAAGACGCGCGTCATGCCGAGCTTGCGCCCGATCAAACCTGCCGGCATTTCATCGGCCTCA
The DNA here is from genome assembly GCA_036258735.1 of Candidatus Limnocylindria bacterium. Lineage (GTDB taxonomy): Bacteria > Chloroflexota > Limnocylindria > QHBO01 > QHBO01 > JAPSGM01. Next base: position 3,752 of record DATADC010000173.1, read on the forward strand.
CATCTTTATCTCGATATCGACGCCCGCGGCCAGGCTCAGGCGCATCAGCGCATCCACCGTCTTGGTCGACGGATCGAGGATGTCGATCAGGCGCTTGTGGGTCCTGATCTCGAACTGCTCCCGTCCATCCTTGTGAACGAACGGCCCGCGGATGACGGTGTACTTCTCGATCCGTGTCGGCAGCGGGACGGGCCCCGCGACGGCGGCGCCGGTCCGCTGCGCCGTCTCCACGATCTGCTCGGCGGACTGGTCGAGCAGCTTGTGGTCGTACGCCTTGAGGCGGATGCGGATGCGCTGCTTGGCCATGCGCCTAGCCGATGACCTCGGTGATCACGCCGGCACCCACCGTGTGGCCGCCCTCGCGGATGGCGAAGCGCTGACCCTGCTCGATGGCGATGGGGGTGATCAGCTCGACGTCGATGTTGACGTTGTCGCCCGGCATGATCATCTCCACCCCGGCCGGCAGCTTGATCGCGCCGGTGACGTCGGTGGTGCGCAGGTAGAACTGCGGCCGGTAGCCGGCGTAGAACGGCGTGTGGCGGCCGCCCTCCTCCTTGGTCAGGACCAGCACCTCGGCCTTGAACTTGGTGCCTGGCTTGACGCTTCCCGGCTTGGCCAGCACCTGGCCGCGCTCGATCTCGTCACGCTCGATGCCCCGCAGCAGCAGGCCCACGTTGTCGCCGGCCTGGCCCTCGTCCAGCGTCTTCTTGAACATCTCGACGCCGGTCACCACCAGCTGGCGCGGCTTGTCCTGGTGGATGCCCACCAGCTCCACCGTGTCGCCGGTGTGGCATACGCCGCGCTCGATGCGGCCGGTGGCGACGGTGCCGCGGCCCTTGATGCCGAACACGTCCTCGATCGGCATCAGGAACGGCTTATCGACGTCGCGCAGCGGGGTGGGGATGTAGCTGTCAACCGCATCCATCAGCTCCTTGATGGAGGCGTAGTCGGGGCTCTCCGGGTCGTCGCTGGTCGACTCCAGCGCCTTGAGCGCCGAGCCGCGGATGACCGGGATCTCCTCGCCGGGGAACTCGTACTTGCTGAGGAGCTCGCGCACCTCCATCTCCACCAGGTCGACGAGCATCTCGTCGTCGACCATGTCGACCTTGTTGAGGTAGACGACCAGCGACGGCACCTCGACCTGGCGGGCAAGCAGGATGTGCTCGCGCGTCTGGGGCATCGGGCCGTCGGCGGCGGACACCACCAGGATGGCGCCGTCCATCTGCGCGGCGCCGGTGATCATGTTCTTGATGTAGTCCGCATGCCCGGGGCAGTCCACGTGCGCGTAGTGCCGGTTGGCGGTCTGGTACTCGACGTGGCTGATGGCGATGGTGATGCCGCGCTGCTTCTCCTCGGGCGCGTTGTCGATCGAGTCGAAGGCGCGGAAGTCTGCCCCACCCTGGAGGGCGAGGAACTTGGTGATCGCCGCGGTCAGGGTGGTCTTGCCGTGGTCAACGTGACCGATGGTGCCCACGTTCACGTGCGGCTTGGACCGGTCGAACTTCTGCTTGGCCATGGTCTGTCCTTCGTCGCTCCTTCTGGTCTCTTTCTCGACTAGCTCTTGGACTTGGCGATGAGCTCGTTGGCGAGGTTGGTCGGCACTTCGGCGTACCGCGAGAACTCCATCGAGTAAGTGGCGCGGCCTTGGGTCATGCTGCGCAGCTCAGTCGCGTAGCCGAACATCTCGGCCAGCGGGACCTGCGCCCGGATCACCCGGCTGGTGCCGTGCTCGTCGATGCCGTCGATGTGGCCGCGCCGGGCGTTGAGGTTGCCGATCACGTCGCCCATGAACTCCTCCGGCGTCGTCACGTCCACCTTCATGACCGGCTCCAGGATGGCCGGGTCCGCCTTGGCGACCCCGTCCTTGGCGGCCATCGAGCCCGCGATCTTGAAGGCCATCTCGGACGAGTCGACCTCGTGGTACGAGCCGTCGACCAGCGTGGCCCTGACGTCGATCACCGGGTAGCCGGCCACGATGCCTCCCGCGAAGGCGTCGCGGACGCCCTCCTCGACGGCGCGCCAGAACTCGCGGGGCACCGCACCGCCCACGATCTTGGACTCGAACTCGAAGCCGCTCCCGCGCCCGATCGGCTCCAGCGCCAGGATGGCGTGGCCGTACTGGCCCTTGCCGCCGGTCTGCCGCACGAACCGGCCCTCGGCACGCACCGCCTTGCGGATCGCCTCGCGGTAGCTGACCTGGGGCCGGCCCACGTTGGCCTGCACCTTGAACTCGCGAAGCATGCGGTCCACGATGACCTCCAGGTGCAGCTCACCCATGCCGGCGATCCGCGTCTGGGACGATTCGGCGTCGGTGCTCACCCGGAAGGTGGGGTCCTCCTCGGCCAGGCGCTGGAGGGCCAGCGACATCTTGTCCTGGTCGGCCTTGGTCTTTGGCTCCACCGCCAGCTCGATGACCGGCTCGGGGAAGCTGATCGACTCCAGCACGATGGGCCGCGCCTCGTCGCACAGGGTGTCGCCGGTGAAGGTGTTCTTCAGCCCGACCGCGGCGGCGATGTCCCCGGCGCTCACCTGATCGATCTCCTCGCGGTGGTTGGCATGCATCTGGAGGATGCGGCCGATCCGCTCCTTGCTGCCCTTGGTCGAGTTATAGACGTAGGAGCCGGTCTTGAGCGTGCCCGAGTACACCCGGAAGAAGGCGAGCTTGCCG
>DATADC010000174.1:0-5524 GCA_036258735.1 Candidatus Limnocylindria bacterium
GTCAGGGCCCTCGTCCGGAGGTTGGCGCGCCGGTCAACGGCTGCAATATCGTGGTGGGCGTCGAGGACGTCGATGGACTGATGCGCCGCGGCATCGAGCTCGGCGCGACCGAGGCACTACCAGCGACCGATTGGCCCGGCAATGGGCGCGGCGGTTACCTGATCGATCCCGATGGCAATGTCTTCGGCCTCCTCTCGCCGGTTCTCTCCGACGGCACGGTTGCGATGGGCGCCGGCGCCGAGGCTTAGGTCCTTACCTTCGTTGCGCCAACCAGGGCCTACAGCGACACGTGGGAGGACATCGCCGACTCGGTGACGCACTAGCCACGCGTAGGGAGTAAGGCTCGCGCTTAGCCGTCCGGCTACACGTCAAAGCCGGCGGACCAGGCACCTCAGGGGGGAAACGAGGCTGGACCGCCGGCCTGACGATCCCGACCATATCGGCACAGAAGGCGGCCGGTAAATGGGACGTTTGGCAAACTAACGGCGGCCGGTTAACCCCGGATCAAAGAAGCGGGCAGCCGGTGGCCAGCGGCGTCCAGCGCGACATCTGCCAGCGCGGCGACGAACCGCGGCATCACGTTGAGCGATGCGATCCTCGCGAACTGCAGGCCGGCCTCCTCCGCCTGCGCCCGAGCGCCCACGTCCACGTCGTACAGGATCTCCAGGTGGTCGGCCAGGAACTGGATCGGCGCGACCAGCACGGCGTTGAAGCCCGAGCGACGCAGCTCGGGTAGCAGATCGGCGAAGTCTGGCGTCATCCACTCGCCGGGCTCGTGGCCCGCGGACTGCCAGCAGAACCGCCAGCGGTCGGGGCGGAGGCCCGCTCGCTCGGCGACGAGCTCGGCCGTCTCCCCGAGTTGTGCCAGATAGCCCGGCTCCTCGTCAGCCACCCGCCGCGGCAGCGAATGGGCGCTCAGCAGCACGGCGACGTCAGCGCACTCATCGGGCATGGCTTCCGAGATGCGCTCGGCCACGGCGCCGATGAAGCCGTCGTGGCGGTACCAGGCCGGTGCCAGGGTGACCTCGGGCGCGCGGTCACCGAGTGCCGTCGCCGCCTGCTCGAGTTCGCGGCGGTAGCCGGCCATGAGCAGCTCGGAGTGCTGCGGGCTCATGACCACGCCGACCACGTCGGCGCAACCGGCACGGGCCAGGTCCTCCAGGGCTTCGGCGATCGTCGGCGACGAGAACCGCATCCCCGCGGCCGCGCGCGCGTCGACACCCCGCCGCGTCAGCTCGTCGCCGACGGCGGCGGCCTGCCGGTGGGTGATGGGAATCAACGGTGACCCCCCGATGACGTCGTACCGCCGCCGGAACTCGGCCACCACCTCGTCGGAGGCCGGGCGGCCCCCGCGGACGGCGGCCAGGTAGCGCGGCATGTCATGCGGACCCGCCGGCGATCCGTACGTCATCAACAGCACCCCCAGCCGGCCCCGGCCGGCGAGTGTCCCGTTCGGCGTCATCGGGCGCTGACCTCGTGCACGAAGGCAACCAGGCGTCGCAGGAGGTCGGGGTCCGTATCGGGCAGCACGCCATGGCCGAGGTTGAAGATGTGCCCGGGCCGGCCGCCGGCGCGGGCCAGCACGTCGCGCGCGCCAGCCTCGGTCGGGTCCCAGCCGGCCAGCAGCCGCGTCGCGTCTAGGTTGCCCTGGATGCCACGATCCGTGCCGATGCGGCTCCATGCCTCCTCAAGCGGCACGCGGTGATCCACCCCAATGACGTCGCCTCCGGCCTCCGCCATCAACTCCAGCAACGAGGCCGCCTGGGTCCCGAAGTGGATCGTGGGAGCGCCGTGCACCTCGTGGAAGATTCGCGTCACGTGCGGTTGGACGTACCGCTGATAGTCGGCCGGCGCGAGCGCCCCGACCCATGAGTCGAAGAGCTGCATCACGTCCACGCCGGCCGAGACCTGGGCGTTCAGGTAGTCGATGACGACGGTCGACAGCTTTTCCATGAGGCGGTGCCACGCCTCCTCCTGGCGGTACATGAACGACTTGGCGACCGCGTAGTCGCGGCTCGGCCGGCCCTCGACCAGGTAGCACGCCAGCGTGAACGGTGATCCGGAGAAGCCGATGACCGCCTGACGCCCGTCCAGCTCGCCTCGCACCAGGCGGATGGCGTCCAAAACGAAGCCCACCTCCTCCGCCGGCTCGACCCTCCGCAGCCGATCCACGTCGTGTGGCGACCGTACCGGGTTGTGGATGATCGGGCCGATCGAAGGCTCGATCTCCAGGTCGACACCCATCGGCTCAAGCGGCAGCATGATGTCTGCGAACAGCACGGCGGCGTCGACGTCGAAGGCGTCCACCGGCATGCGGGTGACCCGGGCGCACAGCTCGGGCGTCTTAGCCAGCGTCAGGATGGAATAGCGCTCTCGCAGCTCACGGTATTCCGCCAGGCAGCGGCCAGCCTGTCGCATGAACCACACCGGAGTGGCATCCGGCTGCCGGAGGGCCAGCGCAGCCAGGAAGCGGGCCGCGCCGGTTCCCGGCAGGGGCGGAGACTCAATCATCTGGCACCGCCTGCAACGTCACGGAACGCTTCGCGGGCAGCGGCGATGGTCGCCTCCAGCTCGCCGTCGCCATGGGCCGCCGACACGAACCAAGCTTCGTACTGCGATGGCGGCAGCAGTACGCCACGCTGGAGCATGGCGTGGAAGAAGGTCGCGAACTGCGGTGCGCCGTCGAAGAACGCCGTCAGCAGGCTGCCTACGCGGGCTATCCGGACGGTGACACCGGCCAGGCGCGCGGCGCCTGCCAGCCCGGCTTGTAAGCGGCTGCCGGCGGCCTCCAGCGCACTGTAGACCGCGGGCTCCAGGCGACGCAGCGTCGCCAGCCCGGCGGCCATGGCCAGCGGGTTTCCCGACAGCGTTCCGGCCTGGTAAACGGGCCCCTCGGGCGCCACGAGGCGCATGAGGTCAGCACGCCCGCCATAGGCGCCGACCGGCAGGCCGCCGCCGATGATCTTGCCGAGCACGGTGACGTCGGGGCGGACGCCGTACAGCTCCTGCGCACCGCCCCGGGCAACGCGAAAGCCCGTGATGACTTCGTCGAAGATGAGCAGCGTGCCGGCGCGCTCCGTGAGCTCGCGGAGTCCGTGTAGGTAGCCGGGAGTGGGCGGGACGACGCCCATGTTGGCGGCCACCGGCTCGACGATCACCGCCGCCACCGGCCGGGCGGATAGGAGCGCCTCCACCGCCTCCAGGTCGTTGTACGGCGCCACCAGCGTGTCTCGCGCGACGGCCTCGGCAACGCCCGCGCTGGCTGGCAGGCCCGTGGCGCCCGAGCCGGGCTGAACCAGCAGCGCATCGGCGTGGCCGTGGTAGCCGCCGGCCATCTTCAGGACCGCGTCACGGCCGGTCGCCGCGCGCGCGAGCCGCAGCGCCGACATGGCGGCCTCGGTGCCGGAGGACACGAAGCGAAGCCGCTCGATGGACGGCATGGCCGCCACGATCACCTCTCCCAGCTCCACCTCGGGGAGGGACGGCGCCCCGAAGCTGGTCCCGCGGGCCGCGGCGTCGTGAATGGCCTCGACCACGGCCGGGTGGGCGTGGCCCAGGATCATCGGTCCCCACGAGCCGATGTAGTCCACGAGCTCGTTGCCATCCACGTCCCAGACTCGAGCGCCGAGTGCACGTTCCATGACGCGCGGCGTGCCGCCCACGCTCCCGAAGGCTCGCACCGGCGAACTGACGCCGCCAGGGAATAGCTGTGCCGCGCGGTGCATCAGCTCCGCGGACCGTGTCGCTGTTGCGGTGGCGGTCACGGCATCCTGCCGCTCAGCATGTCGAGCACATCCCCGATGGGACGGCGAATACCGGTGATGATCGGCGTGTCGCGTACGGTGGAGCGGCGGGCCTCCGTCTCGCGCAGCTCGCGGACCAGGTCCTGGAACGCGACCAGGTCATCGGTCTCGTAGGCCACCACGAACTCCTGGTCGTCCAGTCCGAAGCTGTAGGCCAGCAGCTGGCGCACCTGCGAGTAGCGGTGGCCGATCCTCATGTGTCCGGCCATCACCTGCTTGCGCTTCTCCAGCGGCGTGAGGTACCAGTCCACGCTCTTCACGAAGGGGTACACGACCAGGTACCGGCTGCGCTCACCGGTGAACAGGCTCTGCTCCTGGCTGCTCGGGCGCTTGACGTACTGGCTGGGACGGCTCAGGCCGATCAGGGTCAAGGCCACGCTCATCCAGCGCCCGACGCCGCAGGCCAGCGCACGCGCCGCGCTCTGCTCGAGGTCCTCGATGCGCTCGGCCATGCGCCACAGCAGGAGGTCGCCCTCGGCTCGCAGGCCGATGGTGGAGTACGTCTCCTGCAGCATGCCCCGTTCCTCTGGAGCGGCGGCAGCGGCAAAGGCCAATGCGTCCGCGCGGCGCTCATCCTCGGGCAGACGGCGCCAAGCCGGCTCCAGGCGCAGCACGAGGGCCTGCACGAAGCGCTCATCAGTCACCACGCGCCTCCTCCGCGAGCCACCTCGCCGCCTCGGTCGCGAAGTAGGTCACGATCAAGTCGGCGCCGGCCCGGGAGATGGCCGTCAGCGACTCGAGGACTGTCGCGCGCCGATCGAGCCAGCCGCGTTCGGCGGCGGCGACGAGCGCGGCGTATTCGCCCGACACCTGGTAGGCGGCGATGGGAACGTCGGTGGCTTGGCGGGCGGCGGCCACGAGGTCGAGAGCCGGCATCGCCGGTTTGATCATGGCCATGTCCGCGCCCTCGGCCACGTCCGCGCGAACCTCGCGCATCGCCTCGCGGCCGTTGCCGGGGTCCATCTGGTAGCTCTTGCGGTCACCGAAGGCGGGCGTCGAGCCTGCCGCCTCGCGGAACGGGCCGTAGAAGGCCGACGCATGCTTGGCGGCGTAGGCGAGGATCGCCGTGTCGAGAAGGCCGTCCTGGTCCAGCGCGGCGCGAATCGCGTCCACCTGACCGTCCATCATGGCGCTCGGAGCGACCACGTCCGCGCCGGCGCGAGCCAGCGACACGGCCGTGCGCGCCAAGAGCTCTAGCGTGGCGTCGTTGTCGACGCGTGGCTCGTCGGGCGGGCCAGCCAGGATGCCGCAGTGACCGTGGCTGGTGTACTCGCACAGGCACACGTCGGTCATGACGAGCCCGTCCGGATGCGCGGCCTTGATCGCGCGCACCGCGAGCTGGACGGCGCCCTCGTCGTCCCACGCGCCGGAGCCTTCCTCGTCCTTGTCGGCGGGGATGCCGAACAGCAGGACGCCCGGCAGGCCGAGCGCCGTCGCCTCGCCGGCCTCGGCGACCGCCTGCGAGATCGACAGCCGGTCGACGCCGGGCATCGCCTCGATCGGCGCACGCCCCTCGAGGCCGTCCTCGACGAACAGCGGCAGCACGAGGTCGCCCGCGCTCAGGCGCGTCTCGCGCACGAGGTCCCGCAGGACGGGCGTGCGGCGCAGACGGCGCAGGCGGGAGCGGGGAAAGGCCACGCGGTCATGGTATCCGCGTCCCCCGGCGCCTCCGGCGGCCCGCGCGCCCGGTCAGCGGCGGCGCATCCGCTCCCAGTCCTCGG
>DATADC010000175.1:0-9072 GCA_036258735.1 Candidatus Limnocylindria bacterium
CATTGGCCAAGGCGGGGCCCGGCGCCAGCCATTGGCCGAACGGCAGCAGGGCGAGCAGAAGCAGCGCGAGCAGTCGGCGTGTCATGGACGCCGAACCGTACCGATCGGCCCCGGACCGCACCATGGTACGGACGGGCCATGCCCATCGGGCGTCACCGCGCAAGAGGGGTGCGCATGGCCGATCGGGTGCCCGACCTATTCGGGCAGGAAGACGACGTCCGACGCCCGCAGCCAAAGTCCGGCGAAGGCCCCGTTGACCGCGCGGTACCAGGCGCCGGCCTGGTTGGGGAGTGCCCGCAGCTGGTCCGTGCGCACCACGGTGCCGCGGGGGACGGTGGCCGTCTTGTGAGCGACCAGCGTGCCCGACGCGTCGAAGCCATAGGCGGTGTGCGTTCCCCGCAGCGCCGCGAGATCGGTGGCCGGCTGGTACGTGGCCGGCGGCACCGCTGCCGTGGGAGCGGGCGCACCAGCCAGGTGGACGGCGGGCGAGAGCCGCAGCCAGAAGCTCTCCCAGCGGCCGCTGCTGACGTGGAACCAGTAGCCCGATTGGCCAGGCAGCCGGCGCAGCGTGCTGGTCTGCGGGCCCGCCGTGTCGGCCAGCGTGTAGGTCCGCGCGCGCAGGAGGCGGCCTGCGGAGTCGAAGCGGTACCCGGTGTGGGTCCCGGCGCCAAGCCGTAGCTGGCGCGTCACCGCCCACGTGGCCGACACGCCGTCGCCGCCCTCGGCCGCAGTCTGGAAGCGCCATTCACGGAGGGCGAGCTCTCCCCACGCACGGGTGTGGATCGCTTCGGTCAGGCGGGCGGTGTACCACTCGCCGGGAACGAGGGGACGCTTGGGAGTCAGCGTCGCACGCAGCAGATCGGCGTGCCACGCGACGGTGGCCGGCACGCGGAAGCCGTACGAATCGTGAAGGCTGAACGAGGCGCTCGACACTCCGAACACCGGGACGTCGAAGAAGGCGCGAACGCGCGCTCCGGTAGCGATCCCCAGCGCTTCCGCAGCTGGGCTGGTGCCGGTGACCATGGGCGCGGCCGGCGCCGCGGCGGTTCCGCCCGCAGGCGTTCGCAGCGGGTCGCCGGCATACGCATACCAGTAGTCGCGCCGCCCCATGGCGTACGTCTTCTGGATCCACACCTCGGCTCCGGGCACGTCCGGATGGTCGAAGTGGCGCTGCGCGTCGAAGTCATAGCCTGGAGCTCGCCGCGCGATCTCGCCGAAGCCCATGTTGCGGTTGCGCAGGATGAGGTCGACCAGCGTCGCCGCGTTGAAATCGGTCGCGAAGCTCGCCCCGGCGCCAAGAGCCAGCGCGGGATAGCTGTAGTTGCTCGCGCGCGCCAGGGCGATGGCCTGCGTCGCATCGGCGGTCTCACCCGCCCCCGGCGCGTAGCAGGCGCTGTTGTAGATCATGACGAACCCCGGGGCCGGCGTGATGCCGTCGGTGCCGTTGTGGCCGCCGCAGTACTGCCACTGGGCCGGGTCGGCCGAGGTCAGGTTGCCCAGGAGGGCCTCCTCGCCGCAATACACCAGCGTGGACGACCAGTTGTCGGAGTCGCCGTTGTGCGGCGTGCGGTTGAGGCCCCAGCCGTTGACCCTGGTCGGGTCCTCGACGTTGCTGTAGGGGCTCGGGAAGCCGTTGCCGTGGCCCAGGTAGACGATCACGTTGGCGTTGTTGACCGCCGAGCGGACGTTGGCCCAGGTGGCGTTCGGGGAGTAGACCTTGACGACGTTGGCGCCCGCAGCGGCGGCCGCGCTGGCGATGGCGTTGCCCTGGCTGCGGTAGGTATCGGTCAGGCCGCCGGTGGGCCCGACAATGATGACGACCTTGGGCGAGGCGGCCGCGGCTGGCAGCGGGGCGAGGAGGCTGGCGGCGAAGGCCAGGGAGAGGCAGGTGGCGACCAGGGCACGGGATCGGTTGAGCAATCGTCGGTCCTCGAGGGGGCAGTAGGGCTTGGCCATGACCCTACGGCGGTCAGGAACCGAAACCCATGCCCCGATGGTCCGCGTGGCCGAATGGCCCCATCGGGCGTCAGTCCTGGCGGAAGGCGGTGATCACCAGCATGCGGTCGAGCCGCGCGAAGTCGAGCGCCGGTCGCACGAAGCCGGTCTGCGTGAGCGCGTTGCTGTCCGGCTCCACGGCCTGCACCTGACCGATGAGCAGGCCGCGCGGATAGGCGCTGCGCGCCACCTCGCCACCGAGCTCCAGGCCGGCGGTCACGATGGTGTCGCCCACGTTGAGCCGGTCGGTGACGTTGACCTGAACCATTACCAGCTGGCCGCCGAGCTGCCCCTGGACCAGGCCGAGCGCGCGCGTCTGCTGGTCGAGCGCCACGACGCTGGAGCGCGGGTCCACGATCATGCGCACCGTCGCCGACTCCGGCCCGGTCGCCACCACAGTGCCGGCCAGTGCCCCTGCGCCCTCCGCCGAGCCGACCACCGGCATGCCGGCCGCCACGCCGGCGTCGCTGCCGGCGTCGATGCCGAACTCCCAGGTGAAGTTGGACGGGTCGCGGCTGATGATGCGAACCGGCAGCGTCTCCATGTCCAGCGATTCGGTGAGGCCCAGCAGCTCTCGCAGCTCGGCGTTCTCGGCGGCGGCCTCCGTCAACTCGGCGATGCGCTGCTCGGCCGCGGCCAGGCGTCGGCGCAGGTCGTCGTTCTCGGCCCGCAGGCGGTCGATCTCGCCGATCACCCCGAACACCCCGGCCACTGCCTCTCCCATGCCGCCAATCGCCTGGCGCAGCGGGTCCAGGGCCCGGGCCGATGCACGCTGGAGGGCGCGGGCGGGATCGGTGCCGGAGGCCAGCAGGAGGAGAAGCGAGACGACGGTGAACGTCGCGAACAGAAGGCCGCTGCGGCTGCGCCGGTGCGGGCTGCCGCTCAGCATCTAGCGCGGGGCGCGGGTGAACTGCTCGCTGACCAGGACCCGCTCCAGCTCGTCGAGTTCCTCCAGGACGCGCCCGGTGCCGCGCACCACGCTGGTCAGCGGGTCGTCGGCGATGTGGACCGGCATCTGTGTGGCCTCGGCCACACGTCTATCGAGGCCGGACAGGAGGGCGCCGCCGCCGGCCAGGACGATGCCCTGGTCCATGATGTCGGCCACCAGCTCGGGTGGCGTCTCCTCGATCGTCTCCTTGATGGCGTCCACGATCTCGGCCACCGATGGCTCCAGTGCCTCGCGGATCTGGTCGCTGCTGACCTCCACGCTGCGCGGCAGGCCGGTGAGCAGGTCGCGGCCACGGAAGGTGATCGTGCGTGGGTTGTCGCTGGGGTAGGCGGAGCCCACCGCGATCTTGATCTCCTCGGCGGTGCGCTCGCCCATCAGCAGGTTGTACTCGCGGCGGGCGAAGCTGACGATGTCGGCGTCCATCTCGTCGCCACCGATGCGAACGCTGCGGCTGACCACGATGCCGCCCAGGCTGATGACCGCCACCTCGGTGGTGCCGCCGCCGATGTCGACGATTAACGACCCGCTCGGCTCGGACACTGGCAGGCCGGCGCCGATGGCGGCGGCCATCGGCTCCTCGATGAGGCGTGCCCAGCGCGCCCCGGCGTTGATGGTGGCGTCGCGCACGGCCCGCTTCTCGACCTCGGTCACGCCCGACGGGATGCCGACCAGCACGCGCGGACGCGGGATGCGGGCGTATCGGTCGTGCACCTTGTGGATGAAGTACTTGATCATCTGCTCGGTGACGTCGAAGTCGCTGATGACCCCGTCGCGCAGCGGCCGGATGGCGACGATATTGGCCGGCGTGCGGCCCACCATGCGCTTGGCCTCGGCGCCGATGGCCAGCACGCGCTTGGTGCGGGTGTCCATGGCCACCACGCTGGGCTCACTGATGACGATGCCGCGGTGGCGGACGATGACGAGGGTGTTCGCCGTGCCGAGGTCGATGCCGACGTCATGGCTGAGGATGCCGAGCAGGCCGTCGAAGAGTCCCAAGGTCCCTCTCGTAGTCGTCGCCCCGGCCCGTGGCACGCCGGGCGGGCGGTACGGATGATGCGATGCGGGGCATCAGGCGGCACGCAGATGCGCCCGATACCGTACCACGAGCCCGGCGCCGCTCCGGGCTCGCGTCAGGGGGTTGCGACGCGGTTCACCGGGCTGCGCTAGGCTTGGTCGCCGAGCACAGAGCTTCCCCCTGATGACCCGAGTGATGATCGAGGCCTCCGGCCTCCACAAGCGCTTCGGCGCGACCCACGCCCTGCGTGGCCTGGACCTGTCCGCCAAGGAGGGCACGGTCCTCGGCGTGCTGGGGCCCAACGGCGCCGGCAAGACGACGGCGGTGCGGATCCTGACCACCCTGACGCGACCGAACGCCGGCACGGCCACCGTGGCCGGCATCGACGTGCTGAGCCGGCCGGCCGAGGTGCGTGGCAAGATCGGCGTGGCCGGTCAGTACGCCGCGCTGGACGAGCTGCTGACCGGGCGGGAGAACCTGGCCATGGTCGGGCGCCTGCACCGGCTGCCCGGCGCCGAGGCGCGGCGGCGAGCCGACGAGCTGATCGGCCGCTTCGAGGTGGCCGAGGCCGACCGGCCGGTCAAGACCTACTCGGGCGGCATGCGCCGCCGGCTGGACCTCGGCGCGGCGCTCATCAGCCAGCCGCCGGTCATCTTCTTGGACGAGCCGACCACGGGGCTCGATCCCAAGGGCCGCCTCTCGATGTGGGACCTGATTGAGCAGCTGGCCGCTGGCGGCACCACGGTGCTGATGACGACCCAGTACCTGGAGGAGGCGGACCGGCTGGCCGACGACATCGTGGTCATCGACCATGGCCGGGCCATTGCCCGCGGCACGTCCCTGGAGCTGAAGCGGCAGGTCGGCGGCGAGCGCCTCGAGGTGACCGTGCGCGAGGGGCAGGATCCGAGCGCCGCAGGGAGCATCCTGGAAGCGCTGGGCGAGGGTCGCGTCCACGTGGATGCCGAGCGTCGGCGGGCCAGCGTCCCGGTTGCCTCGCACGACGGTGTCCTCACCCGCGCCATCCGCGAGCTTGATGCGGCGGGCGTGGAGGTGGACGACGCCGGCTTCCGGCGGCCGACCCTCGACGAAGTGTTCCTGGCCCTCACCGGGCGCACGCCCGAAGAGGCGGATGCGGCGGCGGAGGAGCTCGGTTCATGAGCCTGGCGCGGTGGCTCCGCGACTCGTGGGAGATGATGCGGCGCAACCTGATTCATATTCGCCGCACGCCCGAGCTGCTTCTGGACGTGACCATCAGCCCGATCATGTTCGTCCTGCTCTTCAGCCTCGTGTTCGGCGGCGCCATCGACGTGCCGAACTTCGACTACACCAGCTTCCTGATGGCCGGCATCTTCGTCCAGACCATTGCCTTCGCCGGCATCTACACCTCCGTCCTGCTGGCCAATGACCTCCAGAAGGGCATGATCGACCGGTTCCGCTCGCTGCCGATGTCGCAGTCGTCCGTCCTCACCGGCCGGACCCTGACCGACCTGCTGCGCGCCCTGCTGGCGGTCTCGATCATGTGGGTCGTTGGCATGCTGGTCGGCTTCCGGCCGTCCGGCGGCGTCGGGCCGAGCCTGGTCGCCATCGGGCTGATGCTGCTGTTCGGCTTCGCCCTGTCGTGGGTCGGCGTCGCGGCCGGCTCACTGGTGCGGACGCCCGAGGCGCTGCAGGGCATCATCTTCGCGGCAGTCTTCCCGCTCACCTTCGTCAGCAGCGCCTTCGTGCCCACCGACACCATGCCGGACTGGCTGGAGTGGTTCGCAGACCGCCAGCCCATGACCCTGGCCGTCGACGCGGTGCGCAGCTTGACCCTGGAGGGCACAGGCGGCCCCGCCTTCTGGCCGGCGGTGGCGTGGTCGCTGGGGATCCTGGTGATCTGCTTCCCGCTGGGCCTGTGGCTGTACGCCCGGCGCACCACGCAGTAGGCGCTGCGCCGCGTCCGGACGCCTCGCACGCAACTTGCGGCGCCCGACCTCAATGACCGATACCCGGGCGGCCGCCTCTCCCGCGCCCGACGCGGACGCGGTCGCCCGCCTGCTGGCCGGCGAGGGCCACGACCCGCATGCCGTGCTGGGCGTGCACGCCGCGGACGGCGGGGCGGTGGTTCGTGCCTTCCACCCTGACGCCACCGACGTCGAGCTGCTGCCGTCGGGCGGGCAGCCACTCGCCATGGCCGCGCTGGGCGGCGGGCTGTGGGGCGCGTTCGTGGACGGCGCGCAGCTGCCCCTGGCGTATCGGCTGCGCTTCGGCTTCGTGAACGGTGAGACGTGGGAGCGCGACGACCCGTACCGCTTTGCGCCGACGCTCGGCGAGCTCGACCTCCACCTCATCGGCGAGGGTACGCACGAGCGGCTGTGGGAGGTGCTCGGCGCACACCCGCGCACGGTGGACGGCACTGCCGGCGTCGCCTTCGCGGCGTGGGCGCCCAACGCCCGCAGCGTGCGACTGGTGGGCGATTTCGACCGCTGGGACGGCCGCCTGCTCCCGATGCGCAGCCTGGGCGGCAGCGGGGTCTGGGAGCTGTTCGTGCCGGGCATCGGCCACGGCGAGCTGTACAAGTACGAGGTCGTCGGCCGCGACGGGAAGCTCCGCCTGAAGGCCGATCCGCTGGGCTTCAGCATGCAGGTGCGCCCCGAGACCGCCTCGCGCGTCTGGGACCTGGACGCGGACGCGCGTCACTGGACGGACCAGGCATGGATGGAGGAGCGCGCGCGGGGCGATCCGTATCGATCCCCCATGGCCATCTACGAGGTTCACCTCGGGTCATGGATGCGCAACCCCGACGGCTCGTGGCTGGGCTATCGCCAGGCGGGCGAGCGGCTGGCGGAGCACTGCCGCCGCTACGGCTTCACTCACGTGGAGCTGCTGCCGGTGGCCGAGCACCCCTTCGACGGATCGTGGGGCTACCAGGTCACCGGCTACTACGCGCCGACGGCCCGCTTCGGGTCGCCGGACGATTTCCGGGCCATGGTGGACACGCTGCACAACGCGGGCATCGGGGTGATCGTGGACTGGGTCCCGGCCCACTTCCCGACCGACGAGTTCGCCCTGCGCCAGTTCGACGGCACGCCGCTGTACGAGCATCCCGACCCGCGCCTCGGCGAGCATCCCGACTGGGGCACGCTCATCTTCGACTTCGGGCGACCCGAGGTGCGCAACTTCCTCGTCGCCAACGCGCTGTTCTGGCTGGACCGCTACCACGTCGACGGCCTGCGGGTCGACGCGGTGGCCTCGATGCTCTACCTCGACTACTCGCGAAAGGCCGGCGAGTGGGCGCCCAACCGGTACGGCGGCAACGAGAACCTGGAGGCCATCGCCTTCCTGCGAGAGATGAACGAGCGCGTCTATCGCCTGCACCCGGGCGCCGTGACCATCGCCGAGGAGTCCACCGCCTTCCCGGGGGTCTCGCGGCCGACTTACCTGGGTGGGCTGGGATTCGGCTTCAAGTGGGATATGGGCTGGATGCACGACACGCTGGCCTACTTGCGCGAGGATCCCGTCCATCGGCGCGACCACCACGACAAGCTCACCTTCCGCGGCCTGTACCTGCACACTGAGCACTTCGTCCTGCCCCTGTCCCACGACGAGGTCGTGCATGGCAAGGGATCGCTGCTGCGCAAGATGCCGGGGGACGAGTGGCAACGCTTCGCCAACCTGCGAGCGCTGCTGGCCCAGATGTACACCCAGCCGGGCAAGAAGCTGCTCTTCATGGGCACCGAGCTCGCGCCCGACACTGAGTGGGACCACGACCAGCCGCTGCCGTGGGAGATCGGCGAAGACGGCCTGCGCGCGGCCTTCGGCCGCTACCTCGCCGACCTGGGCACGCTGTACCGATCGACACCGGCCCTATGGGCGGCCGATCCGGAGCCGGACGCCTTCGCCTGGATCGACGCGTCCGACGTCGAGTCCTCTGTGTACTCGTACCTGCGCCGTGCGGGCGACGAGGTGGCGGCGGTGGTGCTCAACATGACGCCCGTCCCGCGCGACGGCTACCGACTGGGCCTGCCCTCCGAGGGCAGTTGGGACGAGGCGCTGAACTCGGACTCCGAACACTACGGAGGCTCGAACGTCGGCAACCTGGGCGGCGTGGTCGCGGATCCGATGACCTGGCACGGCCAGCCCGCATCCGCGTTACTGACGCTGCCGCCGTTGGGCGCCGTCATCCTGCGCCACCGGCCGCCTGCCCCGCAGCCACCGCCCGATTCAGCCGAGCATCGGCGAGTGCGGGCGTAACCCGCCGCGGCGCTAGCGGCGGAGGGCTGCGGCCAGGCGCTTCACGAGTTGGTCGCCGGTCAGCTCCTCCAACGGCGTCGGCAACGGGACCGACCAGTTCGGGTGCTGGTCGACGGTGCCCGGCAGGTTGGGCCGCTCCTCGGCGCGGGCGGCGTCCTCGAGCGTTGCGGCCACCAGCGCGGCCGGCGAGGCGGCCAGAGCGTGATGCAGCTTGAGCACGAGCTCTTTGAGAGGCGCATCTGCGCCAACCCCGGCGACGCGAACCAGCCGGCGGCGCAGCCGAGCAAGGCCGGACGCATCGGGCGCTAGGCCGGCGCGGCGCTGGACGTCCAGATCGGTCCCGAGCCAGGTGCCGGCGACGGTCGGCAGGTCGTGCGTCGTCACCGCGGCGAGCGAGGTCCGGGGGTATCGGGCAGGCGGTCGTCGCTCGAAGTACGCCAGCCGGTAGGAGAGGATGCCGCGGCGCCTGAGCTCGCGACGGTCGCCAGGCTGGACGGTGCCCAGGTCCTCGCCGACCACCACCACCCCGGCACGGTGCGCCTCCAGCACCAGGATGGCGAGCATCTCGTGGGATGGGTAGCGGACGTAGGCGCCCGCCGCCGGATCGCCGCCGCGCGGCATCAACCACAGGCGGAAGAGGCCGATCACGTGGTCGATGCGCAGCCCCCCAGCGTGGCGCAGCGCCGCGCGCAGCGTCTGGATGAAGGGCTCGAAGCCCGCGGCTCGCAGCCGATCCGGTACGAAGGGGGGCAGGCCCCAGTCCTGGCCCGCGGCGTTGAAGCGATCGGGAGGCGCGCCGACGCTCGCGTCGAGCGCCAGCAGGTCCTGCCACGACCAGGCGTCCGCGCCGTCCGGGTCCACGCCAACCGGCAGGTCGGCG
>DATADC010000176.1:0-3642 GCA_036258735.1 Candidatus Limnocylindria bacterium
CGACGCCCGGCGGCTTGCGCGGAACGGGTGCCATGGGCGCCTTGCCCTTGGCGGCCAGGCGGTAGTAGGCGCACACGTCGGTCAACGGGCAGAGGCCGCAGATCGGGCGCGGCGCGCGGCAGGTGTCCCGGCCGTGACGAATGGTCTCGACGTGGAAGGCGTACATCTCGCCCGGCTCGAGCGCCGCTTCGAGGAGGTCGTGGGCGCGATCCAGCGGGGTGCGGGGCGGCAGCATGCCCAGCCGGGTCGTGACCCGATGCACGTGCGTGTCGACCGGCATGGCCGGCCGGCCGAAGCAGAAGAGCAGGATGATCGAGGCCGTCTTGCGGCCGATGCCCGGCAGCGAGACGAGCCAGGCCCGCGCCTGCTCGAGCGGCAGCTCGCCCAGGAACGCCAGGTCCCAGCTGCCGCCCGTGGCGGCTCGCACCTCGGCCAGCGCGTGCTGGATCCGCGGCGCCTTGGTGGGTGCCAGGCCGCCGGGTCGCAGGACGTCCACCAGCTCGCCGGTGGGCGCCTCCAGCACCGCGTCCCAGCCCACGTACCGCTCGCGCAGCGCCGTGAAGGCGCGGAACGAGTTGGTGTCGGCGGTGTTCTGCGACAGGATGGTGAGCACCAGCTCACTGACCGGGTCCAGACGCGGGCCGCTCCAGCGTGGGTGGCCGTATCGCTCGCCGAGGCGATCGAGGACGACGTGCGCCAGCTGCCTGCGCCTGCGCCGGTCGGCCGCGAGCTTCTGCCGGCTCGGGCGACTGCGCCGGCCGGGCCGCGTTCCCCGGGGCGCTCGCTTCGGACCGTCAGCGGGCGGCATCGGCCAGTACGAGCCCGATCTCCAGCGTGCGCGCCACCCGCTCCGCCGCGTTGGCGACCAGTCGCTCGGTGCTGGCCATCGACTCCGCCAGCGCCATGGGGCGGTCACCGATGGGCTGGACCACCGCGAAGACGCCCGACGCGTCGAGCGTGGCCGAGCCCTGTCCCAGCGCGCCGCACAGCAGGATCACCGGCGCGTTCCGAGTGCGCGCCAGGCGCGCGACGCCGGTGGCCGCCTTGCCGGACAGCGTCTGCTCGTCCGCCTGCCCCTCGCCGGTGAGAACCAGGTCGGCCCGCTCGAGCGCCTCGGCCAGGCCCACCAGCTCGCCGACGACCTCCACGCCGGGCCGCAGGATGGCCGACGTGAAGCCGAGCAGGCCGGCCGCCGCGCCACCCGCGGCGCCGGCGCCAGGGATGTCGGCCACCAGCCTGCCCGCGGCTGCCTCGATGGCGTCGCCATAGACCGCCAGCGCCGCGTCCAGCCGCTCGACCGTGCCCGGGTCGGCGCCCTTCTGCGGCCCGTAGGTGGCGGCCGCGCCGAGCGGTCCGCACAGCGGGTTGGTGACGTCCGAGGCGACCACCAGCTGGACCTCGCGGAGCCGCGGATCGAGGCCGGAGGCGTCAATTCGCGCCAGCCCCGCCAGGGCCGCGCCCCCGGGCGGCAGGTCGTTCCCGGCCGCGTCCAGGAACCGCGCCCCCAGCGCAGCCAGCATGCCGCTGCCGCCGTCGGTGGTGGCACTGCCCCCGAGGCCCAGGATGATGCGCTCCACGCCCGCGTCGAGGGCGCCGCGAAGCAGCTCCCCGGTGCCTCGAGTCGTGGCCGCACCACACGTCTCGGGCGTGCGCTCGGCGGATCCCAGGCGCGCCAGGCCGGAAGCGGCGGCCATCTCCACGAACGCGCTGCGCCCCTCGTCCAGCAGGAGCCAATCCGCCTCCACCTCTCGGCCCAGCGGGTCGGCGACCGTGGTGGTGCGACGCTCGGCAGCCTCGCCCAGCGCCGCCGCGATCGCCGCCAACGTCCCCTCGCCGCCGTCGGCCATGGGGATGCGCCGGAGCTCGTCGTCCGGCCGCGCCCGGGCCCAGCCGGCGGCCATCGCGTCGGCCACGGCAACCTGGTCGAGCGCTCCGCCGAACGAGTCGGGCGCGACGACGACGTGAAGCTGTCGCGTCATGCGCCAAGGATAGGGGGCGAGGGCCGCGCGCCCCCTCGGGTCGGGGCCGAGAGCCTAGCGCTTGAGGGAGCGACGGCGCTCCTGGTAGGCGGGCACCGTCCGGATCGGCGGGCGCAGCTCGTCGCCGATCTCGCGGACCTCCAGGCTGAATCGGTCCTGCTCCTGGATGATCAGCTTCATTCCGCGCCCCATCTCGGTCAGCAGCTCGATGCGGTGCCGCTCCTCCAGCTTGCGGATGGCGCCCTGCAGGATCACGTACGCCATCTGGGACAGGTTTCCCAGGGGCTGGTTGCGATGGATGCGCCGCTCCAGGTCGACCTGGCCGATCGCCGACAGGCCCACGCCCTCCAGCACGTCGATCAAGAGGCCGGTTTCCACCGCGTAGCCGGTGAAGAACGGCACCGCCTCCAGCAGGGAGCGGCGCCCGGCGTACTCGCCGGAGAGTGGCTGGATGATCCCCGACAGCTCGGGGAAGAACAGGTTCAGGAAGGGCCGCGCCATCAGCTCGGTGACGCGTCCGCCGCCCTCGGGCACCAGCTTGTCGCCCTGGCGGATCGGCCGCTTGTAGAAGCCCTTGACGTACTGGATACGCGGCTCGCGCAGCAGCGGACCGATCAGCCCGAACACGAACCTGGGCTGGATGTTGCTGATGTCGGTGTCGATCCAGGCCACGATGTCGCCGTCCAGCACGTGCAGGCTCTTCCACAGCGCCTCGCCCTTGCCTACATGCGCGCCCAGCTCGGGCAGGATCTTGCGGTGGCGGTAGACCGGGATGCCCAGCTCCTCGGCGATGTCCCGCGTGCGGTCGGCGGAGTCCGAGTCGATGACCACCATCTGGTCCAGCAGGGGGTATCGGTCCATCAGCGCGCTCTTCACGCGCTTGATGACCAGGCCGATGGTCTTCTCCTCGTTGAGCGCCGGCAGGCCCAGGCTGACCGTCAGGCCCTGCTTCTCCTTGAGCTCGACCAGGCGGCGGATGTCACTGAACTCCGAGGCGTGGAAGGTGTTCTCGGCGAACCACTTGTCGACGACGGTCGGCAGCGAGCGGCTCTGCTCCACGTAGGCGTCCGCCGCGGCCAGCGTCCCCTCCGCGGCGCGCAGCTGGTCGAAGGTGGCCATCCCCAGCCGCTGCTTGGTCTTGACCACGATCACCGTGGGCTTGGCGCGCGAGGCGACCGTGTCGGCCACCGCACCGAACAGGAAGCGCCCGTCCGGCGAGGCGTTCGACGGATGGGCCGATGCGCCCATCAGCACCAGGTCGTGCTTGGCGGCCTCCTTGATGATCGCGGCGCGCACCGACGTCGCCTCGGCGAGCAGGCCGCGCACCCGCTTGCCGCCCCCGTGATCGGCCACGAAGCGGTCCAGGGCCTCCTGCTCGCGACCGCGGGCTGCCTCGCCGATGCCCTTCGGCACGATGTGCATGACCACCACCTGCGCGCTGAAGCGCTTGCCGAGGTCACGCGCCAGGCGCATGGCCAGCTCGGCGTGGGGCCCGCCGCGGACCGGGACCAGGATGGACTTGACGCTGTCGACGCCGCGCTGCTTGACCACGGCGATGTCCGACGGCGACTCGCGCACCACGGCGTCGATCGTCGGCGAGAAGACCGCCGGGTCCACGGCAGGACGGCGTCCCTCGGCCACCGCCCGGGCGGCCGCGGGCCCC
>DATADC010000177.1:0-1914 GCA_036258735.1 Candidatus Limnocylindria bacterium
GCGGTTCCCGGGTCGACGGGCAGCGGCTGGCGCCGGGGCTTGGGGCGGAACGGCGATGTCTCGGGGACGACGGGCGTATCGGTCTCGGCGAGGTCGCCGCGACGGTATGCCTCCCATACGGCGAAGACCGTGTCGCGATGCGGGCGGATGCGGCAGTGCTCGTCGCGATTCCCCATCTCGTCGCAGTAGCCGAGCGGGACGCACTTCGGGGCGAGGAACGAGCCGAAGAAGGGGCTCACCCGGAAGATCTCGTGGCGGATCTGCTTGAAGAGCTGGCGGATCTCCCACTGCGCCATGGTGCACAGCCGCAGCCCGCTCATGTGGATCAGCTGGCGCAGGTTGACCGTCATGATCAGGTTGGTCTGCATGGCATTGGGGAAGATGAAACGCGCGTCCTCGGCCGGCACCTCCGCCTGCAGCAGCTGGCCGTACAGCTCCAGGTTGTCGTCGATGGCCTGCTGGAACCGCCCGGCCAGATCATCGGGCAGGTCGCCCTTGGCGATGCTGTCCGGCACGGTGTAGTTCTCGCGCTTCTTGAAGCTGACGTAACGCTGCGATTGCTGGTCGAATGCCGTACCGGCCCGATGCCGGACCAGCTGGTGCGAGAGCGTTCGTGTCACGCCGCTGATGGCAAAGGTGAAGTTGACGTGCTCGATGGTCGAGCCGTGGCCGGACTCCATCACCTTGCGGACCAGCGCCTGCTGCTTCTCGTCGGCCACCTGGCGGCTGACCGCCTTGTCCCAGATCTGGTCGGGGAACTGCTCCGAGTAGCAGGTCCGGCAGGCGGTGTAGATGATCGGGAGGTAGTACTCCTCCACGATTTCCTTGGTGGGAAAGATCAGCTTGGCCGAGAGGTCGGGGGACGTGGACGGCATGCGTGCCTCACGGTGCCAGCCGAATGGGCGGGCGGGCTACGGGGTTGTCCACAGAATCTTCCCACACATCGTATGACATCGGTGGATAAGTTCGCCGCTGCTCGAACTTACTGAACGGCCCGGTGGTGGAAGGCGTGTCATACGCGCGAACTCGCGCGGCGGCGCTGGCGTGGTGCGTTAGGCGCCGGATGCGCCCGTCCGCCGCTCCTCCAGCCGAACCAGCCCGTGGGCCCGGTCGAACGCGATCCGGTTGCCGCCGGCCGCCCGCGCCGAGGCCAGCGCCTCGTCCGCCGAGGCCAGCAGCTCCTCGTCGCTGAGCGCCATACCGGCGCGCATGAACGCCACCCCGATTGACACGCCCACCGTCAGCTCGCCGGCGCTTGTCTCGAACGGGCGCGAAAGCAGCCGGCGGCGCAGCGCGTCCGCGAAGGTGGCAGCGCCTGCCTCGTCGGTGTGGGGCAGCAGCGCCAGGAAGCTGTCCGCCCCCGCGCGGCCGAGCGCGTCGGCCGAGCGCACCCGCAGGCGCAGGCGCAGCGCGACCTCCCGCAGCACCTCGTCGCCCACGGCCATGCCGTGGCGATGATTGAGCTCGGCGAAGCGATCGACGTCCAGCTGGAGCACCGCCAGCGGATGCTGATAGCGGCGCGCCTGTGCGGCCTCGACGCGCAGGCGGTCAAGGATGGCGCGCCTCGAGGCGACGCCGGTCAGCGCGTCCACCATCGCGGCCTGCGCGATCTCGTCGCGCTGCAGTTCGATGGTGCGCCGAGCGCGAAGCAGCTCCTCGATGGTGCCCCGCAGCTCGCGCGTCAGCCGCTGCGCCTCGTCGTCCGAGGCTGGCGGGTCCGGCAGCGCCCTGCGCGAGGCAAGCAATCGATGACCGGTGGCGAGCCCGGCCGCTCCGCGCGGGCCACCGCGCGCGTAGGCCAGTGACCCCGCCGCAAGGGCCACCAGCGGCGGCACCGCCTCCACGCTGCCCAGCCGCGCTCCGGCCAGGCCGCCCAGTGCGCCCGCCAGCAGGCCGGCGGCGAGCAGGGGCCCG
>DATADC010000178.1:0-41997 GCA_036258735.1 Candidatus Limnocylindria bacterium
CCCACGTCGCGGCGCGCCGCGACCAGTGCAGCCATTTCGGACGGCATGGCGACGTTCGGGGCGGCGGGGTTTCGGCCACGGCGCGGCGCGGCCGGACGCGACCCGCCGCGCGGGACGCGAAGGAGGTCGCCGGTCCGGATCAGCGACCCGTTGGCGATGCCGTTGGCCCGGGCCAAGGCCTCCACCGTGGTGCCGTAGCGGCCGGCAATGGCCCATAGCGTCTCACCGTATGCCACCCGATGGAATCCCCACGAGCGAGGCCCGCCGTTGCGCTGTCCGGGCGCGGCTGCCGCCCCGGGAATCCGCAGCACGTCCCCGGCACGGATGAACGAGACGTTGCGCACGCCGTTGGCGCGCGCGATGGCGATGACGGTGATCCCGTAGCGCAGGGCGATGCCCGACAGCGTCTCGCCGTAGGCCACCGTGTGGCGGACGGCCGACGGCGCGGGCCGTGCCCGCTGGCGACGGTCCGCACCGCCGCGGATCTGCAGGCGCTGCCCCGCGAAAATGAGGTTCGGGTTGCTCAGGCCGTTGAGCTGGGCCAGGCGCTCGACCGTCACCCCGGCCCGGGCCGCGATGCCCGACAGCGTCTGGCCTGGACGAACCACCACGAAGCGGTCGGACGCGGCCGCGCCGGTCGCGCCCAGCGGTGCGGCCAGCAGGCCCAGAAGCACGGCGGCGGACAGGACCAGTACCTGAGGTCGGTGTGGCATCGGTTGGACATCCCCGTTGCAGTTCGTTGGCGTGTGCTGCGCCGCGAAGACGGCGCGGGCCGCCTCCGGGACGCCCGATGCTAAAGACGGGTCCGGGCCGGTCAAGGTACGAGCGGGTGGGCAGGGAGTACTTCGGTACCGTTGCGCGTGGAGCGGGGCGGAGCGCCCCGGCGGCGCCCGGATCGGCTCAGTTTCGGTAGCCGGCGTCGGTGGTGCTATACTGCGAACCGGCCGTCTCAGCGCGGGTGCGCGCGATCGGCCATCCCACCATCACACACGCTCGCGGATCTCGCGGTCCACGGTGCCCCACGCCTCCGGCGGGGGTCGACGCGGCGAGAGGAGAAGCGGGCGGAGGACACAACCGGAGGTAGACCTTGGCCGCAATCACGATGCGCCAACTGCTGGAGGCGGGCGTCCACTTCGGACACCAGACTCGCCGCTGGAACCCGAAGATGCGCGAGTTCATCTTCGCGGAGCGCAACGGCATCCACATCATCGATCTGGCCCAGACCGTCTCGCGTCTGGACGCCGCGCTGGAGTTCGTGCGCGACACGGTGCGCCGCGGCGACAGTGTGCTGTTCGTCGGCACTAAGAAGCAGGCCCAGGAGGCCGTGGCCGCCGAGGCGGAGCGCTGCGGGCAGCACTACGTCAACACCCGCTGGCTGGGCGGCATGCTCACCAACTTCACGACCATGAAGCGGCGCATCCAGCGCCTCGAGGCCCTGGAGGCCCGGCGCGACAGCGGTGAGTTCGAGCGCCTGACCAAGAAGGAGGCCAGCAAGCTCAACGAGGAGATCGCGAAGCTGAACGCCGGGCTGGGCGGCATCCGGCGCATGCGCCGCCTGCCGGGCGTGGTCTTCGTGGTCGATCCGCACCGAGAGTCGATCGCGGTGGCCGAGGCGCGGCGCCTGGAGATCCCCATCGTCGCCATCACAGACACCAACTGCGACCCCGACCTGATCGACTGGCCGGTCCCGGGGAACGACGACGCCATCCGTTCGGTGCGCCTCATCTGCGCGCGGGTGGCCGACGCGGTGCTCGAGGCGCAGCAGGAGCGGCAGGCCAGGCTGGACGAGGAGTTCGAGCAGGCGGAGGCCATGCCGCCCATCGACGAGGGCCAGCTTGCCGGAGAGGCGGACTACAGCGCGGCACTGGCCGCCGGCGAGGCGCTCGTCTTCGAGCCTGAACCGGAGGAGGACGAGGAGGAGGAGCGCCGGGCGCGCGCGCGCCGAGCGGCTGAGGCCGGCGAGGACGACGACATCGAGCCCATGCCGGCCTGACGCGGGCGGCATCGGACCCAGAGCCGGAGAAGGAAAGAGAGCGGAGTGAGCATCACCATTAAGCCCGAGGACGTGAAGCGCCTGCGGGAGCAGACCGGCGCCGGCATCATGGATTGCAAGCGCGCCCTCGAAGAGAGCGGCGGCGACGTCGACCGCGCTGTGGCCTGGCTGCGAGAGAAGGGCCTGGCCACCGCGGCCAGGAAGGCGGGTCGCGCCGCCCGCGAGGGCGTGATCACCTCGTACATCCACCACGGGGCGCGCCTGGGCGTGCTGCTCGAGCTGAACTGCGAGACCGATTTCGTGGCGCGCACCGACGACTTCCAGCAGCTGGCTCGCGAGCTGGCGATGCAGGTCGCCGGCCTATCCCCGTCGTACGTCAGCCGCGGCGACGTCCCGGCCGACGTCCTGGCCGAGCAGCGCCACGTCTTCGCCGCGGAGGCCGAGCGCGACGGTCGACCCGCGGATCGGATCCCGACCATCGTGGAGGGCAAGCTCGCCAAGTGGTTCGAGAGCGTCTGCCTCCTCGACATGCCGTACCGCGACACCGACAAGAAGGTCTCCGACCTCATCACCGAGAAGGTGGCGCTGCTCGGCGAGAACATCCAGGTCACGCGCTTAGCGCGCATGGCCGTGGGCGAGACGGCGGCCGAGCGACCCGCCGACGAGGCCGCCTAGTGGCGGAGCCGGCCCCCGCCGAGGTCGCCTTGCCCGCCGACGCCGCGCCGGGCGCCGAGCCAACGCCGCGACGCGTGCTGCTCAAGCTGTCGGGCGAGGCGTTGATGGGACCACGCCAGTACGGGATCGACCCCGACGTCGTGCGTGAGATCGCGTCACAGGTGGCCGAGGCGAACCGGGATGCGGAGATCGCCATCGTGGTCGGCGGCGGCAACATCTTCCGCGGCCTGTCGGCGGCTGCGTCGGGCATGGACCGCGCGACCGGCGACTACATGGGCATGCTGGCCACCGTCATGAACGGCCTGGCCATCCAGGATGCGCTGGAGCAGGCGGGCACGCCGACCCGGGTCATGTCCGCCATCGCCATGAACGAGATCTGCGAGCCGTACATCCGCCGACGCGCGGTGCGCCACCTGGAGCGCGGCCTGGTGGTGGTCATGGTGGCCGGCACCGGCAATCCGTACTTCACGACCGATACGGCCGCGACGCTGCGCGCCGTCGAGGTGGGGGCGGACGTCATCCTGAAGGCCACCCGGGTGGACGGCGTGTACGATGCCGACCCGGAGAAGGAGCCGGACGCGACGCGCTACAGCCGGATCAGCTACGGCGACCTGCTCGCCAATCGGCTGGAGGCGCTGGACGCCACCGCGGTCAGCCTGGCCATGGACAACGAGATGCCGATCGTCGTGTTCGACATGACCCAGCCAGGCAACATCCTGCGCGCGGTGCGCGGCGACCGCATCGGCACGTTGATCTCAGGAGAGGTGAGCTGATGGTCCACGAGGCGCTGATCGAGATCGAGCCCAAGATGCAGCGCGCGGTGGAGGCCATGGAGCGCGACTTCGCCGGGATCCGCACCGGGCGTGCGTCGACCGCGCTGGTGGAGCGCATCGCCGTGGACTACTACGGGACCTCGACGCCCCTGAACCAGATCGCCGGCATCAGCACCCCCGACCCGCACCTGATCGTGATTCAGCCGTGGGACCGATCGGTCCTGTCGGCCATCGAGAAGGCCATCACGCGCAGCGACATCGGGCTGGTCCCCAACGTGGACGGCACGGTGGTGCGCCTCAACGTTCCGCCGCTCACCGAGGAACGGCGGCGTGACATGGTCAAGCAGGTCCGCCGCCGTGCGGAGGAGGCGCGGGTCGAGATCCGCAACCATCGCCGCGAGGCCGCCGACGCGCTGAAGAAGGCGCTGCGCGACGGCTCGCTGTCCGAGGACGAGGAGCACCGCGAGCTGGACGCGCTCCAGCGGCTGACCGACCGCTTCGTGGATGCGGTGGACGGCCGCGCCGAGCGCAAGGAAGAAGAAGTGATGGAGGTCTGAGGCTGCCTCCGGCCGCCACGCCTCATCACGTCGCGATCATCGCCGATGGCAACCGCCGCTGGGCGCGGGCGCGGGGCCTGCCCGTGATCGCCGGGCACGTCCAGGGCGTGGAGGCCATCCGGCCCGTGGTCCGCCGGGCCCGGGACCGCGGCGTCGGCACGCTGTCGGTGTACACCTTTTCCACCGAGAACTGGAGCCGCCCCGACGAGGAGGTCACCGGCCTGTTCGGGCTCATCGACGGCGCCGTCCGCCAGCATACCGACGAGCTGATCGCCGAGGGCGTGCGGGTCAACGTCATCGGGCGCGTCCACGAGGCGCCGCCGGACGTTCAGCGCTCCATCCGCGCGGCGGAGGAGCGGACCCGTCCGGGAAGCCGCATGACGCTCAACACCTGCTTCAACTATTCGGGGCGCGCCGAGATCGTCGACGCCGTCCGCGCGCTGATGGCGATCGGCGCCAGCCCGGGCGAGGTGAACGAGGCGCACCTCGCCGAGCACCTGTATACCGCCGGCCAGCCGGAGGTCGACCTGCTGATCCGCACCGGCGGCGACCGCCGTACCAGCAACTTCCTGATCTGGCAGTCCGCCTACGCCGAGCTCGTCTTCTCCGACAAGTACTGGCCAGACTTCACCCCGGACGATTTCGACGCCGCCCTGGACGACTTCGCTCGCCGCGAGCGGCGCTTCGGCGCCTGAGCCGATGCTCCGCACGCGCGTCATCACCGGCGTCGTCCTCGCGCCAGTGGTGCTGGCCGTCATCCTCCTCGGCGAGCCGTGGGTGTCCATGCTGGTCGGCGTGCTCGTCTTCCTGGCCCTGGTGGAGCTGATCGCGCTGCTGGACGCCGCCGGGTTCGAACCGCCCCAGGTGCTGTCGCTGGCGGTGGGCGTGGCGGTCGCCGGCGCCATCCTGCTTACGGTGAACGAAGCGGGGCTAGGCGGCCCGCTGCTGGACCTGGTGCGCGCCACGCAGCCCCTCGGGCTCCCCCTGCTGTCGTTCGTCATCGGCGTGGTGGTGCTCGCTTTCGCGAGCTTCACGCGCGCCGATCCGCGCGGTGGCTTCGTCAGCTGGGCGACGTCCTCGTTCGGCGTGGCGTACGTCGCCCTGCTGGCGCCGTTCCTGGTTGTGGTGGCGCACCTGGGGCCGCCGGGCGGCAACGCCTCGACCGCGGTGGGGATCCTGGACCTGCGTTCCGGGGCGGCGTGGGCGCTCCTGCTCGTGGCGGTGGTGTGGGGCTACGACACCGGTGCGTACCTGACCGGCCGATGGGTGGGGCGTCATCGGCTGATCGACCACATCAGCCCGTCCAAGACCATCGAGGGCATGGCGGGAGGCCTGATCGTCGCGACGCTGGCGGCCGGCATCGGGGCCTGGCTGGTCGGCCTGGAGCCCTGGCACCCCCTGCTCATAGGCCCCCTCATCGGCCTGGCGGCCCAGGCCGGCGACCTGGCGGAGTCGCTGCTCAAGCGGGCCGCCGGCCGCAAGGAGTCGGGCTTCCTGATCCCCGGGCACGGCGGAGTGCTGGACCGGGTCGACTCGTTCCTGTTCGCCGCGCCGGCGCTGGCCGGCTACGCGCTGCTGGTCGCCGGCAGGGTGGCGTGACCGGCCTAGCGATCCTGGGGTCGACCGGCTCAATCGGCCGGCAGTGCCTCGAGGTCGTTGGCGCCCATCGCGAGCGCTTTCGCGTCGTGGCGCTGGCGGCGGGTCACGGCGACGAGGCGTTCGTGCAGCAGGCGGGCGAGTATCCCGACGCGCGAGTGTGGTGCGCGTCCGGGCGTCCGGAGACGCTCGACGCCACGCGCTGGGCGGAAGGTGGGCTCGAGGAGCTGGCAACGCATCCGGGCGTCGAGATGGTGGTCGCGGCAACCACCGGCACCACCGCGCTGCCAGCGGTGCTCCGCGCGCTGGAATCGGGTCGGCGGGTGGCGCTGGCCAACAAGGAGGCGCTCGTCACCGGTGGCCACCTGGTTACGGCCGCGCTGGACGCTGCGGGCGGCGAGCCGCTCGACCGCCTGCGCCCGGTCGACAGCGAGCACTCCGCCATCTGGCAGTGTCTGCTCGGGGAACGCATCTCGGACGTGCGCCGTCTGGTCCTCACCGCGTCGGGCGGCCCGTTCCGCGGCCGCGCGCCGTCGGCGCTCGAGAGCGCGACGCCGCAGGAGGCATTGGCCCACCCGACCTGGCGCATGGGGCCGAAGATCACCATCGACTCCGCCACGCTGGTGAACAAGGCGTTCGAGGCCATCGAGGCCAGATGGCTGTACCGCATCCCGTACAGTAGGATTGACGCAGTGATCCACCCCCGGAGCATCGTCCACTCCCTCGTGGAGTTCGTGGACGGCTCCTTCAAGGCCCAGCTCGGGGTCCCCGACATGCGCCTTCCGATCCAGTACGCCCTGACGCATCCTGACCGGCTGCCGTCGCCGGCGCGTCGGGCTGCGCCGCAGGACTGGGGACCGATCGAGTTCCAGCCGCTCGACCCGCAGCAGTACCCGGCCTACCGCGCGGTGCGCGCGGCGGCCGAGGCCGGCGGCAATCGCGGCACCGTCCTCAACGCCGCGGACGAGGTCGCGGTCCACGCCTTCCTGAATGGCAGGCTGGCCTTCGGGCGCATTGGGCAGGTGATCGAGGAGGCCGTCGCCCGCTGGGGCCACGACGCGGAGCCGAAGCTGGAGGAGATCACCACGCTGGACGCCGAGGTGCGAGCGACCCTCTCGGCTGAGCTCGGCGCGGGATCGGCGTAGTGGACGTCCTCGGCACGGTTGCCGCCTTCCTGGCCGTGCTTGTGGTCCTCGTGCTCGTCCACGAGGTCGGCCACTTCGTGGCCGCCAAGCTGGCCGGCATCACCGTGCAGGAGTTCGGGATCGGCTTCCCACCGCGCATCAGCTCGGTGGTCTGGCGCGGCACGCGTTACTCGCTCAACTGGATCCCGCTCGGTGGCTTCGTCAAGATGCTCGGCGAGGACGGCGAGGGCGAGGCCAACAAGCTGCGCGAGCGCGGCCTGTCGGAGGCCGCCGTGGAGCGGGCCATGGAAGGCGCGTTCAACCGCAAGCCGATCCCGGTGCGCATCGCCGTGCTGGTGGCCGGCGTGCTCATGAACTTCGTGCTGGCGGGTGTCCTCTTCGCGGTGGCGATCAGCATGCCCCTCCCCGAAGCGCGGGGGCCGCTGACCATTACCGAGATCCAGCCCGGCAGCCCGGCCGCCCAAGAGCTGCGCGTTGGCGACGTGATCCTGGCCGCGGACGGCCGAACCTTTGCGGTCTCCAGCGACCTGACCGCCTACGTTCGCTCGCGCGCAGGACATGACGTGCGCCTCCGCATCGAGCGCGACGGCGACGTGATGACCAGGGTCGTGACGCCTCGCACGGAGGACCAGCTGGATCCGGGCGAAGGGCCGGTTGGCTTTTCCTACGAACCGGCCAGCTACGTCGAGGTCCCGGCCGAGGTCTCGAACCCAATCGAGGCCGTCGCCAGTGGCTTCGCCGAGGCCGCAAACCTGGCGGTGCAGATCCCCGGCGGACTGGCCGACGCCGTCGGCGGCCTGCTGGGCCTGAACCCCAACGCGGGCTCGGCGGTGGGGCCCATCGGCATCGCCGAGGAGACGGGCCGGATGCTCGAGGCGCCGCTGGTCAGCCAGCTGGTCTTCGTTGGGCTGCTGTCGGTCAACCTCGCGGTCCTCAACGTGCTGCCCTTCCCGCCACTGGACGGCGGCCGCATCGCGGTGGTCCTCATCGAGGCCCTGCGGCGCCGGCGCCTGCCGGCCGAGCGCGAGGCGCTCATCTACCTCACCGGCTTCATGGTGCTGATCGCGCTCGTCATCCTCATCTCGATCCAGGACGTCCAGCGCCTCATCGAAGGCTGAATCGGCGACCGCCGTTTGGCGGGATCGGGCCGCGCTGATATACTCCGGAGCGGTTTCGCAGACCGTGAAGTGCGAGCCGAATCGATACTGACTGGGTACAACGTGGGTCGGTTCGCCATCCCACGTTTTTGTTTCGGCCCGGAAGGGCGCGAGGTGCGGACGTGAACCGAGACTTCATCGGAGCCTTGCTCCAGCTGAACGCCGAGAAGGGTGTGCCGCAGGAGATCCTGATCCAGACGCTGGAGCAGGCCATCGAGTCCGCCTACCGCCGCAACGCCGACGCGCCCGAGAACGTAGTGGTGCGGGTTGACCCCGAGAGCGGCGAGATCAGCGTGTACCGCGAGTACGAGGTCGTCCCCTCCGAGGAGGAGATCGAGGATCCCGAGCTGCAGATGATCGTCGCCGAGGCG
The DNA here is from genome assembly GCA_036258735.1 of Candidatus Limnocylindria bacterium. GTDB lineage: Bacteria > Chloroflexota > Limnocylindria > QHBO01 > QHBO01 > JAPSGM01. Next base: position 8,268 of record DATADC010000178.1, read on the forward strand.
CAGAAGATCGATCCAACCACCGGCGTGGGCGGGAAGGTCCGCGTGCCGGAGAACGTGACCCAGGCGCAGCTGGGGCGCATCGCTGCCCAGACCGCCGGCCAGGTGTACCGCCAGCGCCTCCGCGAGGCGGAGCGCGACGTGGTGTACAGCCAGTACGCGAGTCGCGAGGGCGAGATCATGACCGGCGTGGTGCATCGCACCACCGACCAGGCCGTGGTGCTGGACATGGGCAAGGGGGTGGAGGCCATCCTGGCCGTCACCGAGCAGCTCCCCGGGGAGCACTACCGCATCGGACAGCACCTGAAGGTGTACGTCCTGGAGGTGCGACGGACCGCCCGCGGCCCGGTGCTCGTCGTCAGCCGCACGCACCGCGGCTTCCTGCGACGCCTGATGGAGATGGAGATCCCCGAGATCTACAACGGCACGGTCGTGATCCGCGGCATCGCCCGGGAGGCGGGCAGCCGCTCCAAGGTGGCTGTTGAGAGCCGGCAGCCCGGCGTCGACGCCAAGGGCGCCGCGGTGGGTCAGCGGGGTGCGCGGATCCAGGCCATCGTGGCCGAGCTGAACGGCGAGAAGGTCGACATCGTGCTCTGGAACGAGGACCCGGCCACCTACGTGGCCGAGGCGCTGTCGCCGGCCGAGGTGCTCAGCGTGCGGGTCGACGAGGAGCACAAGATCGCCAACGTCATCGTCCCCGAGCGGCAGCTGAGCCTGGCCATCGGCAAGGAGGGGCAGAACGCCCGCCTGGCGGCCAAGCTTACGGGCTGGCGCATCGACATCCGGTCCGACGCCGGGGTCGCCACCGCGGCGGCGCAGCACGAGGGCAGCACCGACGGGGCCGGTGCGCCCCAGGAGGCGCCGGTCGATGCCGAAGCGAAGGCCTGACCATGTCCCGATGCGCACCTGCGCGGCCTGCCGGCAGGTGCGACCCAAGCGATCTATGACGCGCGTCGTCCGGGCGCCGGATGGAATGGTGGCGGTCGACCCGACCGGCAAGGCTGCCGGTCGAGGAACCTATGTCTGCGACGATCCCGCCTGCCGCGAACCGCGCCGGCTGGGCGAGGCAGTCAGCCGAGCGCTCGGGGTGACGGTCGAACCGGGGGCCCTGCACATCGAGGAACCACATGCCGCCACGTAGATACCAGCAGCGACGAGGACCGCGTCCTCCGCGCCGGCGTAACGCCGCAGGCGCGGCCGCTGTGGTCGAGGCGCCGGTCACGCCGCGGCCCACGGGCCCGGTCGAGATCGGCTCCTCGGTGTCCGTCAAGGACCTCGCCACGGCGCTCGGGGTCAGCCACGCGGACATCATCAAGGAGCTCATCCGCAACGGCATCTTCGCCACGATCAATCAGTCGATCGACTTCGATACCGCCTCGCTGGTGGCCGGGGAGCTGGGCTACGAGGTCATGCAGGCCGGCGCGGCGGAACGCGCGGCCGCCGAGGACTCTGAGCAGGCCGAGCTCGTGGCGCCCGGGACGGATCGCGCCGAGGCCGGCGCTCGTACGCCGATCTTCACCGAAGCTCCCGAGGCGGAGCTCGAGACACGCGCGCCGATCGTCACCATCATGGGCCACGTCGACCACGGCAAGACCAGCCTGCTGGACGCCATCCGCTCGACCACAGTGGCGGCCGGAGAGCGGGGCGGCATCACGCAGCACATCGGCGCGTCCGAGGTGGAGCACAACGGCAAGCGCATCGTCTTCCTGGACACGCCGGGCCACGAGGCGTTCACCGCGATGCGCGCCCGCGGCGCGCAGGTGACCGACGTGGCCATCATCGTGGTGGCCGCGGACGACGGCGTGATGCCGCAGACCCGGGAGGCCATCGACCACGTGCGCGCGGCGCGCGTGCCGATGATCGTGGCCATCAACAAGGTCGACAAGCCGGACGCCAACCCGGATCGGGTCAAGCAGGAGCTGGCCGACATCAACGTCCTGATCGAGGAGTACGGCGGCGACGTCATCGCCGTTCCCGTGTCGGCCAAGCAGAAGACCGGCCTGGACGACCTGATGGAGATGATCCTGCTGGTCGCCGACCTGCAGGACCTCAAGGCCGATCCCACGCGTCCCGCGATCGGCACCATCATCGAGTCCAAGGTCGAGAAGGGCCGCGGCAACGTGGCGACCGTGCTCGTCCAGACCGGAACGCTCAAGGTTGGCGACATCGTGACCGTGGGGCGCACGAACGGGCGGGTGCGCGCGCTGCAGAACGCGGCTGGACGACGGGTCAAGCAGGCGGAGCCCGCCACCGCCGTGGAGATCATCGGCCTGGCCGACCTGCCCGAGGCGGGTGACATCCTGCGCGTGGTAGGCGACGAAAAGACGGCTCGCGACATGGCCGAGGCGGCCGGAGCAGAGGCCGGCGCCGGCGACGGGCGGGGCACCTTCACCCTGGAGGACATCTCGGCCCAGATCCAGGCCTCGGAGGTCAAGGAGCTGCGGGTCGTGCTCAAGACCGATGTTCAGGGCTCGCTGGGCGCCATCCGCCACGCGCTGGAGCGGCTCAACACGAGCGAGGTGCGCATCAACGTCCTGCGCGAGGGCGCCGGCGACATCAACGAGTCGGACGTGCTGCTGGCATCGGCCTCGGACGCCGTCGTCATCGGCTTCAACACCAAGCTCGATCCGGGCGCGCAGCGCATCGTCGAGTCCAGCGGCGTGGACGTGCGCCTGTACGACGTCATCTACAAGCTCACCGATGACCTGGGAGCGGCGCTCCAGGGCATGCTGGCTCCCAAGCTGGTCGAGCAGGTCGAGGGCCACGCCGAGGTGCGCATGGTCATCAAGGCCGGGCGGGCCGGGAACGTGGCGGGGTCGTACGTGACCGACGGACGCATCGTGCGCGGAGGCCAGGTCCGCCTGTTCCGTGGCGGCCAGCAGGTGGCCGAGGGGCGAATCGAGTCGCTCAAGCGCTTCAAGGACGACGTGCGGGAGGTGGCGGCCGGCTACGAGTGCGGCATCGGCCTGTCCATGGATGACATCGCCGAGGGCGACGTCATCGAGTGCTTCCAGATGGTGGCCGAGCAGGCCTAGGCGCCCATGAGCCAGCGAACGCAGCGGCTGGACAGCCAGATCCAGCAGGAGCTGATGGACCTGCTCCAGCGCGAGATGAAGGATCCGCGGCTCGGATTCGCGACCGTCACCCGAGTCGAGACCGCGCGCGACCTCGGCCACGCGCGGGTGTGGGTCAGCGTGCTCGGCACCGATGAGGACCAGGCCCGGTCCCTGGACGCCCTGCGCGACGCCACGCCATGGCTCCGCCGCCGGCTGGGCGAGCGGCTTCAGATCCGCCATGTGCCGCAGCTCACGCTTCGGCGCGACCCGTCGATCGAGAGCGGCGACCGGGTGCTGCGCATCCTGCGCGAGCTCGAAACCGAGGGCGAGGACGACGCATGAGGGAGGTCGCGGAGCTGCTCCGGCGGGCGGAGCGCGTGACGGCCATCTGCCACGAGAACCCCGACGGCGACACGCTCGGTGCGGCCATCGCCATCGCCATCGCCGCCGAGCGGCTCGGCAAGCAGTCGGAGGTGGTCAGCGGCGATCCGCCGCCACCGTTCCTGTCCGTCCTGCCGCGCGTGGAGCAGGTGCGCTCCGCACCTGCGCTCGAGCCGGACCTGGCGGTGATCGTGGACACCGGTGACCTGGCGCGCACCGGCCGCGTGGCGGCCGAGCACGGGGAGTGGCTGTCCCGCGCGACGATCGCGGTCGTCGACCACCACGTCTCGAACGTGGGGTTCGGCGCTGCCAACTGGATCGACCCCCGGGCCGCGGCGACCTGCGAGATGGTCGCGCTGCTGCTGCCCGAGCTCGGCGTGGAGATCGACGCGGAGGTGGCCACCGCGCTGCTGACCGGCATAGTCCAGGACACGCACACCTTCGCGCATCCGAACGCCACGCCGCGCACCCTGCGCGTGGCCGCCGACCTCGTTGAGGCGGGCGCGCCGCTCTCGGGCCTCAACCGCGCCGTGTACGCGGACAAGCCGTTCAGCACGCTGGCCCTGTGGGGCCGCATGCTGGCGACCATCGACCAGCGTTGCGACGGGCGCATCGTGCATGCGTCCATGACCGCCGACATGCTGATCGCGGTGGGGGAGCATCCGAGCGCCTCCGAGGGGTTCGTCGACCTGCTCGCCTCGACCAAGGCGGCGGACGTGACCGTGCTCTTCAAGCAGATCGAGGAGGGCAGCACGCGGGTCAGCGTGCGCACCACCGAGCGGGCCGACGCGGTGGCCATCGCGTCGGCCTTCGGCGGCGGAGGCCACGCTCGGGCTGCTGGCTGCACCGTGCAGGCGCCGATCGCCATGGCGCGCGAGCTCGTCCTGGCGGAGTGCGAGCGCGAGCTGGCGCGGGCCGATGCTGGGGGTCGTTAACCTCGACAAGCCGGTGGGCCCGACCTCGCACGACATGGTGGGCCTGCTGCGCCGCCTGACCGGCACCCGGCGCATCGGCCATGCGGGAACGCTGGACCCTTTGGCGTCCGGCGTGCTGCCCATCCTGGTCGGCGCTGCCACCCGCTTCAGCGAGGAGCTGACCGGCGGGCCCAAGCGCTACGACGCCGTCATCCGCCTCGGCCAAACCTCGCCCACCGACGATGCCGAGGGTCCGCTGGTTCCCGGCAGCGGGCCGTTGCCGGATGACGAGGCGATCGAGACGGGCCTGGCCGCCTTCGTGGGAACCTTCGACCAGCGCCCGCCCGCCTTCTCGGCTCGCAAGTCGGCGGGCCAGACGGCGCATCGGGCGGCCCGCGGCGGGACGCTGCTCGAGGTGCCGCCGCGACGGGTCACCATCGCCGCGCTCCAGCTCGTGGACATACGGCGCGGCCGCGAGGTCGTCGACGCGCGAATCGACGTGCGCTGCGGCCCGGGGACCTACATCCGCTCCATCGCGCGCGACCTGGGCGAGCGGCTGGGATGCGGGGGCCACCTGGCCGCGCTGCGCCGCACCGAGGCGGCGGGCCTCAGCGTCCAGGACGCCCGAACGCCCGATGTCCTGCGTGAGCTCGCGGCTGAGGGTCGGCTGGAGGAGGCGATGGTGCCGATCGAGGAGCTGCTGACCCTGCCGCGCCTGGACCTCACCGCCGAGCAGGGCGTCCGATTTCGGCACGGGTCGTTGGTGCGCGTTGAGGGAGCTCACGCCGGCAGGCATGCGGTCTTCGACGATCGCGCCCTGCTGGGAGTGGGCAGCGTTGCAGCGGGCATCCTCCGGCCGCACAAGGTCGTGGCGGCGGCCGAGGCGTGATCGAGGCGCCGCGCGCGCTGGGGCTCGGCGAGCTGCCGGCGATCGGTCCGGCGGTCGTCACGCTGGGCGTCTTCGACGGCGTGCATCTCGGGCACGCGGCGCTCCTCGCGGCAACCCGACGCGCTGCCGCCGAACGGGGGGCGGCGTCCGTGGCGCTCGTGTTTGACCCGCACCCCGACGAGGTAGTCCGGCCCGGCACGACCGTCCCGCGGCTCGCCCCGCTGCACCAGGTGCTGCGGCGCATCACCGTCGTCCAGGGCATCCATCATGCCGTTCCGCTGCGGTTCGACGAGGAGCTGCGCTCCTGCCCGGCCGAGGACTTCATTGCGGCGCTGGACCCGGCGATCGAGCTGCGCGGACTGGTCATGACCGCCGAGAGCGCCTTCGGCCGCGGGCGGGAGGGCACAGTGGAACGCATGCGCCAGGTTGGAGCCCAGCGTGGCTTCGACGTCGTCGGGGTCGAGCCGCTGATGGCGGACGGGACGCCGGTCAGCTCGACCCGCGTGCGGCGCGCCATCGCCGCGGGGGATGTCGCCGCGGCCACGGCCATGGGGACGGCACCGTACCTGGAGGGCACGGTAGTGGTCGGTGACCGGCGCGGACGAAAGCTTGGGTTCCCGACCGCCAACCTGGCCTTCGATTACACGCCCGCCATGCCGGCGCTGGGCATCTACCTCGGGCACGTGGCCGTGCCGGACCGGGGCGTGGGCCCGGCGCACCCGGCGCTGGTCAGCGTGGGCGTGCGCCCCACCTTCCACGACGAGGCCCGCGTGCTGGTGGAGGCGTACCTCCTCGACTACGACGGGGACCTCTACGGAGTGCGGTTGGCGCTGGAGCTTACGGCGCGGCTGCGGGACGAGCGGCGGTTCCCGGACGCCACGGCGCTGGTCGAACAGATGCGGCGCGACGAGGCAGAGGCCCGCCGTCTGCTGGATCTCGGCTGAGGCACGGCATCGCCACGCGACGGAGGCGGTTCGGATGCGGGCGGCTCTTGGCGGAGACGCCCGGGCCGGTGGATTTGTGGCGGCCGGGTGCCTCGTCTGTTACCATTCCGTACATACAGAAGGAAAGTGGAGGAATCTGTGCCGCTCGCCAAGGACGCGAAGAGCGCGATCATCGACGACTACGCCACGCACGAGGGGGACACCGGGTCCCCGGAAGTGCAGATCGCGCTACTCACCGAGCGGATCAAGTCGCTGACGGAACACCTGCGCACGTACCAGAACGACAATCACTCGCGGCGCGGCCTGCTCAAGCTGGTCGGCCAGCGGCGTCGGCTGCTGGCGTACCTCGTCCGCAACGACGTGGACCGTTACCGCCAGGTGATCACCCAGCTGGGCCTGCGCCGCTAGCCGACCCCACCACCCAGGACCATATCGGCCCTGGGTCAGTCGTGTCCCAGCCGGCGGCACGTCAACCCGCACCGCCGCACGATGCGCGTCCGTGACGCCGCTCGTCTCCCGACCCGGGCCAGAGGCCCACACGAGTCGAGCTCCGGATGCCTGAACCAATGACCAACCTGGAGGAATCAGTGGCAATCAAAGTGGAAGCCGCGATCGGCTCCCAGACCTTCTCGCTGGAGGCCGGCAAACTCGCCGAGCAGGCCGACGGCGCCGTCCTGGTGCGCTACGGCGACACCGTGCTCCTGGCCACCGCCGTCTCCGCCGAGCCGCGGGAGGGGATCGACTTCTTCCCCATGACGGTGGACTACGAGGAGCGCATGTACGCCGCGGGCAAGATCCCTGGCGGCTTCATCAAGCGCGAGTCGCGTCCGTCCGAGGCGGCCATCCTGGCCATGCGCCTCACCGACCGGCCAATCCGGCCCCTCTTCCCCAAGGGCTACAAGCAGGAGGTGCAGATCGTCCTGACCGTGCTCAGCGCGGATCAGGAGAACGACCCGGACATCCTGGCCGTCAACGGGGCGTCGGCCGCGCTGTCGATCAGCTCCATCCCGTTCCTCGGCCCGGTGGGCGCCGTGCGGGTGGGGTACATCGACGGGCAGTTTGTGACCAACCCGACCACCAGCCAGCTCGACGAGAGCCAGCTGGACCTGGTCGTGGCCGGCACGCGCGACGCGATCATGATGGTCGAGGCCGGGGCCAAGATCCTGCCCGAGGCCACCATGGCGGACGCCATCGCCTACGGCCAGGCCGAGCTGCAGAAGAGCATCGGCCTCCAGGAAAAGCTCGTCGAGGCGGCGGGCAAGCCGAAGAAGGTGCCGTTCCTGCCGCCGCGCGCCGACTCGGTGGTCAAGCTGGGCAGCGCCCTGGCCGATGGCGGTGAGTTCGTGGTCTTCGACCTCGAGACGACGGCCATGAAGCCCGAGCATGGCTACATCGTCGACATCGCCGCGCTGCGCGTCCGCGGCGGCCAGGTGGTTGACCGCTTCGAGTCGCTGGTCAACCCAGGCCGCAGCATCGTGGGTCACCAGATCCACGGTCTGTCGGACGACGACGTCGCCAGCGCCCCCACCGCGGCCGAGGTGCTGCCGCGCTTCGCCGAGTGGGTCGGCGACGCGCCGCTGGTCGCGCACAACGTCGCCTTCGACGTGCCGTTCGTGCTGCGCCACATCCCGAACGACGCGGGGTGGCAGCCGTCGGCCATCTACGACACCCTGGAGCTGGCGTACCAGCTGTACCCCGATGCCGGCGGCTACAAGCTGTCGGACCTCATGCGCTTCGTGTTCGGGCGCGACCACGGCGCCGCGCACCGCGCCATGCCGGACGCCGAGGCCACGGCCGATCTGTTCATGCACCTGACCGATGGGCTGTCGGAGCGGTTGGACGCCATCCGCCGCGATATCGCCGACGAGGTGCGCAGGGGTCGCGACAACTACAACCGCACCGAGCAGGGCGAGCGGCTGGAGGACATCCGACGCCGCCACGGCATCGGCTCGGCCCTGATGGACGTGCTGACCAAGGCGACCGTCCGAGAGCTGGTCCTGGCGGAGAACGTCCGCATCGACGGGCGCGACACGACCACCATCCGTCCCATCAGCGTGGAGGTCGGCGTGCTCCCGCGCACGCACGGGTCCGGCATCTTCACCCGCGGCCAAACCCAGGCCCTGTCGATCGCCACCCTCGGGCCTGCCAGCGACGTGCAGCGCCTGGACACCATCTCGCCGGAGACCGAGAAGCGCTACCTGCACCACTACAACATGCCGCCCTACTCGACCGGCGAGGCCAAGCCGATGCGCGGCCCCGGCCGGCGCGAGATCGGCCACGGTGCCCTGGCGGAGCGGGCGCTGTTGCCGGTGCTTCCCAGCGAGGAGGAGTTCCCGTACGCCATCCGCGTCGTGTCCGAGGTGGTCAGCTCCAACGGCTCGACCTCCATGGCGTCCACCTGTGGCTCCACGCTGGCCCTGATGGACGCCGGGGTCCCGATCAAGGCTCCGGTGGGCGGCGCCGCCATGGGTCTCATTACCGATGCGGCCACCGGCCGCTACGCGGTCCTGACCGACATCACCGGCAAGGAGGACGCGTACGGGGACATGGACTTCAAGGTGACCGGCACCGCGGAGGGCGTCACCGCCCTGCAGATGGACATCAAGGTGCCGGGCATCACCAACGAGATCCTGCGCGACGCGCTCGAACAGGCGCGAACGGCGCGCCTGTTCATCCTTGACAGGATGACCGCGGTCATCAGCGCCAGCCGCAGCGAGCTATCGCCCTACGCGCCGCGCATCACGACCCTCAAGATCCCGGTCGACAAGATCCGCGACGTGATCGGCGCCGGCGGCAAGGTGATCCGCCAGATCGTGGCCGAGACGGGCACCGAGATCAACGTGGAGGACGACGGCACCATCCAAATCGCGTCCACGTCCGGAGAAGCGGCCCAGAAGGCAATCAAGTGGATCGAGGGACTGACCAAGGAGGTCGAGGTCGGCAAGGAGTACCTCGGCAAGGTGACCCGGATCATGAACTTCGGTGCCTTCGTCGAGATCCTGCCCGGCAAGGAGGGCCTCGTGCACATCAGCCAGCTGGCCGACTACCGAGTACCGCGGGTCGAGGACGTGGTCAGCATCGGCGACGAGCTGATGGTGGTCGTTACCGAGATCGACCGCATGGGACGGGTCAACCTCAGCCGTCGGGCCGCCATGGAGCGACACATGGCCAAATCGGGAGCGGCCAAGTCCTGACCGATGGCGCCGCCGGGGCCGGCGGCGCACCCTCTCCCGGCGCTACCCTCACCGGTGATGGGCACCCAGGCGTTGCTGGCGCAGGTCGCGGCCGAGGTCGCGGCCTGCACGCGCTGTCCGCTGCACCGCGGCCGTACGCAGGCCGTCCCCGGCGAGGGCAACCCGCTCTCCGACGTGCTGCTGGTGGGCGAGGGGCCCGGGGCGCGCGAAGACGCCACCGGGCGTCCGTTCGTGGGGCCGGCCGGCCAGTTCCTGGACGAGCTGCTGCGCTCCATCGGCTGGGCACGCGAGGACGTGTTCATCGCGAACGTGGTGAAATGCCGGCCGCCGGGCAACCGCGACCCCGAGCCGGACGAGATCGCCGCCTGCGGCGGCTACCTCGAACGACAGGAGCGGGCGCTCGACCCCGCGGTGATCGTCACCCTGGGCCGCCACTCGCTGGCGCGCTACCTGCCCGGCGCTCGCATTTCGGCGGTCCACGGGCAGCTGCGACGGTCGGGCGGCCGCTTCGTCTTCCCGATGTACCATCCGGCGGCGGCGCTGCACCAGGGCTCGTTGCGCCAGACGCTGTACGCCGACGTGCGGGGCCTGCCCGCGGCGCTGCTGAAGGCCAGGCAGGCGCTGGACGCGGAGCGGGCGGCATCGGTCTCCGAGCTGGTCATGATGGCGCCCATCGCCCCCGCCGCGGCCGTGGCCGCCCCACGCGCCGAGGACGGCGAGCAGCTGACCCTCTTCTAGGAGCGACATGACGGACGCGCTGCGCATCATCCCGCTCGGCGGGGTGGGGGAGGTCGGGAAGAACATCACGGCGGTCGAGGCCGCCGGGGAGATCCTGGTCATCGACTGCGGCCTCGCCTTCCCGGAGCCCGAGATGCTGGGCATCGACCTGGTCATCCCGGACGTGACCTACCTCGAGCAGAACCGCCACCGCGTGCGCGCCATCGCCCTGACCCACGGTCACGAGGACCACACCGGCGGCCTCCCCTACGTGCTGCCCAAGCTGCCCGGCGTGCCGGTGTACGCCAGCCGCCTTACCCGCGGCCTGGTGACGGGCAAGCTCAAGGAGCACCGGCTGCTGGATAGCACCCGCCTCGAGCTACTGGAGCCGAGGGTCGAGACGCGCATCGGCGCCTTCGAGCTGACGCCCTTCCGGGTCAACCACTCGATTCCCGACGGCATGGGCTTCGCCATCCGCACGCCGGCAGGCACGGTGGTGCACACCGGCGACTTCAAGTTCGACCACACCCCGCCCGATGGCGCGCGGGCCGACCTGGGCTTCATCGCCGAGGTCGGCAGCCAGGGCGTCGACTTCCTGCTGTCGGACTCGACGCGCGCGGAGAAGGACGGCTACACGCTTTCCGAGGCGACAGTGGGGGAGTCGCTGCAGCAGCTCATCGCTGAGGCGTCGGGCCGGGTGATCGTGGCGACCTTCGCCAGCAACATCGGGCGCGTACAGCAGGTGCTGGACGCGGCGTACGCCAACGGCCGCAAGATGGTGGCGCTCGGCCGGAGCATGGAGCAGAACATCGCGATCGCGGTGGAGCTTGGCTTCCTGGATCCGCGGGACGGCACGCTGGCCCGCAAGGACGCGCTGCAGCAGCTGCGCAACCCGGAGCTGGTCATCATGACCACCGGGTCCCAGGGCGAGCCGATGTCGGGGCTGACCCGCATGAGCAACCGCGACCACCGCAACATCACCATCGAGCCGGGTGACACCGTGATCGTGTCCGCCTCGCCAATCCCCGGCAACGAGGAAGCGGTGGCCAAGACCATCGACAACCTGTTCAAGGAAGGCGCGATGGTCTACTACGAGCCGCTGGTGCACTGCCACGTCTCTGGCCACGGGTCGCGCGAGGAGCTTAAGCTCATGCTCGGCCTGGTGAAGCCGCGCAACTTCGTTCCGGTCCACGGCGAGTACCGCATGCTGGTGCAGCACGGGCTCCTGGCCGAAGGCGCCGGCGTGCCGGTGGACCGCATCTTCGTGCTCGAGAACGGGCAGGTGGTGGAGCTGGCCAACGGCCGCGCCCGCATGGCGGGCAGCGTGCCCGCCGGCGCGGTGCTGGTCGACGGCATCGCGGCCATCGACGGGATCGATGGCGTCGTGCTGCGCGACCGGCGCATGCTCGCGTCCGACGGGGTCGTGATGGTGGCGCTCACGGTCGACCAGGCCAGCGGTCGACCGGTCTCCGGCCCTGACCTGGTGAGCCGTGGCTTCCTCCACGATCCCGAGGATCCGATCATGGTCTCGGCCCGCGACCAGCTGCTGCGCGAGCTGAGCCAGCCGGCAGCACACGACGACCACAGCGCGGAGCCCGGTTACCTGAAGACCAAGATTCGCGACACGCTGGCGCGCTACTTCTTCGAGCGCACCAAGCGAAGGCCGATGATTCTGCCGATCGTGATGGAGGTCTAGGCATGGCGAGGCGCAGCGCTGCGCGCCGCTCCACCAGCAGGTCGCGCCGCCGCCGCTCGGGATTCTCGGTTTCGGGTCGCCTGGTTCGCGAGGCGCTGGCGCTGGTCCTGGTGTTCATGGCCATCGTCAGCGTCATCGCGCTCTTCGCGCCCCGCGCCGGCTTCATCGTCGAGCCGTGGCACGACGCGTTGGTCTTCCTCCTCGGCTGGGGCATCGCCTTCGCCGCGCCGCTGCTGGCCGGCTTCGCGGTCATGCTCTGGATGAAGTCGATGCAGTCCGAGCGCTGGATGGCGGCCAGCGGGGCGGCGCTGGTTGCGGTCTCGCTGCTCGGTGCCTTCCACCTGGTCGCCGGAGGCGGCGAGCGCCTGATCCGGCAGGGCGACGGCGGTGGCGTGATCGGCTTCTGGGCCAGCCGCGTCATCGTCGCGGCGGTGGGGCAGGCCGGCGCCTGGATTGTGCTGGCGCTGCTCTTCGTGGTCGGGTTGCTGCTGTACTTCAACATGACCATCGGCGACCTGGTGGCGGCCTACGTCCAGCGGCGCGACGAGCGCGCCGATCAGCAGGACGCAGAGGCGCGACGCGTTGCCGACCATGGCGGCCGCCGGGCCGAGCCGGGACCGCCATCCCCACCCGAGCCGGAGGGACGCAGCCTGCTGGGCCGCGTGCGCGACGTCCTCACCGGCGGCGACCAGGACGAGCCGCCGCTCATCGTTCGCCGGGCGCGGCCGGAGGCCACCACGCCGGCCATGGCCGGTGTGTCGCCGACGCCGTCCACGCCGCCGACCATCCCGCCGGTCGCGCCCGCGTCCGGATCCGCGGACGCCGTGCACGCGATCCCGATCTCGGCTGAGGCATTGGAGTCGACCGAGACGGCGCACCTGGCCGAGGTGGGCGAGCACGAGGCAAGCGACGCGGCGCTGGAGGGCACGCACCGCAGCTGGCGCCTCCCGGACCTGGACCTGCTCAACGACGCCGAGGCCAGCAGCGCCGCGCAGCTCGACCTGCCCGCCAAGGGACGCCGCATCAGGGAAACGCTGTCGGACTTCGGCATCGGCGTGAAGGTGGCGCGCATTCAGGAGGGCCCGGTCGTCACCCAGTACGCGCTGGAGGTGGATCCAGGCATCAAGCTCAGCCGGATCGAGGGCCTGGCCGATAACCTGGCCCTGGCGCTGGCGGCGCGCTCGATCCGCATCCAGGCGCCCATCCCCGGCGAGCCGTACGTGGGCATCGAGATCCCGAACGCGGCCTTCGAGCTGGTCACCCTCAAGGAGGTGCTCGCCAGCCGCAATTTCGAGGACGCCGCGACCCGCAGCAAGCTCGCCTTCGCGCTCGGCCAGGACGTGGCCGGCCAGCCGTTCAGCGCGGACCTGTCCAAGATGCCGCACTTGCTCATCGCGGGAGCCACCGGCTCGGGCAAGAGCGTGTGCGTCAACGCCCTCATCTGCTCGCTGCTCATGCGCGCCACGCCCGCGGAGGTCAAGCTCATCCTGATCGATCCCAAGCGTGTCGAGATGGCCCAGTACCGCGGCATCCCGCACCTGCTGACCGAGGTCATCGTCGACACCGAGAAGGCGGTCAACGCCCTGAAGTGGACGGTCGGGACCATGGAGAGCCGCTACCACGAGTTCGCGCAGCGTGGCGTGCGCAACATCGCCGGCTACAACGCGGCGCTGCGCGTTGGCGAGCCGCGGATGCCGTACATCGTGGTGGTCATCGACGAGCTGGCTGACCTGATGATGGTGTCGGCCTACGAGGTCGAGGCCACCATCACGCGGATCGCCCAGCTGGCGCGGGCGACCGGCATCCACCTGGTGGTGGCCACCCAGCGCCCATCGGTCCAGGTCATCACCGGGCTGATCAAGGCCAACATCCCCAGCCGGATCGCCTTCGCCATGACGTCCGGCGTCGACAGCCGCACCATCCTGGACACGACCGGCGCGGAGGACCTGCTGGGCCAGGGCGACATGCTCTACCAGCCGATCGACGCACCGCGCGCCGTGCGGCTGCAGGGGGCCCTGGTGAAGGACGACGAGATCGACGCCGTGGCCCGCCACTGGCGCGGCCAGGGAGCGCCGCAATACCGGCCGGAGGTCACCGCGACCAGGCGAGACGGCAAGGCCGGCAGCGAGCCGGGCGAGGACGGCGACGGTGACGCCGACCCGCTGCTGAGCCAGGCGGTGGACATCGTGCGTCGCTCGGACAAGGCTTCCGCGTCGCTGCTCCAGCGCCGCCTGCGGGTGGGCTACGCGCGCGCGGCCCGGATCCTCGACCAGATGGAGGACCGCGGCATCGTGGGCCCGGCGGACGGCAGCCGGTTCCGCGAAGTGCTGGTCACGTCCGACGGCTGGGGCGGGGAGGTGGCTCCGGGCGAGGACCACGCGTGACCGAGGAGACCAACAAGCTCGGCGAGGTGCTGCGCGCCGCCCGTGAGGCGCGCGGCGTGGACCTGGCCCGCGTCGAACGCGACACCAAGATCCGCGCCCGATATCTCTCGGCGCTGGAGCGCGGCGCCTATCGCGAGCTGCCCGGGCCCGTGTACACCAAGGGCTTCCTGCGCAACTACGGCGCGTACCTGGGGCTGGACACCGAGTACCTGGTCGACCTCTACCGGCTGGAAAGCGCCAGCGCCGCCGTGGAGCGGCCAACCGTACCTGCAGGGCCGCGGCCGATCAGCAGCCGGCGCAGTGGCGCGTTCGTCCTGACGCCCGGCGCGGTCGTCGGCGCGCTGCTCACCGTGGGCGTGCTCGTCCTGGCCATCTACCTCGGGTACGAGATCATGACCTTCGCCGGCATCCCCGACCTACGGGTGGTGCAGCCGGCGGGTGACGTCAACGGCTACGAGGCCGACCAGATCACGTTCGTGGGGGAAACGGAGCCGAACTCGCGCGTGACGGCCGAAACGGCCAACCGCAAGACCGAGGTGACCGCGGACGCCGACGGCAGCTTCGAGGTCACGGTGCCGCTCCTGCCGGGGTCGAACGTGGTGACGCTGGTCGCCAACGACCCGCTGACCGGGCGTGACTCCACCCCCGTTCAGCGGACGATCCTGGTCGGAACGGCTGCCAGCGCCGCGCCGACGCCGGCGGAGCAGCTGGCCATCACCGCGCCAGAGGACGGTGCGACCCTGGACGGTCCCGTGCAGGTACGCGGAACGGGACCAGCGGGCGCCACGGTCGTGGTGCGAGCCACCCCGGCGGGTGCCGCGCCACGGACGTTTCGGATTACCAGCCTGGCCGGTGAGGAAGTACGGGTGCCGGCACAACGGCCGGCGGCACCGCGGCCCCTCCCGCTCACCGCCCGAGGGGATGGATCCTTCAGCGGGCAGCTGGACCTCGATCCCGGCGAGTGGCGGCTGCGCGTGGAGGTCGATGCCAGCGGCGTGGAGCCACAGGCGCGCCGCGTCACGGTGCGCGTCGCCGAGGGGCTGACAGGCATGCTGCAAGTGCGGGGGTCGGCCTCGTACCTCGAGATCGACGAGGACGGCCGGCCCAAAAGCGGCGTCTCCGGCCAGGTAACGCGGGCCGGCGACCGCGTGCGCCTGGCGGCCGACCGCACTCTGCGCATCCGGGTCGGCAACGCGGGCGCCGTGCGGCTGACGATCAACGGCGTGGAGCTCGGACGGATGGGCCGAGCCGGCTCGGTGGTCGAGTGGCAGATCACCCGGCTATGAGCTCGGCGGCGGTTGTCGCAGGCGCGCGCTCAAGCGTCGCGCGGCGCGCATCGGGCAGGCGAAGATAGGGGAGCGTATGGCTGATTCATCGTTCGACGTGGTGAGCGACTTCGACCAGCAGGAGCTGGTGAACGCCCTGGACCAGGTGCGGCGCGAGGTGGCGACGCGCTACGACTTCAAGGGAGCCCGGGTGACCATCGAGATGGGCAAGGGCGAGATCACGCTGCAGGCCGACGACGAGTATCGGGCCAACGCCGTCAAGGACCTCATCCAGTCCAAGGCGGTGCGGCGCGGCCTGTCGCTGAAGATCTTCGATTGGGGCAGGCTGGAGCCCGCCGCGGGCGGCACCGTCCGCCAGCGCATCGGCCTGCGGAGGGGGCTGACGAGCGAGCAGGCCAAGGAGATCAGCAAGCTCATCCGCGAGAACTTCCCGAAGGTCAAACCGACGGTACAGGGCGAGGCCGTGCGAGTCTCGGGCAAGAGCAAGGATGAGCTGCAGGCGGTCATTTCGCATCTGCGCGGCATGGACTACGCGGTCGCGCTCCAGTTCGAGAACTACCGCTAGGAGCCGCCTGGACCGATGCTGCCCACCCCCAGCGAGGCCGAGCTCGAGCTGGCCGGCGCGCGGCTGGGCGAGCTACTGCTGTCGCGTGGCTGGAAGCTGGCCACCGCCGAGTCGTCCACGGGCGGGCTGATCGGCCACGTCATCACGCTGGTGCCCGGCGCCTCGCGGTACTACGTGGGCGGGGTGATCAGCTACTCGAACCAGGCCAAAGAGGTGGAGCTGGCGGTGCCCCACGACCTCATCACCCAGCATGGGGCGGTTTCGCCCGAGGTGGCGCAGGGCATGGCCGACGGCGTCCGTACCCGCTTCGGTGTGGAGCTGGGCGTCGCGGTGACCGGGATCGCGGGGCCGGAAGGCGGCAGCCGCGAGAAGCCGGTCGGGACCCACTACGTCGCGGTCTCGCTGCGCGGGCATCCCGACCGGGTGGAGCACCGGGTCCTCGGTCACGATCGCGAGGGCAACAAGGCCGCTGCGGCCATGATCGCCATCGAGCTGGCGATCGACGAGGTCCGCGCCGCGTCCCCGGGCGAGTAGGCCGGCGGACGCAGCGTTGCGACCGGGCGAGCGCATCCACTTCATCGGCATCGCCGGGTCGGGGGCCGCCGGCGTGGCGCTGCTGGCGCATCATGCAGGTGCCGCGGTCGACGGCTGCGACGTCGACACGCCGTCGCCCTACACCCCGCCGCTGGACGCTGTGGGCATCCCCGTCATCGCCGGCCACGATCCCTCTCACCTCGCCGCCGTCGAGCGGGTGGCCATCACCCCGGCCCTGCGGGCCAACCCCGACCTAGCCGAGCTTGTCGACGCCACGCAGCGAGGCCTGCCCGTGCAGCCGTGGCAGGCGCTGCTGGGAGAGATGATGGCGGCGCCCGGCCGCGTGGGCCTGGCCGTGACCGGCACGCACGGCAAGTCGACCACCACTGCGCTGCTGGGGCACCTACTGATCGCGGCCGGAATGGATCCCACGGTCGAGGTGGGTGCCTTCATGCCGGCGTGGGGAGCGTCGGTCCGTCCCGGGCACGGCGCGCCCTTCGTGGTCGAGGCGGACGAGTTCGGCGACAACTTCCTCAACTACCACCCCGCTGGCGCCATCGTGACCAACGTGGAGATGGACCACCCTGACTTCTTCGCCGACCGCGAGGCCGTGCTGGCCAGCGTAGAACGCTTCGTGAGGGGGATGGGGGAGTCACCGGAGCTCGGCGGGCGCCTGTTGCTGACGGCGGCCGAGGACGGTGGCGCCCAGGACCTGGCGGATCGCCTTGCCGGATGGAGCGGGCGGCTCATCCGCTACGGTCCGGGAGGCGAGGTCGAGGCGGAGGCCGTTCGCTACGAGCCCGCGCTGACACGGTTCCGGCTGTTCGGGCGCGACTTCGCCTCGCCCCTTGCCGGTCCGCACAACGTGCTGAACGCCACCGCCGCGCTGGTCCTGGCCCACGAGGTAGGCGCGCCGCTGGACGCGCTGCCCGATGGCCTGCGCACGTTCGCGGGAGCTGGACGGCGCATGCAGCTCGTCGCCGATACTGCCGGCGTGACCGTCTTCGACGACTACGGGCACCACCCAACCGAGGTGCGGGCCGCAATCGTGGCCGCCCGCCAGAAGGTGGGGAACCGACGGCTATGGGTCGTCTTTGAGCCGCACATGTACTCGCGCACGGCGCTCCTGCTGGACGAGTTCGCCACGGCCTTCACCGATGCCGACGAGGTCGTTATCGCCGACATCTTCGCCTCGCGCGACACCGATGAGGCGCTGCGTGCCACCTCGGCGGCGGAGCTGGC
The DNA here is from genome assembly GCA_036258735.1 of Candidatus Limnocylindria bacterium. Classification (GTDB taxonomy): domain Bacteria; phylum Chloroflexota; class Limnocylindria; order QHBO01; family QHBO01; genus JAPSGM01. The sequence goes on from DATADC010000178.1 coordinate 26,067, forward strand.
CGACGCGGTGGAGCGCGTCTCCGCGGTGCCGGCCATCGCGACCGGTGACGTGGATGCCACGACGACGTACGTCGCCGAGCACCTGCGCGCCGGCGATGCCGTGCTGGTGATGGGGGCGGGAAAGTCGTACCGCATCGCGCGCGGGCTGGCCGCTGCCCTAGAGGCCGGCGTGCTCGACGCTCCGCGCCCGTTGTCGTGACTGGCGCCCGAGTCGTCCTGCTGGCCGTCCTCCTGGCGCTCGGCGTGGCAATCGTCAACGTTGGCCTGGTGCGGCTGGTGGAGGCATCGGGGGCTCGGGACCAGCCCGCCGCCATCCTCCTGTTGCTGCTCGCCGCGTTCGTGGGCCTCCTGACCGCCGTGCTGGCCCGGGCCCTGCGGCTGCCCAGCGCCGCGGCGCCCACCTCGCTGGTGCTCGGCTGGATCGTCGTACCGCCGCTGTTCGGCGCCGTGCCCGGCCAGGCAACCGCCCTCTTCGCGGGAAACGCACAGCTGAACGCCACCGAGGCGACTGCGCTGGCGGTGGCGGTCGTGTCGGCCGCCATCACCCTGGCGGTTTCCGGACGAGCCGACTGACCAGGCGTACGGACACCGGTTCGGAGGCGATATGCTCTGCGGGTGAGCGACGAGGCCGGTTTCGAGGCGCGCAACGCAGCCGAGCTACAGCGCCTTCGCCGACTCGTGGATCGGCTGTCCGACTCGCAGCTGGCTGCGCCGCTGAACGAGAGCTGGACCGTCTCGGCGGTGCTGGCGCATATCGCATTCTGGGACGCTCGCGCCGCGTACCTGGCAAACAAGCTCCTCAGCGGTCAGCCCTTCAGCTCCGACGAATCTGAGCCAGAGGACGCTGACTGGATCAACGAGTCGCATCGACCGCTGGCGCACGCCATTGCGCCACGGGCTGCGGCCGAACTCGCGGTGCGCACCGCCGAGGGCGTCGACCGGCTCATCGCCTCGTTGAGCGCTGAGCAACGTCTCCGCGCGTGGCCCGACGACCTCGACAGCCCGCTGAACCCGCTCCGCGCCGACCACCGAGGGGAGCATCTCGACGAGATCGAGGCGCGGACCGGCGGCCCGGCGCCGGTCGGCTAGACGCGCGTACCGTAACGTTGTCGCGGCGACCATCGGTCCAGCCAGCCTGAGGGAACGTCCATGCAAGCCACCCCCGGCGCCGTGGCGGCGCCCTTCGACATGGCGCTCGTCCAGCGGGGAGCCCGGCTGCGCCGCAGCCCGTACTACGAAGCGACCCAGCGCCACGGCCCGCAGGGGTTCACCGTCTACAACCACATGCTCTTCCCGATCCGATTCGACACGTTCGAGGCCGAGTTCGACGCCCTGCTCAACGACGTCACGGTGTGGGACGTGTCGGTTGAGCGCTGCCTGGAGATATCGGGTCCGGACGGTGCCCGCTTCGCGCAGCTGCTGACCCCGCGCGACCTGTCGAAATGCGCCGTGGGCCAGGCCAAGTACGTCCTGATCTGCGACGCCGACGGCGGCATCATCAACGACCCGGTGATGACCCGCATGGACGAGAACACCTTCTGGTTCGCCTTGGCCTCGTCCGACGCGCTGCTGTTCGCCCGCGGCCTGCGCCACGCCTATCCCGATCTCGACGTCACCATCCGGGAGGCCGACGTGGCCCCGATGCAGATTCAGGGGCCGAAGTCGCGCGACCTGATGCGCGACCTGGTGGGGGAGGGGATCCTCGACCTCAAGTACTACTGGTGGAGGCGCGCCGAGATCCGCGGCATCCCGGTGGTGATAACGCGCACTGGCTGGACCTCGGAGGTGGGCTACGAGATCTACCTGCTCGACATGGAGCGCGGCACGGACCTGTGGGAGGCGGTGATGGATGCCGGCAGGCCATACAACGTGCGCCCCACCGGGCCGTCGGACATCCGGCGCATCGAGGGCGGCATCTTCAACTGGGGCGCAGACATGACGTACGAGAACAACCCGCTGGAGATGGGGCTGGAGCGGCTGGTGGCCTGGAAGCTGGACGACGGGGCGTGCCTGTCGCTGGCGGCCCTGCGCCGCATCCGGGAGGAGGGGGTTCGACGCAGGATCGTGGGGGTCGAGTTCGACGGCGAGCCATTCCCGGCCCTCAACTTCACCAAGTGGCCGGCCCATCGCGTGGCGGGCGGCGAGCGGATCGGGAAGGTGACCTCGGCCATTTACTCGCCGCGGCTCGAGCGCAACATCGGTTACTGCTGGGTGCCGGCGGAGCTCGCCGAGCCGGGCGCCAGTGTCCACGTCGAGACGGAGTGGGGGAGCCGCATCGCCACCGTGGTGCCTATGCCCTTCGTCGACCCGGAGAAGCGCATTCCGGTCTCGTAGCGTGCGCCTTGCCGCCCTGAGCGCCGCCCAGCGCCAGGCACTGGTCCACGCTCTGGGTAGGCCGAAGCTCGAGGTGCTGCCACTGGGCGGCATGGACCAAGAGCTTGCGGCGCTGGCGCCCGGGGCCACGCTGGCAGTCACCGCTTCACCGGCGAAAGGCCTCGAGACGAGCGTGGCGGTGGGGGAGCGGCTGCAGCTGGCTGGCTTCGCGGTCGTGGTCCACCTCGCGGCCCGCATGGTTCGCGACCGCGGCCACCTGCACCAGCTGCTGGATCGCCTGCGCGACGGCGGCATCGAGCGCGCGTTCGTGATCGGTGGCGACGCCCGGGAGCCGGGCGCGTATCCGGACGCGCTGTCGCTGCTCCGCGACATGGCGGACGCCGGCCACCACCTGCGAGAGATCGGTATCGGCGCGTATCCGCAGGGGCACCCGGTCATCCCGGATGCCGTCCTCCAGGCGGCGCTGGCGGCCAAGGTCCCGTACGCCGACTACATGACCACCCAGCTGTGCTTCGACGCCGATGCGCTGGCGGGCTGGGTCGCAGCACAGCGGCGCGCCGGCAACGTGCTGCCAGTGGACATCGGCATTCCCGGCGCGGTCGAGGCCACGCGCCTGCTGCGCATCAGCGCGCGCATCGGCGTGGCCGATGCCGCCCGCTTCGTGTCCAAGCAGGGCAGCCTGGTCGCCCGACTCCTGCGGCCGGGCGGCTACCGGCCAGAGGGGCTGCTCCGTGACCTGGCGCCCACGCTGGCCGATCCCGGTGCCGCCGTGCGCGGGCTCCACGTGTTCACCTTCAACCAGGTGCGGGCGACAGATGCGTGGCGCCGGCGCTTCCTCGCTTCGCTGGGGGACGGCTAGCCGCGGTGCAGCGCTTCAGCGTCGAGGAGCGTCGCCGGCGCCTGGCGGTCCGGCATCGGGTCGCGCCCGCGCTCCGGGCGGAGCTGGTGGAGGACGCGGCCCGCGCGGTCGTCTGCCTGCACGGGACCGACTCGTCGAGCGTGTACCTGTCTGCCTGGGCGCGGACGAACGCATTCACGGTGGAAGCGCTCGACCGTGCGCTGTACGAGCGGCGCACGCTGGTCCGCCTGCTTGCCATGCGGCGCACCGTCTTCGTCGTTCCGGCGGAGGACGCCGCGGTGGTCCAGTCCGGTGCGGCGGCTGGCGTAGCGCGGGTCGAACGCCGCCGTACCGAGGCCCTCGTCGCCCAGCTAGGGGTCGGTGACGTGGAGGGCTGGCTCGGCGAGGCCGAGGCAGCTGCCATGGCGGAGCTCGAACGACGCGGCGAGGTATCGGCTCAAGAGCTGGCGCGCGCGGTGCCAATGCTGGCCGCGAGGGTACGCCTCAACCCCGGACGGCGAATCGAGGGCAACGTCAGCGTGGCGAGTCGCGTCCTGCTGACGCTTGCCGTCGAGGGGCGAGTCGTCCGCGGCCGGCCGCGTGGCACGTGGCTCAGCAGCCAGTATCGGTGGACGCCCATGGCCCGCTGGCTTGGGGCTCCGCTCGCCGAGCTGGACGTGGCCGATGCCCAGGCCGCGCTGGCTCGTCGCTGGCTTGCCCGATTCGGTCCGGCGACCCAGACCGACCTGCGCTGGTGGACCGGCTGGACCGCGCGCGAGGCGCGCGCCGCCTTAGCGGCAGTCAAGGCGGTCACCATACAGATGGATGGCGCCGGACCGGCGCTGATCCTGCCCGATGACGGCGAGACGACGCCGGAGCCGGATCCGTGGGTCGCCCTTCTGCCGACGCTGGACCCCACGACCATGGGCTGGAAGGAGCGAGCGTGGTACCTCGGGTCGCACGCTCGGGCGCTGTTTGACACCGCGGGCAACGCCGGCCCCACGATCTGGTCCGACGGCCGCGTGGTCGGGGGCTGGGCGGTGCTTCCATCCGGACGCGTGGTCACCCGCCTGCTCGAGGACATCGGCGGTGCTGCCACCCAGGCCGTGGCGCTGGAGGCGGCGCGGCTCACCGAATGGCTGGCATCGACCGCCGTGGCGCCTCGCTTCGCCACACCCCTGGCCAGGGAGCTCGTCGCCGCCGGCTGACGCTCGAGCAGGAGCCGCCGCCCGGCCGATCTCGGCTGACACACCGAGTTCGCCGGGAGCTGCAAGGTCACATAAGATCTATTTGGGGAAGTGACCCGGTAGGGTGATTGACGGCTCTTCCGATACGACCCACGATGTGCCAAATGTTCGGCTGGCTGCGCTCCGGCTCGCTTCGCCTCGGCGACGGCGTCTCCGTGCTCGAAGGCCCGTACGCCGGAAAGACCGGCGCCGTGCTGGCCGTCCAGGCTGACGGCCGCATCGGCGTGTATATCGACGAATGCTGCCAGCCCGTGGTTGACGCCTCGGCCCTGAAGCGGGTGCGCGGCCACGACATCGGGCGCGCGGCGCGCGAGGCGAAGCTCGGCGACACATCGGGCGAGCAGGTTCGGCACGTCATGGACAGTCGCGATCTCGGTGACGGGTTCTGACGGGACCAATGGCCCCGCGCGCGCGGGACCGTTGTGGGGTCCCGGCGCGACGACCTCGCGTCTAGGCTCGGCGGCATGAACCACGCGCATCCTGGTCTGTGGGGTGCCGGCTGGGCCGGCACGGCGATCGGCGTGGTGCTGATCGCCTTCGGCAACCTCGGCGCCGACGACGTCGCGTCGCTCGCCGGCGGCTACGGCGCTCTGCTCACCGTCTCGGCGCTCTACCTGCTGGGTGGCCTCAAGCTGCGCGATGCGCTTAACCGTCGATCGCACGGGGCCGAGGCATCCTCGGTCGGGCGCGTCGTTGCGAGGTCGAGCTCGGACTGATCTGCTCCTGCGGTCAGGCGGCCGGCGTGCCGCTCCGGCGCGATCGCCGCCCCGCATTGCGGACCTCGGCCGCCATGGCTTCCGGCAGGCGGCCGGAAAGCCGGATCCCGGCGGCGGTGTAGGCCTCCTCCACATCACCGGCCGCCTTGGCGCGCGCGACGAGCTCGCCACGCGCGTACGGGACCACCGCGTCCACGCTCGACATGCCCGCCCGCAGCGTGGCGGCCAGGCGCTCCAGGAGCTGGTCTAGCCCCTCGCCGCTGGCAGCACTGACGAAGGCCGCCTGGGGGCTGGGCGGCATCGGCCCATTCCGGAGGTCGGCGTCCAGCAGGTCGATCTTGTTGTAGACGGTGATGCGCGGCTTGTCGCCGGCGCCCAGCTCGTCGAGGACCGACTGCACGGCCGCCTGCTGACCCAGGAAGTCGGGGTCGGCGGAATCCACCACCTCCAGCAGCAGGTCGGCGCGGATGACCTCCTCCAGGGTGGCGCGGAAGGCGTCCACCAGGTCGTGCGGCAGCTTGTTGATGAAGCCCACCGTGTCGGTCACCACCACCCGCTGGCCGGTGGGCAGCGTCACCGAGCGGCTGGTCGGGTCGAGCGTGGCGAAGGGCATGTCCGCCGCGAACACGTCCGCGCCGGCCAGCGCGTTGAGCAGGGTTGACTTGCCGGCGTTGGTGTATCCCACCAATGCCACGGTGGCGACCTCGGCGCGATCCCGTTGTCGGCTGGCGGTGGCCCGATGGCGACGCACGTCGCGGAGCTCGGCGCGCACCTTCTTGATCTTCTCGCGGATGATGCGTCGGTCGGTCTCGAGCTGGCTCTCACCGGGCCCCCGCGTGCCGATGCCGCCGGCCGTGCGCGATAGGTGCGTCCACATCCGCGTCAGGCGCGGGAGGTGGTACTCGAGCGCCGCCAGCTCGACCTGGAGCCTCCCCTCGCGCGTGCGCGCATGCCGCGCGAAGATGTCGATGATCAGCGCCGAGCGGTCGAGCACCTTGCAGCTCAGCACCTTCTCCAGGTTGCGCTGCTGTGCGGGCGTCAGCTCGTCGTCGACGATGAGCAGGTTGAAGTCGCGCAATGCCTTCTCGTCGACGAGCTCGGCGGCCCGCCCCTTGCCGAAGTACCACGCCGGGTCGGGCTCCGCCCGGCGCTGGGCGGCCGAGCCGACCACGGTGGCGCCGGCCGCCTCGGCCAGCGCGGCCAGCTCCTTCAGGCTGCGCGACACCGGCCAGCGCTCGTCGGACGGGTCGTCCAGCCCGATCAGGAACGCCCGCTCGGCCGGCGTGGTGAGATCAATCGTGCGGGTGCGGTCAGGCATCGACCTTCCATGCTAGCCGATGGTGGCTGATCGGCCGGGTCAGCCGGCTAGCATTCGCCGCAGAAGGTCAACGGCGCGGTCCACCAGGCGCGGCTCATTCGCCCGCAGGTCACCAGCGTCGAGCCACACGATGCGCAGGTCGCGCCGGAACCAGGTGAGCTGGCGCTTGGCGTACTGCCGCGTGTGTCGAGCGGTGACCTCGATCGCCTGCTCCACGCTCCACTCCCCGTCGAGGACGCGCCCCGCCTCGCGGTACCCGTGTCCCGTCATGGGCGGCAGCTCGGGGCCGTAGCCGGCGGAACGGAGCCGGGCCACCTCGTCCAGCAGGCCACCCACGAACATGGCCCGCGCCCGCTCGTCGATGCGCCGGTACAGCACCTCGCGTGGACGTCGCAGGCCGATCATCGCCACGCGCCCCGGGTACGGTTCGGCGCGCGCGCCCGGCGCGTCGCCGGACGCCCGCTCCAGGGCTCGGATCACCCGCCGCGGGTTGTGGAGGTCGACGGTCGCGGCCAGGTCAGGGTCCAGGCGGCGCAGCCGCTCGGCGCTCGCTGCCAGCCCTTCCTCCTCCATCTCCTCGGCCAGGCGCCGGCGGGCCTCTGGCGACGGTGCCGGACCGGGCAGCTCGTAGCCGTCGACCAGCCCGGAGACGTATAGCCCCGTGCCGCCGACCACAAGCGGCAGGCGGCCCCGCGCCGCGACCTGCGGCACGGTTGCACGCGCCGCCGAAAGCCAGTCGGCCAGGGTGAACGGCTGGTCCGGCGTCACCCGGTCCAGGAGGTGGTGGCGCACGGCGTTCCGCTCCCCCACCCCGGGCTTGGCGGTGCCCACGTCCATGCCGCGGTACACCTGCCGCGAGTCGGCGACCAGGATCTCCACCGGCTGGCGGGCGGCGATGGCCATGGCCAGCTCGCTCTTGCCCGACGCGGTCGGGCCGATCAGGACCGCCAGCGGCGGTGGCGCCGGGGCGCGGCGCCGGGCGCCCGGGCGCATCAGTCGTCCGGTCAGACCTCCACCAGGCGCTGGACCTGTTCGATCCCCACCGCGCGGCCGGTCGCCCGCTCCACGCTCACGACCACCGCGTTGAAGCTGACCGGCCCGGTCGCGACCTGGAAGCGGGTGGGGAGGTGCGTCAGGAAGCGCGGCAGGACGGTTTCCAGGCTGAAGCCGATGATCGAGTCGCGCGGGCCGGTCATGCCCACGTCGCTGATGTACGCGGTGCCCTGCGGCAGGACCCGCGCGTCGGCGGTCGGCACGTGGGTATGGCTGCCGACGACGGCGCTGACCCTGCCGTCGAGGTACCAGCCCATGGCGTTCTTCTCACTGGTGATCTCGCAGTGGAAGTCGACGATCCGCACCGGCGGCAGCGGCTCGGCGGCGCCGTCCAGCAGCGAGTCCATGGCCTCGAAAGGCGAGGCCAGCTGATTCATGAACACGCGGCCCATGACGTTGACCACTGCCACCTGGTCGCCATCGGGCAGCTCGTGGATGAGCCACCCGCGTCCCGGCGCGTCGTCGGGGTAATTGAGCGGGCGCAGCACTGGCCGTCCCGAGTCAAGGTACTCGTAGACCTCGCGTTTGTCCCAGATGTGGTTGCCGCTGGTGATGACGTCGACGCCGTGGCCGAGCAGCTCCTCGGCCAGGCTCGGGGTGAGGCCCGCCCCGGCCGCGACGTTCTCGCCATTCGCGACGACCATGTCGAGGTCCAGCTCGGCCCGAGCCTCGCGCAGTTGGTGCTCGATCGCCTGGCGCCCAGGCTTGCCGATGATGTCGCCGATGGCCATGCACCGCACCAGCGCGGCGCGATCGGTCATCGGGCGTAGTCGACGGCCCGCGTCTCCCGGATGACCGTCACCTTGATCTGCCCGGGATACTGGAGCTGCTCCTCGATCTTGCGGACCACGTCGCGGGCCAGCCGGCTCGACGCGAGGTCGTCCACGTCCTCGGGCTTGACCAGGATTCGAATCTCGCGGCCGGCCTGAATGGCGTAGCAGCGCTCGACGCCGGGGAAGCTGAGCGCGATCTGCTGGAGGTCGTCAAGGCGCTTGACGTAGTTGTCCAGGCTCTCGCCGCGCGCTCCCGGCCGCGAGGCGCTGATGGCGTCCGCGATCTGGACCACGGTGGCCTCCACGGATCGCTGCTCCACCTCCTGGTGGTGCGCGGCGATGGCGTTGCAGACGGTGGCGTTGACCCCGTAGCGTGACGCGATGTCGGCTCCGATCTGGGCGTGCGGCCCCTCCACCTCGTGGTCGACCGCCTTGCCGATGTCGTGCAGCAGGCCGCCCTTCTTGCTCTCAGCGACGTTGGCGCCGATCTCCGCCGCCAGCAGTCCGGCCAGGCGCGCGGTCTCGATGCAGTGGTTCAGCACGTTCTGGCCGTAGCTGGTGCGGTACTTCAGGCGGCCCAGCAGCTTGATCAGCTCCGGATGGAGCCCGGGCACCGCAGCGTCATAGGCGGCCTGCTCGCCGGCCTGGCGCATGACCGTCTCGATCTCGGCGCGGCACTTGGCCACCGTCTCCTCGATGCGACCGGGATGGATGCGACCGTCGCTGATGAGCTTGGTGAGCGCCATGCGGGCGACCTCGCGCCGCACCGGGTCAAAGCCGGACAGGACCACGGCCTCCGGCGTGTCGTCGATGATGAGGTCGACCCCGGTGGCCTGCTCCAGGGCCCGGATGTTGCGTCCCTCGCGGCCGATGATGCGGCCCTTCATCTCCTCGGTCGGCAGGTTGACCACGGTGACCGTCGCCTCCGAGGTGTGGTCGGCGGCGATGCGCTGCATGACGGTGGTCAGGATCCGCCGCGCTCGCTCGTCGCCCTCGTCCTGCGCGCGTCGCTCGATCTCGCGCACGCGGTTCTGCGCCTCGGCCTGCGCCTCGTCGACGATCTGCTGGATGAGGCTGTGGCGCGCCTCGGCCACCGACAGCCCGCTCACCCGCTCGAGCTCCACCAGCTGGCGCTGCTGCAGCTCGGCGAGTCGCCCACGCTCCTGCTCGACCTCGCGCTGCCGGTCCTCGAACGCCTGTTCGCGGCGCTCGAGGGCCTCGACCTTGCGGTCCATGCTCTCCGAGCGGTCCAACAGCAGGCGCTCCTGGCGCTGGAGGTCGGCCCGCTTCTCGCGCGCCTCCTCCTCGGCGGCGCGCTGCGCCTGGAGGGCCTGGTCCTTGCCCTCCAGCACGATCTCCTTCTGCTTGGCGCGCGCCTCTGCGACGATCCGCTCAGCGTAGTTCTCGGCGTGCTTGACCGCGCTTGCGGCCAGGAACCGGCGCGCCAGGTAGCCGATGGCCACGCCGATCACCAGCGCGCCGAGCGCCGCCAGGATGGCGACGGATGTCTCCAGCATCGGCTCCTCCGTGCTTGGAGCCCGTATTGGGCTTGTTCGGCGTCCGCCGGGCGGACGCGCGCTTCAGCGTCGTCTCTGGGCGGACGCGAGGCGCTCGACGGAGTGCCCGATGGGGCCGCGGGTCAAGCGGGCGTCAACCCGCGGCGAGTGTAGCGCAACTCGCCGGGGCCGGCCCTCAGGCGGCCAGTCGCGGCATCAGGCGAATCATGTCGAGGTCGCGGGGCACGAAGTCCTGAAGCATGATGCGCTGGACGCCGGCCTCGGCGAAGCGCGCCACCCGCTCGGCCGCCTCGTCGAGCGTGCCCATCAGCCAGCGGCCGCGCCGCTCGGCGAGCCATGCCTCGGCCGCGTCGTGATCGCCCTCCTCGGTCGTCTCCAGCTGCTGGCGGACGCGGTCGCGCAGATCGGCCTCGGTCTCGGCGATCAGCACGCCAGTCATGGCCGAGCGCGTGACCTCGGCCGGGTCGCGCCCCGCCTCGCGGCAGGCGGCGTCGACGCGCGCGTAGGCCTCGCGCGCCCGATCGGGGTTGGCGGAGACGAGGTTGAACTCGTCGGCGTAGCGCGCCACCAGGCGGGCGAGGCGCGGGCCGCCGCGGCCACCGAGGATGATGGGTGGATGTCGCCGTCCGTCCTGTGCCGGACGCGCCGCGAAGCGGGCGCCCCGCACGCGCCAGTGCCGCCCCTCGAAGCTCCAGCCGTCGGCCTCGGTCCAGAGGCCGTGGACGATGGCCAGCGCCTCCTCGAGCATGTCGTATCGCTCCCCGAGGTCGGGAAACGGGATGCCCAGCTGCTCGTGCTCGTCGTCGTTCCAGCCCGCGCCCATGCCGACCTCCACCCGGCCGCCGCTCATCTCGTTGACGGTGGCGACCTGCTTGGCAAACACACCCGGGATGCGGAAGGTGACCGGAGAGACGAGTGCACCGAACCGAATGCGTCGCGTGTCGCGGGCCAGCCCGGCGAGCGTCGTCCACGCGTCCGTGGTGGGCAGGCCCGCGCGACCGGGAAAGCTGACGTAGTGGTCGGAGCGGAAGAACGCCTCCAGCCCCGCCTCCTCGGCGGTGCGGGCGGCGGCCAGGATCTCGTCGTAGGACAGCCCCTGCTGGGGCTCGGTCATGAGCGCCAGGCGCATGGCGCCTAGGACCGCCTTCCGGCGCGCGGTATTCGCGACGAGCCGCGGGCGGCGCGGTAGCGGTCGACGAAGCCGTCGAGGTCCGCGCGAGCGATCGTCTCGCCGATGACCTCCAGTGGCAGGTCCTCCAGCCGGCGGAAGCGCACGCAGCTCTTGCCCATGTCGAGCCGCTTGCCGGTCTGCGCGTAGCGTTGCTTGAACCAGCGCTCGGTGCCCGGGTCGCCGTACACCGAGTTGAGGTACAGGCTCATGTAGTTCTTCTGGCTGGCTAGGGCGGCGACGCCCAGCGGCCGTCCGTTGTACGTGTCCGGAAAGCGCTCGAGCGGCACGTACCAGCCGATCATGCCGTACTGCATGCCCTCCTCGTACCCGGGCGGCAGGTTGCGGTTGATGGTCTCGCGCACGGCTCGCAGGGCGTCGCGACGCTCCGGCGGCTGGCTCTCGATGTACTCCTCGGGCGACTGAGGCTGCACGGTCATGGTGGTCACCTTAGCCGTTTCACGGAGCGTCATCGTCGTCAGCCGCGCCACCTTGGTGCTGCACCCGTCGAACGGCCGCGCGCGTCGTCTCAGGATCGAAGCCGCGCCGCACCAGGTACATGCCAAGCCGTTGGAGCGCCTTGGCGTCGTCAGGAAGTGGCCGGCCGCGGAGATGCCGCTCCAGCGCCGCGGCGGCACGCTCCTGGTCGGTCGTGGGCAGCTCGTCATCGCCAGCGTGCCGGCCCGCGCCGTCCCACGCCTCGCGCAGGCCCTCGATGGCCTCCCTAACCACGCCCCGTTGGCGGAGCTCGGCCTCGACCATCCGTCGCCCGCGTGGCGAGTGACGGTCGCGCTGCTGGGCCCACCAACGCGCGAACTGAGCGTCGTCGACGAGCCCGAGCGCCTCCAGGCGAGTCAGAGCGGCGTCGATCACGGCCGGGTCCGCGCCGGCCCGCAGCAGGCGCCGTTCGACCTCCCAGCGGCTGCGCGGCCGCGTGGCGAGGTAGCGCGCCGCAACCTCCACCGCGCCGTCGATATCCAGCGGCGCACCGCTTGTTGACCTGCGGCGGACCTCAGGCATCGACCCACTCGCGGCGGCGATGGCCGGCCAGGACGCGGTCGGGAGGAGTCCAGCCCAAGAGTGCCGGTTGCGACCACCGGGGCGCCGGAGGGAGGCCCTCAACGCACAGGGCGTCGTCGACGCGCACCTGGTCCCAGGCATGCACCACGCGGCCGTCGCCCAGCGCCAGACCAACGTGGCCCCAGCTGCGCCACGCGCCGCCGGCGGGGCCGCTGCATGCGTAGAACACCAGTGATCCGGCGGGCGGCGGCCGGGCGGCGTCGTAGGGCTGCACCCCGTAGATCGCCGCCGATTCCGTGGCCGATGCACCGCCGAAGACCTCGATGCCGTTGGGCCGCTCGTACGCATCCTCCACGAGGGCCAGACAGCGGAGGGCGTATTGCCGGTCTCCGACGTGCGCGAGCGCCCACGCCACCGCCGCGCCGGTCAGGTTGCCGGACACGGCAGCCGCGCGGCTACTCGGCTTCGCTGATCCCCTCCACGCCGACCTCGATGGAGGCCACCTTGCCGCGGATCTCCTGCTCGACCTTGGCGGCCATCTCCGCGTTGGCGCGCAGGAACTCGCGGGCGTTCTCCCGTCCCTGGCCCAGGCGCGTATCGCCGTAGTTGAACCAGGCGCCTGTCTTGGTCAGCACGCCGGCTGCGATGCCGACGTCCAGCAGGCCGCCCTCGCGGCTGATGCCCTCGTTGTACAGGATGTCGAACTCGGCCTGGCGGAAGGGTGCGGCGACCTTGTTCTTGACGACCTTGACGCGGGTTCGCGAGCCGACCGCATCGGTCCCGGACTTGAGCGTCTCGATGCGCCGGATGTCCAGCCGTACGCTGGCGTAAAACTTGAGCGCTCGACCGCCGGGCGTCGTCTCGGGGTTGCCGAACATGACGCCGATCTTCTCGCGCAGCTGGTTGGTGAAGACCAGCGCCGTGTTGGAGCGGTTGATGGCGCCGGTCAGCTTGCGCAGGGCCTGGCTCATCAGACGCGCCTGGAGGCCGACGAAGCTGTCCCCCATCTCGCCCTCGATCTCGGCTCGCGGCACGAGCGCGGCCACCGAGTCCACGATCACCACGTCCACGCCGTTGGAGCGGATCAGGGTCTCGGCGATCTCCAGCGCCTGCTCGCCGGTGTCCGGCTGGCTTACGAGCAGCTCGTCGACGTTGACGCCGACGTTGCGGGCGTAGGTCGGATCCAGCGCGTGCTCGGCGTCGATGAAGGCCGCCACGCCGCCGGCGCGCTGTGCGCTGGCCGCGATGTGGTAGCAGAGCGTGGTCTTGCCGCTCGACTCCGGACCGTAGATCTCCGTGATGCGTCCGCGGGGCACGCCGCCCACGCCCAGCGCGAGGTCGAGCGCGATCGACCCGGTGGGAATGACGTCAACGGCCTGCTTGGCGCCCTTGTCGCCGAGCCGCATGATCGCCCCACGGCCGAACTGCTTCTCGATCTGGAGGATGGCGGCGTCGACGGCACGGTTGCGCTCGCCGTTGCGCTCGGAGGAGGTCTGGGCCTGGGCCGGGGCCACCGGGGCGTCCATGGTTCGTGCGGGCTCCTTTACGTTCTGCTCCCGGCGGCGGTCAGGTCACTCCTCCTCGCCGGGTTCGAGGCGCGGCTTGCGCTTGGGCTTGATCACCTCGACCGACATCGGCGGCTCATAGGCCGATATCGGCGGGACCTTAGGCGCCTTGGCCTTGGGCTTGCGCTTCTCCTGGTGGCGCGGCCGATCCCTGCCCTTCGCCATCTTCAGCAGACCTCCGATCTGCCGGTCGAGGTGTGCCCGATAGGCTGCCGTATCGGCCCTTATCAAGGCGTTACCGGCGGCTTATCGGTCCTCGCCCCGGTGCTTGCGTAGCGCTCCGTGACGACGTCCCGCAGCGATGCGTACGTCCCGTCCCGCAGTGCGGTGCGGATGCGCCGCATCAGGTCGAGAGTATAGGTGACGTTATGGACGGAGGCGAGGCGATATGCGAGCAGCTCCTCGGCCCGGAAGAGGTGCGCCAGGTACGCCCGCGAGTGGTTGCGGCAGGCCTCACACGAGCATGTCGCGTCGATCGGGCCAGGATCATCGAGGTGGCGAGCGTTGCGCAGGTTGAGCTTGCCGGCATCGGTCCACACCTGGCCATTGCGGGCCACGCGAGTGGGCAGCACGCAGTCGAACAGGTCGATCCCCCGCTCGATGGCCACGAAGAAATCCTCCGGCGAGCCGACGCCCATGAGGTAACGCGGTCGAGCGTCGTCGGCCAGCTCCTCGGCCACCACGTCCAGCGCCGCGGCCATCTGGCCCTTGGTCTCCCCCACCGAGAGGCCACCGACCGCCAGCCCATCGAACGCCAGGGCGGCCGTCGCCCTGGCGCTCTGCCGCCGGGCGTCGGCGTCCACTCCGCCCTGGATGATGCCGAACAGGGCCTGGTCCGTGCGGGAGTGCGCGGCCAGGCTGCGCTCTGCCCACCGCACGTTGCGCTCCACGAGGAGCGGTGCCAGGTCGGGGTGCAGGTCGTCGAGCATCATGGCGATGTCGCTGCCCAGCGCCTCCTGGATCTCGACCGCTCGCTCCGGCGTCAGGCGCATCGTCGACCCGTCGATGTGGCTGGCGAACGTCACCCCGTCGTCGTCGCTTCGCCGAAGGTGGGCCAGGCTGAACACCTGGAACCCGCCGGAATCGGTCAGGATCGGTCCGTCCCAGCCCGTGAACCGATGCAGACCGCCCAGGCGCGCGATGCGCTCGTGGCCGGGGCGCAGTGCCAGGTGATACGCGTTGGCCAGGATGATCTGTGCGCCCGACGCGCGCAGGTCACCGGGTGTCAGGCTCTTGACGGTGGCCTGGGTGCCGACCGGCATGAACTGCGGCGTGTCGATCTGGCCGTGGGACGTGCTCAGGCAGCCCAGCCGCGCACGCCTCACGGCGGTGGAGCGGAGCTCGAACGATATCGGCGACCGGGCAGAGGTGGAGCCTCTGGTCTGGGTCACGGCGAGAGGATAGGCTATGCCCCGCAGGAGGAGCCGCATGGTCCGGTTGGCCGACTGGCCGCGCAACCCATACCTTAACGACGAGCTGCGCGAGTGGGTGCGACTGCACCTGGACGCCCTCGGGGTCGACGACGTGGCGGTCTACGCTGCCGCGTCCGGTCGCGAGGACGATGAACGGCGCATCCTGATCGTGACCGAGGCCGGCCTGCTGGACGGCTGGTACGCCCCCCGCCAATCAACCGCCCGCTACAGCCTCAGCGTGCGCCTGTACCCCTGGCAGTCGGTCCACGGGGTCGACCTGCGCGGCGAGACGTATCGCCTGTGGGCGCACGAGCACCAGAGCCGATGGCGCCTGCGCCTCTCTCGTCCGGCGTTCGACACCCTGGCCGATACCCCCGAGCTGGGGCGGGCGCTCACCCAGTTCGCCGCGGCGTGCTCGGTCATGGCGGAGCCGATGGGCCAGCTCGAGGCGGAGCGGCCGGGCGGTGATGGACGCTCCTCGGCCGCTCCAGGCGCCGCCGAGGAGGCCGCCTTCACCGAGCCGCCGAGCGCTCAGGGAGTGCCTCCCGGAGGGGATTCCGAGGCACCGGAGGAAACGTCATCCGCCGCCACTCCCCTGCCGCGTCCACCGATCCGATTGGAGCCCGACCTCGAGCGCGAGCCGGGCCCGGCAGACGCGCACTCGTTGGACCTCGCCCGCCGCCTGGGATTGCGGTGAGGGGCCCTACACGATCAGCATCGCGTCGCCGAAGCTGAAGAAGCGGTAACCGCCGTCGAGCGCCGCGCCGTACGCGGCGAGGAGCGTGTCGCGCGCCCCGTAGGCGTGGGCCTTCGGCATGCCGTGCTGCACGAAGGCGGTGACGAGCAGCAGGAGCGAGCTGCGCGGCAGGTGGAAGTTGGTGACCAGCGCCTCGACGGCCGCGAAGCGATATGGCGGGCTGATGTAGAGGTCCGTCCATCCCCTCCGGGCCCGATCGCGCGCGGCCGTCTC
>DATADC010000179.1:0-3045 GCA_036258735.1 Candidatus Limnocylindria bacterium
GCGATTCTATCACCTGGCCGTCTCCTCCGCAGGCGGGGACACGGACGCCATAATGTGTACGTACTGTCCGGAGGGACAGGAACTCCCCTAGCCGCATTCCCGATAGAGCTCGGCCCGCCATGCCCTATACTGAAGATGCTGCTGGCGAACCCTCGCCGCGAGCGGCCAGTTAGCCGCTAGCCGGTGCGAGCGCGGCGAAAGCAGAGGTGCGGGTGTGGGCGCGGGGGCGCTCCGCGAGCCAGGCCGCCACGCGCAGGACGTTGAGCGCGGTGGCGATGAGCAGGTGCAGGAGCCGCGTCTTGGCCAGGCCGCGGTAGCGCGTCCGGCGCAAGTCGCCGAGGCCGACACCCTGGGAGAACGTCCCTTCGATCCCCGCCCGGGTGCGGTACTGCTCGCGGAACTCCGGCGTGTGCTGGCGCCGCCGCGCGTCGTGGAGCGCCTCATACAACGGCCGGGGGCGGATGGCGAGCGCGCGCTCGCGGTCGGAGGACACGCACCGCCGACGGGCCGGGCAGTCGCGACAGTCCGCGTAGTCGAAGCGGATATTGATGATGTCGTGGCCGGCGCTATCGCGCGTCGGCTTCCAGATCCTGCTGACCCGCCCCTGCGGGCAGATCGCGCGCTCCCGCTCCCAGTCGATCGTGAACTGCGCGGCGCCGAAGCCCTCGCCCGCTCTGGCTTGCCAGCTGTAGTCCTCGTGGATCGGGCCGAGCAGGGCGCAGTCGTGCTCCGTCTGGCTGCTGACCAGGTGGTCGGCCGTGACGTAGCTCGTGTCCGCGAGGTGCTCGCGCGGTGCCAGGCCGCGGGCCGCCAGTCGCGCCTGGACCGCCGCCGTCACCGCATGGTCGACCGTCGTCGCCACCGTCGTGTCCACATCGGTCACGACGCTCGGCGTGTCGTCGTCGCAGGTCTCCGTGCAGTGGACCTTGTAGCCGGTCCAGGTGGTCTCCCGCTTCTTGCTGTAGCGGGCCTCGGGGTCGTAGGGCGAGCTGATCACCACCGCCGACGGGGGCAAGTCCTGCGCCGCCCGCCACCGGACGGGGTCCTCGGCGTAGAACTGCTGCACCCAGACCCGCCGCAGCGTCTCCACCGCCGGCACCTGCGCCAGCCAGGCATATTCCTCGCTCGCGAAGATCGTGGCGAGCAGGTGCCGCCCATCGGCCCCAATCTGCTCGGCCAAGGCGGTCCGTTCGGCGAGCGCGTCCGGCAAGCGATACTCCTCGAAGCGGCGAGCGTAGCGCGCGAACCAGTCCGCCGGGACCCACGACTGGAGCCACGCAGGGACCACGGTGGCGAGCGTGTTGAGCGCGTGCCGCAGGGTCTCCCCGACCAGTTCGAGCCGGTTGAGCACCTGGATCGCCGCTAGCACATGCGTCGAATCCGTGCGCTGCCGGCTCCGCGGCTTGACCAGCCCCGCCTCCTTGAGCACCGCCAGCAGCGTCTCGAACAGCAACGTCTCGGCATCCTTCGCGATGAGGCGGGCGCGGAACTCGCTGAGGACGGACGCATCGAAGCCGGGATCATCGAGGGGCAGGCAGAGGGCGTACTTCCAGTCGATGCGCCCGCGCACCGCGTCGGCGGCCTGGCGGTCCGACAAGCCCTCGGCGAACTGGAAGATCGTCACCAGGGCGAGTTGCGCCGGGGCGATCGCCGGCTGGCCGTCCTTGGGGAACAGGCCGGCGAACTGCGGGTTGGTGTAGAGCGGGCCGAGCGCCTCATGCACGCGCAGATAGGCGTTGCCCTTCGGGAAGGCGGCGCGCGCCACCCGGGCGGTGTCGTCCGGCAAGCAGTAGACGATCGGCGCGCGCAGCGACATCGGCGACCTCCTTCAGCGACCCGTCAGCACACTCGGCTGCTCGTGACGGGCCGCCATCCTACCATCGCGATCGCGCTACGCGGCTCAGGTGGGGTTCGCCAGCAGCATCTTCTCTATCGGAGCTTACAGCGCGGTCTCCAGCGCCCTTAGTCGGCCCCGGCCGGGCGGAGCTGGGGGCTGCCCCGGCCGAGTACGGGCTCCGCGGCGTGCGCGCGCCGTTCGGACCAGAGCGTGTAGCCCAGGCAGGCCAGCGCGACCCCCATCGGCACCGCCGCGTACCGTTCGATCGCGTGCGGGAGCAGTTGCACCGCGACAGGTGCTACGGGCACTGCGGCGGCGAGCAGGATGCCCGTCCAGCGCGGCAGGATGCGGGCGCGGAACGTCGCGATGCCGAGCAGCAGGCCGCCGAGCAGATAGGCGCCCCCGGTGAGGTCATACACCGTCGGGAGGGCACCGAGGTCTATCCCGGTGGCGTGCCCGTTGGCGATCCCCAGGAGGCCCTCCACGAACGCCGGCGACGCGGTCGCCAGCCGCGGCGAGACGAACGCTTCGATGAACTGGAAGGCCAGGGTGAGCGCGTAGAAGAGGCTGAGCAGGAGGTAGCCGGCCAGGCCGAGCCACCCGACCTTGTCCGCCTGCCGGGCGTAGAGCCCCGCCACGCCGAGCAGGCCGAAGAAGCCCATGGCGACGCCCAGGTAGTGGACGATGGCCCAGCGGTCGGTGGTGACCGACGAGAGGACATCGGCCGGGTGGATCGGCTGCATGACCACGAAGAGGATCCCCGACGCCATGGCGGCCAGGCCGGCCCAGCGGATGAGATTCGCGGCTGTTGGCTGCATCTGTTTGTCTCCTTGTTCGAACGAGTGGGACCGGTGTCCGCGGCGACATCCGGCCCGTGCGCCTGTTCGGGTTCAACGCGCAGGACCACGACCATGTGTGTGGCTGAAGCTCCTGTCCTGGCCGTTTCGTCCGTCCGAGCCTGTGTCCCGGCACTCTTGCCACCAGACTGCCAGCAAAATGCGCCGGACTAACTAATCGGCCAGGACAGCCAGGTGCGCCGGTGGACGCATCGTGTCTCTCCTTGAGCTACGGCGTGGCTGGAGCTGGGCGCTCCATCGGGGCCATCACGGCTTCAGTCGGCTCGCGGTAGGCCTCCGGCTGGAAACTCTTGCTTCGGAGCATCCAGAGGGCGAGCCAAATCACTGAGGCGCCAAGTAGCACCAGGGCCA
>DATADC010000180.1:0-7710 GCA_036258735.1 Candidatus Limnocylindria bacterium
GTCGGCGCGTGACCGGCGTGGCCGAGCTGCGCCGCACGCCGCTGCACGCCGCGCACGCGGCGCTGGGCGCTCGCATGGTGCCGTTCGCGGGCTACGAGATGCCGGTCCAGTACACCTCCATCGTGGAGGAACATCGCGCCGTGCGGCAGGCTGCCGGCCTCTTCGACCTCTCGCACATGGGCGAGGTGCTCGTCTCGGGGCCGGAGGCCCTGGCCTTCGCGCGGTACGCGGTCGTCAGCGACCCCGGGACCCTCGAGCAGGGCCAGGCTCAGTACAGCATGCTGTGCGACGAGGACGGCGGGATCATCGACGACCTGATCGTGTACCGCACCGACGAGGGCTACCTGGTGGTGTGCAACGCGTCGAACCACGAGACGGTCGTCGCCCAGCTCGAGCGGCTGCGCGGGCACGGCGACTTCGACGCCACCATCGAGGACCGATCCGAGCGCACGGCACTGATCGCGCCGCAGGGGCCTGCGGCGGTCGAGATCCTCCGTCACCTGACCGAGGTGGACCTCGAGCAGCTCGGCTACTACCGCTCACGTCGCGGCAGCGTTGCGGGCACGGAGTGCCTCATCGCGCGGACCGGCTACACCGGCGAGGACGGTTTCGAGCTGTTCTGCGACGCCCGGCGGGCGCCAGCCCTGTGGGATGCGCTCCTGCGGGCGGGGGAGACCCATGGGCTCCGGCCATGCGGCCTCGGCAGCCGCGACACGCTGCGCCTGGAGGCCGGCATGCCGCTGTACGGCAACGAGCTGTCGCGCGAGGTCAACCCCTACGAGGCTAACCTCGGTCGGGTCGTCAAGATGGACAAGGGCGAGTTCGTGGGACGCGCGGCACTCGCATCGGTCCAGCAGGCCGGCCCGGCCCGCAAGCTGGTGGGGCTGGTCATGCGCGACAACGCGGTGGCGCGGAGCGGCTATCCGGTGCTGATCGACGGCCGCGAGGCCGGTCGCGTCACCAGCGGCACCGCGTCGCCGACGCTGGGCCGCAAGATCGCCATGGCCTACGTGCCGGCCGCGGCGGCAGGCGTGGGCAGCGAGGTCGAGGTCGTCGTCCGCGAGCGACCGTACCGGGCGGAGCAGGTAAAGTTGCCCTTCTACAGGCGCCCGCGCCCGGACGCCGGCTGAGCCCGGCCCGCACGGGCGTGCGCCCAGCACTCGCAGCAGCCGAGGAGGCCGATGTCGTCGACGTACCCCGATGACCTGCGCTATTCGAAGGAACACGAGTGGGTGCGTGTCGACGGCGCGCAGGCGACCATCGGCATCACCAGCTTCGCGGCCAGCGAGCTTGGCGACATCGTCTTCGTGGAGCTCCCCGAGCTCGGTGCGCAGCTGCAGCAGTTCGGGGTCTTCGGCGTGATCGAGAGCGTGAAGGCGGTCAGCGACCTCTACGCGCCTGTCTCGGGCGAGGTCACCGACGTCAACGAGGCGCTGCGTGACCGGCCCGAGCTGGTCAACGACGACCCGTTCGGCGAGGGCTGGATCGCCAGGGTCACGCTCACCGAGCCAGGCGAGCTGGACGCGCTGATGGACGCCTCTGCCTACGGGGAGTCGACCGCCGGCTGATGGCCTACTCGCCGCACACCGAGGCCGACCACCGCCGGATGCTGGACGCGGTGGGAGTCGCCTCCATCGACGAGCTGTTCGACGACATCCCCGATGCGGTGCGCGCCGACCGCTTCGAGGTCCCGCCCCCGCTGACCGAGCAGCAGCTGCGCGCCGAGCTGCTGCGCATCGCCGGGCACAACGCCGTGCCACGCATCAGCTTCCTGGGCGCCGGTGCGTACCGGCACCTGGTGCCCGCCGTGGTGAGCGAGGTCATCGGCCGCGCCGAGTTCGCCACCGCCTACACGCCGTACCAGCCGGAGGTCAGCCAGGGGACGCTCCAGACGATCTACGAGTTCCAGACCATGGTCTGCGAGCTGACAGGGATGGATGTGGCCAGCGCCAGCCACTACGACGGCGCAACGGCCACCGCCGAGGCGGCGCTGATGGCCTGCCGCCTGACCCGTCGCAACCGGGTCGCGGTATCGACCGCCGTCCATCCTCAGGTCCGTCGCGGGCTGCGCACGTACTGCTCGGGGCCGGGCGTCGAGGCGCTCGAGGTGCCGGCCGACCTGGTCGAGGGAGGGAGCGGCCTGACGCCGGTCGAGGCCGCGGCATCGGTCCTGGACGAGGACGTTGCCTGCCTCGTGGCGCAGCAGCCCAACTTCTTTGGCGGCGTGGAGCCGATGCGTGAGCTGGCCGACGTGGCGCACGCTGCCGGGGCGCAGCTGGTCGCGCTGGTGGAGCCGACGTCCTTGGCGGTCCTCGAGGCCCCGGGCAGCTACGGCGCGGACATCGTCACGGCCGAGGGACAGCCGCTCGGCATCCCGCTGTCGTTCGGCGGCCCGTACGTCGGACTCATGGCGGCGCGCATGGCATCGGTGCGCCAGATGCCGGGGCGCCTGGTGGGCGCCACCCGCGATGCCGCCGGGCGCAGGGGATACGTGCTGACCCTGCAGGCTCGCGAGCAGCACATCCGCCGCGAGAAGGCTGCCTCCAACATCTGCACCAACCAGGCGCTCTGCGCCCTTGCCGCCACCGCGTACCTCACCGCCGTGGGACCGGCGGGGCTGCGCGAGGTGGCCGAGCTGTCGCTGACGCAGGCCCGGCACGTGGCGGCCGCGCTGGAGGCGGCGGGTCTCGGCGAGCGACGCTTTTCGGCTCCGTACTTCGCGGAGGTGGCGATGCGCATCCCCCAGGCCAAGCGCCGCCACGCCGCGCTGCGGGAACGAGGCATCCTGGCCGGCCATCCGCTTTGGAGCGAGTACCCCGAGCTGGACGACACGCTTCTGCTAGCCACCACGGAGCTGACCACCGACGAGCACATCGCCGAGCTGGTGACCGCCCTGGACCAGGCGCGATGAGCGTCGCCGAACGGCCGCCGCGCACTGACGCCTCGGGCCGCGGCGCCGCATTCGCCTCGCCGCACGCCGGCGAGGACCTCGCCGTCGTCGAGCCTCTGATCTTCGACGCCAGCGCGCCGGGGCGCCGCGCGGTCCGCTTCCCACAGGCCAGCGACCACGCGCGACGAGCGGCAGCCGGCCAACCGCAGCTGCCGTCGACCGCGCTGCGCGGCGTCGCTCCTCGGCTGCCCGAGGTGAGCGAGCTTGACCTGCTGCGTCACTTCAACCGGCTCAGCCAGCTCAACCACGCCATCGACGTGGGCTTCTACCCGCTCGGCTCGTGCACCATGAAGTACAACCCCAAGGTCAACGAGTGGGCGGCAGGCCTGCCGGGCTTCGCCGAGTCGCATCCGCTCGACCCCGCCGAGTGCGCGCAGGGCAGCCTCCAGGTCGAGTGGCTGCTGGCCGAGCTGCTCAAGGAGATCTCGGGCTTCGCAGCCGTCAGCCTGCAGCCCGCCGCCGGAGCCCACGGCGAGCTGACGGGCATGCTCCTGACGCGGGCGTTCCATCGGTCCAACGGCGAGGGCCAAACGCGAACGCGGGTGCTGGTTCCGGACAGCGCGCACGGCACCAACCCCGCCACGGCCACCATGGTCGGCTACGAGACGGTCACCATCCGCTCCAACGAGCGCGGCGGGATCGAGCTCGAGGCGCTGCGCGACGCGCTCGACGAGCGCACCGCGGCGCTCATGATCACGAACCCCAGCACGCTGGGGATCTTCGAGGACCAGATCGACCAGGTCCTGGCGGCCGTCAAGGCATCGGGCGCCATCGCGTACATGGATGGTGCCAACCTCAACGCCATCCTCGGGCGCTTCCGCCCGGGCACGGCCGGCTTCGACGTCATGCACTTCAACCTGCACAAGACCTTCTC
This sequence comes from Candidatus Limnocylindria bacterium, assembly GCA_036258735.1. GTDB lineage: Bacteria > Chloroflexota > Limnocylindria > QHBO01 > QHBO01 > JAPSGM01. Next base: position 3,825 of record DATADC010000180.1, read on the forward strand.
CACGCCGCACGGCGGGGGCGGTCCCGGCGCGGGGCCCATCGGCGTCAGCCCGCGCCTCGCCCCGTTCCTGCCTGAGCCGCTGCCGCTGCTGGTGGAGGGCGACGCCGACGCCGTCCGCGCCAACGCCTGGGCGGGTCGCTCGACACCCGGCGCGCGCTTCGCGCTCGAGCAGGAAGGCTCGCGACCGATGAGCATCGGCCGGGTGCGGACGTTCACCGGCAACTTCGGCATGTTCGTGCGCGCGTATGCCTATATACGGGCCAACGGCGCGGCCGGGCTGCGCGCCGTCAGCGACGACGCCGTCCTGGCCGCCAACTACCTGCGCGTTCGGCTGGCGGATGCGTACGAGCTGCCCTACGACCGCATCTGCAAGCACGAGGTCGTCTTCAGCGGACGCCGCCAGAAGCGAGCGCACGGCGTCACCACCCTGGACATCGCCAAGGCCATCCTGGACCACGGCATCCATCCGCCCACCATCTACTTCCCGCTGATCGTGGAGGAGGCGCTGATGATCGAGCCGACCGAGACCGAATCGCTCGAGACGCTCGACCGCTTCGTGGAGGTGATGCACGAGATCGCTCGCCGAGCCGAGGCCGATCCGGAGGCGCTGAAGCGTGCGCCGGTCAGCACCCCGGTCGGGCGCCTGGACGAGGCCGGCGCCGCCCGCCGTCCGGACCTGCGCCACGCCTTCGGCGAGCGCACCGAGGTTGCGGCCGAAACCCGGCCCGAATGAACGTGCAACCGGACCCGGGGGTAGTATTCCGCACCAAGCGGCCGTTGCATCACGGGGTGCCAGTGGGAACGACGCAGCCGGATGGCCTCGTCGAGCGCATGCAGTCGGGGGACCTGGACGCGTTCGAGGAGTTCTTCAACACCTACAAGCGGCCGGTCTACACGACCGCGCTGGCGATCACCCGCGACCCCTTCCTGGCCGAGGAGATCCTGCAGGATTGCTTCGTCAAGGCGTACCGAGTCCGCCATCGGCTTCGCACCGACGTCTCGCCGCTGCCCTGGCTGCAGCGCGTGACGACCAACCTGTGCTACAGCCGCATCGCGCGACGCCGCGCGATCATGGAGCCGCTGACGGCGCTGATCACCAACGTGGTCGCCGACCTGACCTCGCGCCCCGACCAGGTGGCCGAGTCGCGCGAGATCATCGAGGTGCTGCAGCGCGGCATCGACGCGCTGCCGCCCAAGCAGCAAACGGCGGTGATCCTGTACTACCTGCACGGATACTCCCTGGCCGAGGCGGCGGAGATCGCCGCATGCAACGTGGGAACCATGAAGTCGCGCCTGCATTACGCGCTCAAGGCGCTGCGCTCGCTTCTGCCCGTCGAGCGGCGCGGGCACGCCCCGGCCCGGCCGGTGCTGTCGGATGAGCTGCCATAAGGTCAGCCGCGCCCTGCTGGAGCGCTTCCGCTTCGGTGAGCTGGACGCGGACTGCGACCAGCTGCTGGCCCACGTCGAGCGCTGTCGCGGCTGCCAGGACGACATCGCGGTCGACCGGGCGCTGGCCACGCAGCTGAGGATCGCGCTGCGTCGACGCGTGGACGGCTTCGAGCCCTCGCCGGCGGTGTGGCGAGCCGTGCGGCTGCAGGCTGCCGACCCGGAGCCGCCCGGCCCGTGGTGGGCTTCCGCCATCCTGTCGGTCGCGCGCACCATGCGCGTGGCCGTGCCCGCGGCGGCCGTGCTGCTGGCCGCGGTCCTGACCTGGACTGGCTCGGACGGCGACCGCGCCGGCCTGTCCACGCCGTTCGCCAGCCTGCTGCAGTGGCAGCAGCGCCTGACCGCGATCGAGGAGGTGGAGGACCCGAGCCAGCGCGTCATCCGCACCACGCCGTCGCCGAGCGTGACGCTGCCGCTGCCGCGCGGCGAGATGCGCTTCGCGTTCGTCGTGCGCAGCGTCAAGCTGCCGTCCGGCGAGCCGACGACCGGAGGCGTCATCCGGTGACCCATCGTCGCCGGCCGCCGGCAGCGGCCCTGGCGGCGGTGTTCGTCCTCCTTGCGGGCTGTGGGGCCGGCGTACCGGGCGCCAGCGATCCGGCGGCGACAGCCCTGGCCACCCCGTCGGCGGACCTGCCGCGCCTGCTGGCGCGAACCTACGAGGTCGGCCCGCGTCCCGGGCCGGTGAAGCCGTTCCGCGGCGAGATGGTCCAGGACGTCCAGGTCTACCAGGGCTGGGTCACCATGCGCTTCCTGCTGCGCAACACCGGCGACGAGCCTGTGACCTTCCTCAACACGCTGTACGACTACGAGCCGCTCCAGCTCTACGAGCCGCTGGTGCGCCTGGAATGGACCGATGGCATTGCCGCCGTGGCGTCGCGGCGCGGCCGCTTCTTCCCGACGCCGGCCATCCTGCAGCCGGGCCAGGAGGCCGTCTACCTGATGGGCGCGCAGCCAGCCCTCGAGGCCGGCAGCGGCGAGCTGGGCGACCTGGTGACCCACATCAAGTACTGCCCCACGCGCGGCATGGACGACGTGCCCGGCGTTCCGCTGCGGGTCACCGACCTGGAGTGGGAGACGCGCGACGGCATCACCACGGTGCGCGGCGTGCTCCACGAGACGCAGGGCTCGCGGCGGCTCGGCAGCCCGACCGTGGGGGTCGAGTTCATCGGGCCCAACGGGGAGTTCCTGGGCGCCATCGTGGAGGACGCCGTCGGGGAGCGCATCGAGCCGGGCGAGTCGCGGGCGTTCGAGATCAGCGGACCCGGCGTGCGCGCTCGCGCGGCGGTCGAGCTGCGCGGTTCGGCGTGGATCCGCTGAGACGAACGTGAACCCGGCGCGGCTCGGGTGCGTATAGGTAGCAGGAGGCCAAACCCCGCTTTGGCTTCCTTGACGCGCCGTTGATCGGCGGTCAATGATTGCGGGCGCTTTGCGAGGGACGCCACCATGCCGGCGGAGCCCGGGCAGCGTGGCCTTACCGCGAAGCGTGGGAATAGAGGAGGACGGCGCCCAACCGTGACCTGCTCAGGCATTGGTCCACCGGTGCAGCCCGAGACCCGAGTCCCCGGGCGACGCTGCGTCCCCCATCACCCAGGTGGCAGCCCCTTCAGTGGAGGAACATATGTGGCGTAGGACATCACTAGGTGTCATCACGTCGCTGGCGATTGTGCTGGCGGCGTGCGGCGGCGGGCAACAGTCCACCGCGCCTGGAGCCAGCGGCGCAGGCGGTTCGGCCGCCGCGACCGCGGAGTTGGATCCCGATCAGACGCTGGTCTGGCCGGGCGGCGCGACGGACCCGCCGACCCTGGATCCGACCCTCGCGTCGGATACCGCCTCGAACCAGGTCCTGCTGCAGATCAGCCGTCCGCTGCTGTGGTTCACCCCGGGACTCGAGCTCACGACCGACGGCGGCCTGGCCGAGGAGTACACGGTCTCCGAGGACGCGCAGACGCTCACCTTCACGCTGAAGGAGGGCATCACGTTCTCGAACGGCGAGCCGATCACCGCCGACGACTTCGTGTACAGCTGGCGCCGCGCTCTGGACCCGCGTCTGGCCGCGCCGTACTCGTACGTGCTGACTGACGTCGTGGGTGCTCCGGAGCTGCTCGAGATGGCGGGTGCCGATCCGGCTCCCAGCGATCGCGAGATCGAAGCCGCGCTCGAGAACGTCGGGGTCCGCGCGGTGGACGACCAGACCTTCGAGGTCTCGCTCAGCCGACCGGCGAGCTACTTCCTGTACGTTGCGACGATCTGGATCACTGCACCCATCTCCCAGGAGTGGGTGGAGCTCGGCGAGGACTTCACCGAGGCCGAGAACTACGTGGCAAGCGGCCCCTTCAAGCTCGAGGAGTGGGAGCACGACGAGCTCATCGTCCTGACCCCGAACGAGCACTGGTTTGGGGACCCGCCGATCCTTCAGCGCATCGAAATCACGATGGGCGCC
>DATADC010000181.1:0-18153 GCA_036258735.1 Candidatus Limnocylindria bacterium
CGATTTCGCGCTCCTGCCAGTCGGCATCTGGCACGCGTTGGGGAACGCTGGATCCGACGAGACCCGCTGGCTATCGGTCAACACCCCGCTTCGACTGGCGGAAGACGCCGGCCGCCGCGACACCTTCTTCGCGTCCGAGCCGTTTGACCTCGCGGCGCTGGATGCCGCCGCAGGGCGCCCACCGTTCGGTGACCCGCGGCTGCGGTGGGTCGGCCACTACGCCGGAACGCCGCCGCAGGCTGAGGCGCTGGCGCTGCCTGATCCGGCGCGCGGCCGGCGGCCATCGGGCATGGACACGGCCATCCTGGCCTACTCGGGCATCAGCGTGAAGATGCTGGTCGACCGCAGCTTCGGAGCGGAGCTGCTGACCATGTTCACCGTCGACTACGAGCCGAACGGCGCGGCGCAGGTCCACGATCACCCGTTCGAGGAGACGTACTTCTTTTTGGATGGAGAGATCGAGGCTGAGCTCGAGGGGAAGCCCTTCACCGTGCGCGCCGGCGACGTCCTCTTCGCAGGCGTGGGGGCAACGCACGGCTTCTTCAACACCGGGAGCGGCCGCGTGCGCTGGATCGAGACGCAGGCTCCGCAGCCGCCCGCGCGCCACGCATACCGCTGGGTTGACGTCTGGAAGCGGTTCGAGCAGACCTGAAGGGAGCGAGGAATCATGGCGGCCGATGGCAGCGTGGTCATCATCGGTGGGAACCGGGGCATCGGGCGCGAGATCGCCGACCACTACGTCCGGGCAGGCGCCGACGTCGTCATCACCTGCACCGAGGAGGAGCGCGCCCGCGCCGCCTGCGACGAGATTGGCGGCGCGTCGCGCGGGCTCGAGCTGGACCTGACGCGGCCGGAGACCATCCGCGACGCGTTGGCGTCCATCGGTCCGGTGCGCTACCTGGTCCTGGCCGCCATCGACCGCGACCACAACACGGTGCGCGACTACGACATCGAGCGCGCCGTGCGCCTCGTGACGCTAAAGCTGGTCGGTTACACCGAGGTGGTCCATGCCCTGGTGGACCGCATGGAGGACCAGAGCGCCGTGGTGCTGTTCGGCGGCCTCGCCAAGGACCGACCGTACCCTGGATCGACCACCGTTTCCACGGTCAACGGCGGCGTGGTGGCCATGGTTCGGACCCTGGCGACCGAGCTGGCGCCGATCCGCGTCAACGCCGTCCATCCCGGCATCGTGGGCGACAGCCCGTTCTGGAGCGGCAAGGACCTGGAGCATGTCGTGGCCCGCACGCCCACAGGCCGCCTGACCACGATGTCCGACGTGACCGATGCCGTGGTCTTCCTGCTCGAGAACCCGGCCGTCAACGGCGTCGACCTCCGCGTCGACGGCGGCTGGATGATCACCTAGGCTCGGCTCGTGGAGACACCCCCGGTCGTGCGCGTCGTCCGGCCGGACTACCCCCAGATAGGCGAGCACCTCCGCCTGCGCCGCAAAGCGCTGGGCCTCAGCCTTCGGGATCTCGCCGACCGGCTGGACGTGTCGCCGAGCCTCATCTCGCAGATCGAGACAGGCCGGGCGAACCCGTCGGTCAGCACGCTCTACGCCCTCGTGGCGGAGCTGGAGGTCTCGCTGGACGAGCTGCTCTTCAACGAGCGGCGGAGTGCGGCCGAGCGCGCCGACCGCGACGCGGATGCGCCCGATGATGGCGTCCCGGCCACGGGCGAGCGTGGCGGCCCGGTGCAGCGGTCCGACCAGCGCAAGCGGATCCGTCTGGCCTCGGGCGTCATCTGGGAGCGCCTGACCACGCGCTCCGAGCCGGGCACTGAGTTTCTCTACGTCATCTACGAGGTCGGCGGCGCATCGGGTCCCGCGGACGCCTACCAGCGGCACGCCGGCCACGAGTGGGGATACGTGATCAGCGGGTCCCTCGCTGTGACCATCGGGTTCGCGGAGTACGTGCTGCAGCCGGGAGACGCGGTGTCACTCGACTCCACCACGCCGCATCGGCTGGCGAACGTGGGCGACACGCCGGTACACGCCATCTGGTTCGTGGAGGGCCGCGACCCCCACGACGCCGAGCGCCGGCGGGGTGGCACCGACTAGCGCCGGCGGGCATCCGGCCGTGCCCGATACACCGGGCAGGACTTCACCCGGCGGGTCACGCGCAGTGGAGGACTGCGAGGGCTACTCCCCGAGACCGTACTCGCGCATCTTGGTGTACAGCAGGCGCCGGTAGATCCCGAGCTCCTCCGCCGCCTTGGAGCGGTTGCCACCGTGGCGCTCCAGCGCCTCGGCGATCAGGCGCTTCTCCAGGGCCTCCACCGCGTCCTTGAACGTGCCGCGGTCGCCCGCTCCGTTGCCATCGGCTCCAAGGCGGTCGGCGGCCTCGACCGCCTGCTCGGCGGCCGCTGCGGCGCGACGCGAGCGTGCCTTGCCACCGGCCACCGCCGGGGACTCGGCCAGCGGCAGGTGCTCGGGCATGATCGGCTGGCCGCGCGACAGCACCACGGCACGCTCGATCGCGTTCTCGAGCTCGCGCACGTTCCCCGGCCAGTCGTGGCTCATCAGCCGGGCCATGGCCTCTTCAGAAATGGTGGTGGGAATGGCGTCCGGGCGCCATCGGTACTTCGCCAGGAAGTGCTCGACCAGCAAGGGCAGGTCGTCCATGCGCTCCCGCAGCGGGGGCATGTGGATGTGGATCACGTTGAGGCGGTAGTACAGGTCTTCGCGGAAGCGCCCCTCGTCGACGTCCTCAGCCAGGTGGCGGTTGGTGGCTGCGATGACGCGGATGTCCACCTTGATCGGCACGTTCGAGCCGAGCCGCTCGAACTCGCGCTCCTGGAGGATGCGCAGCAGCTTGGTCTGGGTGCCCAGCGTCATCTCACCGATCTCGTCGAGGAAGATGGTGCCCTTGTTGGCGGCCTCGAACCGGCCCTTGCGCATGGTCATGGCGCCGGTGAACGAGCCCTTCTCGTGGCCGAATAGCTCGGCCTCGAGCAGCGTCTCCGGCAGGGCGGCGCACGAGACCTTGACCAGCGGGTGCGGGTTGCGCTTGCTGGCCTTGTGGAGCGCCTCGGCCACCAGCTCCTTGCCGGTGCCGGACTCGCCCGAGATCAGCACCGTGGCTTCCGATCCGGCGACCTTGCCGATGAGCTTGTAGACCTCGAGCATCGGCCGCGAGGCGCCAACGATCCGCTCGCGCTCGGCAGCGCTCTTGCCCAGCTCCAGCCGCAGGGTGGCCACCTCGGAGGACATCTCGGCGTAGTCGAAGACGCGGCGCAGGGTGGCCAGCAGGTCGTCGATGTCGAACGGCTTGGTGACGTAGTCGTAGGCCCCGTGCTCCATGGCCTTGATGGCCGACGACGAGCCCCCGAACGCGGTCATGACGATGACCTCGAGCTCGGGGCGTTCGCGCTTCAGCGCGCGGAGCACCTCCAGCCCGTCCTGGTCGGGGAGCTTGATGTCCATCATCACCAGGTCGGGGCGCTGCTTCGCCACGCCGGCGAGCGCTTCCGCACCGGTCTTTGCCTCGCGTACGGCGTAGCCGTTCGACTTCAGCAGGTCGGCCAGCAGCGAGCGGATCTGCGCGTCGTCGTCCACGACGAGGATGGACTTGGTGTCAGGCAATACGGACTCCGGTCGTGACGGGGCGGCACGGGTCGATTCGGACGCTAATCGTACACCTATGGGGAAGGGCTGGCTGCTGGCGCGCCGGAGGCACCGGTCGCGAGCGGCGAGGACGGGAAGCTCACGCTGGGGCTCAAGCTCGGGAAAGGCGACGGCTCGGCGACGAGCCGCGAGGGAAAGCCGAGGAACGAGAGCACGAACATCAACGCGAAGGCCACGATCACGGCCACCACCCACGGAGCCGCGAGCCGGTCGTTCCGCGGTGGCAGAGCGCCGCGATAGCCCGGCTGAGATCGCGATTGATCGGTCATTCGCCTCCTTCGACCAGCTCACGCAGGCGTCGCTCCGCGGCCGCCACCTCCAGCCGTGCCCGCAGCACGTCGGCGCGCGCGCGGCGTGCGGCCACGGGAATGGTGATGCCGAGGGTCCAGGCCAGCAGCCCGAGCGTGCCGCCGACCATTAGGGCGAGGGCAACCACCGCCAGATCGAGGATGGATGCCACGGCGCGCCGAAGGGTAGCAGGCTACCGGGCGTCGCGCATGGCCGGGACCAGGAGGCCACCCAGGCCAGCCGCCGCGATCATGGCGCCGCCCAGGACCAGGACGGTGGCGGGGCCGATGACCCCCGACAGCCAGCCCGCCAGGCCCATCGAGAGCGCCATGGCGCCGAAGGTCAGTGCCTGCCGCGTCGAGACGACGCGGCCGAAGAGGCGGCTCGGCGTGCGCTCCTGGAAGAGGGTGATGGTGGGCACCAGGTACAGCAGGTTGGCTGCGCCGATGAGGAAGAACAGCCCGATAGCGAGGTAGGGGTTATCGGTCAATCCTGCGCCGACCATGGCGACCCCCAGCAGGACGAAGCCGGCGATCGTCATGGGGCCCTTGCGAGCCCGTGTGAAGGCTCCGCCGATGACGAGCCCGCCCACCACGCTGCCCAGCCCCAGCGCGCTCATCAGCCAGCCGTAGTTCTGAGGGAATGGGATGACGCTGGTGTCCAGCGTCTGCTGCGCGAACAGGAACGAGCACACGATCTCGGCGCCGAAGGCCAGCTGCGCGATGGTGCTGATGACGGTATTGCTCAGCAACTCGCGCTGGCCGACCAGGAATCCCCACCCCTCGGCCATCTCGCCCCACACCGCCCGGGCGCTGAACGGCACGGCCGCCGCGGCCTCGCGCGGGACGGCCATGGCCGCAAGCAACAGGGCGGATGCGAGGTAGGTGCCGGCGTCCAGCACGAAGGCGGCGCCGATGAGCCCGGCCAGCGCCGCCACGATGGCCGCGGCCACCGGGTGGCCCAGCACGTCGGCCAGCGTCTCGCTCACGGTGGAGGCCGAGTTGGCCGTCACCAGGTGCTCATCGTCCACGAGGGCCGGCACGATGGCCGTCTTGGCCGGCCGGAAGAGCAGCCCAACGGTCGCCACGGCGAAGGCGATGGCGTACACCAGCGCGATGTGGACCTCGATGGCGAGCGGGACGAGCAGCACCAGCCCGGCTCGCGCGAGGTCGCAGACGATCATGGTTCGGCGGCGATCCCAACGGTCGACCAGGGCACCGGCCAGCGGCCCCAGGAAGACGTTCGGGAGCGCGGTGGCGGCGAAGGTGATGCCCAGGTCGAGCGGCGTGCCGCGCTGGGTGACCAGCACGCCGACCGCCACGGTGTGGACCCGGTCGCCGAAGAAGCTGATCAGCTGGCCCATCCATAGCAGGCCGAAGTTGCGGTTGCGGACGAGGGCGAGGTAGGGCGACTGCGGCCGCGCCTCGCGCTCGATCGGGATGGGAGGGGCGGCGACGCTCGTCATGCTCACGGGCGCCGGCATGGCCGCTGCGGCGGCCGGAGTCGCCGTGCTGGCCAACATGCCGGACGGGAACGGGTCGTTGGGGCGCGGGCCGAAGGTCAGACCCGGCCGCATCGGTGCCTCGGGGCGGGTCATCGAGTACACGATGGTCCAGAAGATGCCCATCGCCAGTAGCACGTCGCCGATGCTCACAACGTCGCGGATGACCGGCAGGGGCAGCGGCACCACGTCCCCGAAGATGCCGCCTCGTGCGACGAACTCGGCGACCGAGCCGGTGTAGAGCAGAAAGTGGAAGGCATCGGCCGTGATCTCGCCGGGCGCGAAGCCCGCGGCCACGTAAGCACCGGGCCAGATCGGCATGCGGCCGCCGTTGAGCAGCACGGCCAGGAAGTTGATTGCGATGCCAACGGCCGCCACCTGCAGCCCGGGCACGCGCCAGTTGCCCCACAGGAACACGAAGATGAGGACGTAGGCGGCCACCACGCCCCACCCCAGCGGAAGGTCCACGGCGACGTCGTTCTGGCGCAGCAGCATGACCGTGACGCGCAGCGCCAGCGCCAGGACCAGGACCCACAGCCATCTGAGCTTCAGCTCTCCGAGGCGGGGGAGGCCTCCGCCTGCCAGGGCGCCGACGATCAGCGCCAGGATGAGTGAGCTAAGAAACATCGTCCGATGCGAGCATCGGCCTCTGGGTCGCCTGGCTTGCGGCGCGCTCGGCGCGCGCCGGCTGGGGGGATGAAGCCGGTTGGCTGGGCTTGACTCCTCCCTCGCCTGCGTCGGGGCCGGCGTCCGGGCCGGCGTCGCGCGGGTCGGGCGCCTGGAGCATCGTCGGCAGCTCGTCGGGGCGGTCCGGTGGGCGGTCCAGCACCTCGCGGGGCAGGTTGACGAGCACCGGCACGATCTCCGGGTCAAACTGGATGCCGGAGTACTTCTGCAGCTCGCCGACAGCCTGTTCGTGGGTCAGTGGCGTCTTGCGGTACGGGCGGCTGGAGGTCATCGCCTCGTACGCGTCCGCGATCGTCAGGATGCGCGCGCCCAGTGGGATGTCCAGCGCCTCGATGCCGTCGGGGTAGCCGGACCCGTTGAACCACTCGTGGTGCGCTCTGATCAGCGGCGCCTCGTCGGAAAGCTGCTTGGCCGGGCTAACGATCTCGGCACCGATGCTCGGGTGCTGGTTCATGAGGTATCGCTCTTCCTTGTCGAGCGGCCCTTCCTTGAGGAGGATGTTGTCGCGGATGCCGATCTTGCCCACGTCGTGCAGCAAGCCGGCCCAGTGGATCTTCTCCACCTCCGCCTCGGGGAGCTTCATCACCCGGCACATCTCCGTCGCGATGTGGCTGACCCGGTTCGAATGACCGCGCGTGTAGCGGTCTCGGGCGTCCACGGCGTTGGCAAGCGCGCCGATGGTCTGCTCGAAGAGCTCGCGGGTTTCCACATAGCGGTGGTACGCCAGCCTGGTCGTGAAGAGGGGAACGACGAAGAGCGGGGTCGCCCACCACCCGACGCCATTGGGGAGCAGGAAGATCTGCGCCATAAGCCACGACAGTGGGGCCAGGCCCAAGAGGCTTGCCAGGATCGCACCAAGGTCCTGAGCCCAAACGGTCCTCATCGGGATCCCAGTGCGCGCGCTGACCGCCATAAGGGCCAAGACGGCGTTAATGGCGTAGTACACGCCGCTGCCGACGAGGAGCCCGACGAATGTGAACATTTCGGATGCCGGCGAGGCCGCCGTCGTCGCCTCTCGTCGGATGAGTTCGAAGATGGCCCCGCCCACCACGACGGCAAAGACAACCGACGCATGGTTGAACAGGGTCCCGTACCACGGGATTTGACGGCGAACCTCGCGGTAGTCCGTGCTACCGATGCCGGCTACAAGCGCGGCCGCGAATGGTCCGCCTAGGACCAGAGTTGCTAGGAATGGTGCCGCACTGACTGACACGACAGTGCCACGCGGCAAACGAACTGGGAGCGCCGATCCGATCAGCGTGAGGCCGATCCAGAACAGGAACCCGGGGGCGCCGCCCAGGTCACGCCGGATCGGAAAAAGAAAAGCCGCCGCCGCGACAGCAACTGCGGCGGCGGCGGTACATGCGATTATCAGGAGCCGGACGTTCGAATTCACCGAGGCTTCACCCTAGCGGGGGTGACGCCCCGGAGTCTATCACCCGGACCTACCAGCCCTTGATGCTTGCCCCTCCGGCGATTGCCAAGGTAACCAAGCCACCAAGAGTGGTCAGCAACGCTACGACGCGTCGTGGAAACGCACGCATGCTTGACTCCTGGGACTGGCTACCAGCCCTTAATGGCGTCTCTTGACATCAGAAGGTGCCCTCTTCTGAACTGGATCGATAACAACCGACACACTCCGGTGACGGAACAGTCGGTTGCACTACATGCTCCCCGACGGCCTAAGTGCCCACGTTCAGCCGGCGGATCAGCGCACCCTGGTATGGGTCAGTACCAGTACGAAAGTACCGACTCCTAGCGGTACTGTATCCGCTACGGCGTACCGAGTCAAGGGAAAAATCGCGCCGGTCAAGTCACGATGGACTTCGCGCACTTGGGTGCTGGGCAAGCCGTGTCCGCAGTTCCTCGATCGCCGGCGACGGTGTGTCAGCGAGCTCGCTCTCGACACGCTGCGCGTACCGCGCAATGACAGCGCGCGCCGCGGCGCTTCGTCCAGACCGCGACAGGTGTTCGGCCAGGGCAATGTACGCGTCGTCGTCGAACTCATCGAGTTCAATCAGAGCGGATGCTGCCCGAATGCGGAGATCCGAGGTGAGGTTGTGTGCGCCGGTTGCGAGGGGCAGCAGAACATCTCGCACCTCGGAGTGGATCGCTGTCTGCAGCCGAGCCGCCCAGTCCTCATACCTCAGCTCGCTGAGGAACGGACCGCGGACGATCGATACAAGACTCTGGGCGGCTTCGCAAACGTGGCTTGCCCAGTGGGCTCGGTCGCGAACGATCCGCCGGAACTCGCTCAAGTCGGTAGTTACCAGGTCTGGACTGAATTGGACCACGTCAACTGTGCTGATCACGTACTGGGGACTCTCGCCGTCCTTGTACTGAGGGTCGATGGCCCGCCTTAGCTGAAATACGGTCTGGTTGAGGCTGTTGACCGCAGCCCCGGGTTCAGCTTCCGGCCACATGAGATCCAGCACCATGTCGCGCGTAAGCGCCGAATCTGCGTGCGCCACCAGAAGCCCCAGGAGCGTGCGCGTCCGGCGCTTCTCGACCGGCACTGTCGGACCGTCCCAAGAGCCGCGGTGCATTAGAAGTGACCCGAAGGACCGAACGAAGAGGCGGCCGGCGTGGCGCTGCACCAAGGCGCGCCGGAGCTCAGCTACGTCGCGTCCGCTGATACTGCGCAGCTGCTCGTCGGTGTTCTTCGTCGCGTGGCGCAGGGTCGCCTCCAGCAGAACTTTCCGGCGGCGTCCGCTCACGATCGGCAGCGCGGAGAGCAAAGAGCCACGCCATCCTTCCGGATCGGCGTCAACGAGCGCTACCAATGGGCCCTCGCCGTCCGAATCGCGCGCGAGCTGCTTGGTCGCACCATTGAAGCGGCGGAGCCAAAAGCGCAACGGTCTTAGAGCGCGAACACTTATCGCCCCCCGCACGGATCGCAGGGCAAGTCGAACGTTTTCCTTGCCCGCATGCTCTAGGGCCGGAGCGGCGACCTTTGTAAGCGCAACAGCCGCTACGTATGTCGCACCTCGATCGGCCCACTTCCGAAGCTCGGATACCTCCGAAAGGCATTCGCCGGCGCACCCTCGCACGTGCCGAACGATTGCCCTCGCTGGAATAAGTAGTGGCTCAAGACGAGGGTCGCGGCTCTCTTTGAAGACGTAGTTACCGACGCGTTCGATCTCCCGCCGATCGCCGCCGGACAGGAACAGGCACTCGATCAAGAGCGCCGCGACTAGCTCGGATGTCGGACCAAGGTGCTCCGGCCGCGCGAGGATCCCATAGAGAATTTCGCTCGCCTCCTCGTGTCTGCCTTGGTACGCGAACACCAACGCTTGCCCATATCTGGCCTCCGCGTGCGGCCTTGGCCAGGGTTCAGTTCGAATGACAGCGCTGGTGGCGACGGCTTCAGCCCGTCCAGCCTCGTTGGCAGACAGCAGCGACGCTACGAATTCCGAGCTGTCAGCAAATGGACTGGCCGGGAGGTCATTCCAGTACCGCGCCGCATGTTCGAGACTGCGGACGCTCTCGCGAATGAGGCCCATCTGGCGCTGCGCGCTCCCGAGATTGTGGAGTCCGATAGCAGCGAAGTGCTCCCAGCCCTTCGATTTGGCCTCAACAACGATGCGGCGGAATTCATGTGCAAGCTCCTCAAATGGCGTGTCGAGCCACCCGGCCGTAATGGCCAGGTTCCCACGTAGGCGAAGCCGAGTGGCTAGTGCATCCTCCGGCGCCAAGCTGAGGCCTTCCGAGGCCGCATCGGCTGCTTCGGTGACCCTGCCGTAGTTCGCCATGACTGTGCTGAGCTTCAGCCACGCGAGTGCCTCCATGCGCCTGTCGCCCTTCTTCGTGAAGTAGGTACGTGCGTGGCGCAGCGCCGCAAGCGCAGCCTCCCATTCGCCTCGGATGCCTTGCGCCTCTCCGTATAGGAGCGACAAGCGCGCGTTCTCCCGAATCGTTCGTCTAGGGATGCGCTCCAGCCATTCATCAATTAGGCCGAGGCGGCCTTCCGAGGCGACCTCTTCGCCGTACCTAGCGATCAGCCGAGCCGCCTGGGGGTGAAGATCAGCGCGCAAGTAGTGATGGATGGCGGCGGGCCACTCCCGGTTCGTTTCGTAGTAGGAAGCAGCATGGATGTGAAGGCCTACGACCTCACCGGGCGAACGCTCCAGGGCTAGACGCCGTTCAAGAAAATCGCGGAACAGGCCGTGAAATCTGTATCGGTCATGGTCCGAGTCAAGGCGGTAGGTGAAGAGTCCGCGCTCTTCGAGATTTGCCAGCATTCGAGCGCCATCGTTGCCACCTGAAAGGCGCTCCGCGAGATCGGGCGTGATCTGCTGGACTATCGACGTTGTGAGCAGGAAATTGCGCGTCCGTTCGTCCTGTTGATCCAAGACCTCTTCGGCAAGGAAGATGAACAAATCACTGTCAGTGGTGGCGGTGATGGATTGGATGAAGGCCCTTCGGTCCTCGGGGCTACGGCGCTCGCGCAACGAAACCTCGACCAGCTGAAGCGACGCCGCCCAGCCCTCGGTGCGCCGTTCGAGCTCCGCGAGCTCGGTAGGGTCGAGCGGATCGTTGTAGATGTCGCGGAAGAGCTCCTCGATCTCTCGATCGTTGAAACGGAGCGCGTCCGTCCGCATCTCCGCGTAGCCGGCGTGCGTCTTGAAGCGGGAGAACTGGAGCTGCGGCTTGGCGCGTGAGAGGAAGACGAAGCGGCACGTGGGCGGAGCGTCGCGGAGGATCTGGTTCCAGAGGCCACGCACCTCCGTAACCGAGGCCACGAACTGCCAGTCGTCGATGATGAAGGTGCACGGCTCGGTCAGGCGCTCGTGCATCTCGGCCAGGAGGTAGGCCGCAACCCCGGGTCGCGACGAGCCCGGACCGCCGAGCTGCTCGAGCATGGAGTGGGCCCGGCGGCCAAAGCCGGCGTGGCGCTGGCTGATCGACTCGATCAGGTACGAGATGTGGAGCGACCAGTCACGGTCGTTGCGGTCCAGCTTGTACCAGTAGCACGGGAAGTCGACCTCCCGCTCCCACTGCCACAACAGGGTCGTCTTGCCGTAGCCGGCATCGGCGGCAATGACCACGGCGCGACATTCGGAGGCCCCGTTGAGCCAGTCGATCAGCCGCGCGCGACGGAGGGTCGGGGTCACGTAATGGGGCGACGTGACCTTGTTGTGAATGAGCGGGTAGACGTACTGGATGTCCGACAATCGGTGCCCCACGAGGACGGTTACGCGAGGACGGATGTTCCCGCACCGATTGGGCGCGCCCGCCGGCGCCCGATCGTCGGAAGAGTAAGCGCCGCCGATTATCAGCGACTTACCGGACGATTACCAGCGTTGCGGCACACGGGCTGCTGAGGTACCGGCCCTGGAGGTGATAAGACCGATGCCAATACGCGAAGACATGCCCGGCACCCTGAAACGCTCGCCGAAGAAGGCGCAGGAGACGTTCGCCAAGGCACACGACAACGCGGTCCAGACCTACGGCGAGGGTGAGCGCGCGCACCGCACCGCGTTCTCCGCGGTGAAGCACTCGTTTGAGAAGGTGGGCGACCACTGGGAGCCCAAGAAGCGCAAGGGCCCGTCAGACCCGCGCGCCAAGCGCGGCGGGAAGAGCGCCAGGCGAGGCGTGGGCGAGGCGCTCGGTGGCGTCGACCTGTATGGCAACACCAAGGACGACCTGTACGAGCGAGCGAGGAAGCTCGGCGTGCGCGGCCGCTCGAGGATGAACAAGGTGGAGCTGGCGCGGGCGATCGCGCGCAAACAGGACTGAAGACGCGGCGGGCCGCCTCGTGAGGCGATACCCGCCGCGCTCGGTTTCCGGTGGCTCAGCGCATCCTGTTGCGGAGGGCCGCCAATAGCCGCTCGGCGTGCTGGCGCTCGTCGCGCAGCAGGTCGTCGAAGAGCTGCTGCGCCTCCGCGTCGCCGTCCTCCCGATACGTCTCGTAGGCCTCGATCGCCTCCAGCTTCGAGGTCAGCGCCTGCATCAGGTTGTAGGTTGGGTTGTCGACCGGCGACTCGGTCACGGTGCGGGTCTGGGTGGAAGCCTGGGTCATGGGATCACCCCCGTGCTGCGTGTATGTCCGCCAATGGATGTCCGCCAGGTTGTGTGGGGTGCAAGCCACGTGCCGCCTCGCGACCGGGTAGAGTCGGCGAGACGTGCGCGCCTTCATCGGTCTCGGTGGGAACGTGGGCAAACCGCGTGAGGCCTTGGTGGGGGCCGTGCGCGAGCTGGGAAGCATCGCGCAGATCGTGCGGGTTTCGAGCCTGTACGAGAGCGAGCCACGCGACTTCGCGGACCAGCCGGTCTTCACCAACGCGGTGCTGGAACTGTCCACGGACCTGCGGCCAGCCGAACTGCTGTTCGCCGCCAAGCGGGTGGAGGTCCTGCTCGGCCGCGACCCGCAGGGCATCCGCTACGGGCCGCGCGTCGTGGACCTCGACATCCTCTCCTTCGACGGCGAGTGCGTCACCGACACCGAGCTCGACTTGATCGTGCCTCACCCGCGACTTCAGGAGCGGCGCTTCGTGTTGGAGCCGATGGCCGAGCTCGAGCCCGGCCTTCGCCCGTGGCGCAACTGCGCCGACCTGCGGACCGACGTGACCGTGGCGGACCTGCTGCCCAGCGTCGCGGACCAGAAGGTCCGGCGCGTCGAGGGGCCCGAGTGGGCTGACCGCTAGGATGCGCCGGCGGCCTAGAGCCGAACCCGAGGCGGGTATTGCTGGTCGAATGTGTGGACCGTGTCGATGAAGCGGACCACGCCCCGCTCGTAGCTCATCAGCAGCGAGTGGGTCCGGGCGCCGCCGCCGAAGAAGCGTACGCCGCGCAGCAGCTCGCCGTCGGTGACGCCGGTGGCCGAGAAGACGACGCTTTGGCCCGACGCCAGGTCGTCGGTGTAGTAGATGCGGTCGCCGTCGTCCACCGCCACGCCCATCCGGCGGGCTCGCTCGCGCTCATCGTCGGAGCGCCACGCGAACTTGCCCTGGATCTCGCCGCCCAGGCACTTCAAGGCTGCCGCGGTCAGGACGCCTTCCGGAGCGCCGCCGATGCCCATCACCGCGTGGACGCCGGTGCCCGACACGGCCACGGAGATGCCCGCGGTGAGGTCGCCATCGGTGATGAGCTTGATGCGGGCCCCGGTGGCCCGCACGTCGGCGATGAGCTGCTCGTGGCGAGCGCGATCGAGAATCACCACGGTGATGTCCCACGGGCCGCGGCCGAGGCGCTCGGCGAGAGTTCGGATCGTCTTCTCCACCGGATCGTCGATGCTGACGTGGCCCTTGACCTGCGGCCCGACCACCAGCTTGTTCATGTAGGTGTCCGGCGCGTGGAGGAGGCCGCCCGGCTCGGACGCGGCCAGCACGGCCGTCGCATTGGCGGAGCCGGTGGCGACCAGGTTCGTCCCCTCCAGCGGGTCGACCGCGATATCAACAGTCAGCGCTGCCTCGGGGTTGCCGACCTGTTCGCCGATGTAGAGCATCGGGGCCTCGTCGCGCTCGCCCTCGCCGATGACGATGGTGCCGGACATCTCCGCCTCTTCCATGGCCCGGCGCATGGCCTCGACCGCCGCGTGATCGGCCGCCTCGCGGTCGCCCCGGCCCATCAGCCGCGCCGCGGCGATGGCGCCCGCCTCGGTGGCGGCGACCGCCTCTACGGAGAGGAGCTTCTCCATCGGCTCAGTGGCGGAAGTGGCGACGCCCGGTGAAGACCATGGCCATGTGGTGTCGGTCGGCGACCTCGATCGCCATCTCGTCGCGGATGCTGCCACCCGGCTGGATGATGGCCGTGACGCCGGCCTGCGCCGCGATCTGGATGCCATCGGGGAAGGGGAAGTACGCGTCGCTGGCCATGACCGACAGCGGCGCGCGCTCGCCGGCCTTGCGGAGCGAAACCTCCACCGAAACCACCCGCGACGGCTGGCCGGCTCCCATGCCGATCATTGCGTGCTTCTTGGCCAGCACCACCGCGTTCGACTTGACGTGTCGCACCGCCCGCCAGGCGAAGAGCAGGTCGGTCAGCTCCTCCAGCGTCGGCCGGCGCTGAGTCACCACCTGAAGCTTGTTGCGGTCCTCCTCGAGGTTGTCCTGCGTCTGCACCAGGAGCCCGCCACCGATCCGCTTGAAGTCGAAGTTGCCGATCCCCAGGTCCTCGCCAGCGTCGGCCGGCGGCGGGACCTCCACGATCTCGAAGCCCTTCTTGGTGCGAAGGATCTCCAGCGCCTCGTTGGTGTAGCCCGGTGACACGATGGCCTCGAAGAACCCGGGCCGGATGGCGCGCGCGGTCGCCTCGTCCACCACCCGGTTGGCGCCGATGATCCCGCCGTAGGCACTGACGCTGTCGCCCTCCAGCGCCAGGCGGAAGGCCTCGGCCAGGTCGACCACGCTGGCCAGCCCGCAGGGGTTGCCGTGCTTGACGATGGTGACCGCTGGGGTCTTGAAGTCGCTGGCGATGCTCCACGCCGCGTCGAGATCGAGCAGGTTGTTGAAGGACAGGTCCTTGCCGGCGATCTGACGCGCGCTGGAGATGCTGCCGAGGCCCTGAGCGGGATCGGCGTAGAAGGCCCCCAGCTGGTGCGGGTTCTCGCCGTAGCGCAGGTCGGACTTCTTCTCCACCACCAGCGTCATCCGGCTGGGGAACAGCATCCCGGCCTGTCGGTTGAGGTAGCTCGCGATGTGGCCGTCGTACGCGGCGGTCAAAGCGAACGCCTCGGCGGCGAGCTTCTGGCGCGTCTCGGGGCTGACGGCGCCGAGCGACTTGAGGTCGCGCAGGACCGATGCGTACTGGGTCTTGTCGCTCACCGCGGCCACGCCCGGGAAGTTCTTTGCCGCTGCGCGCAACAGGGCGACGCCGCCGATGTCGATCTGGTCGAGCGCCTGGTCCAGGCTGGTGCCAGCACGGCGGACGGTCTCGGCGAAGGGATAGAGGTTGACGACCACCACGTCCAGCTGCTCGATGCCGTGCTCGGCCAGCTGGGCCAGGTGGTCGGGCTGGTCGCGGCGCGCCAGGAGCGCGGCGAAGATGTTGGGGTGGAGCGTCTTGACGCGGCCGCCGAGGACCTCGGGCGAGTCGGTCAGGTCGCTGACCGGGCGGACCTCGATCCCGTTCTCATGCAGGTGCGCGCGGGTCCCGTCGGTCGCGAAGCATTCGGCGCCCGCTTCCTGCAGCCCCCTGGTCAGCTCAACGACGCCTTCGCGGTCCGATACGGAGAGGAGAGCGCGCAATAGCGACCTCGTGCTGCGGCGGGCCATGGTGGAGCTGGGGGACGCGATTATAGCCGCGGGAAGTGCTCTGCTAGACTCCCGCCGCCCATGAACCTGCTCTTCGACCCGTTCACGCCGGTCAACTTCCCCGACCTGTTCACGTTGATGTGGGTCGGGGCCATCCTGATCGTGGCGGGCGCGATCTTCGTGTACTCCACCGCGCAGCGCCGATACCGTCGCTACCCGGCCATCCTGTCACTCCACGAGTGGGTCTTCTGGTCGATCGTGGTGACGTGGGGAATCATCCCGCTGCTGGTCGTCATCCACGTCCCGCTGCTGCTCATGCTGCTGATCCTGGTGCCCGGCATGGCCGTCGCCGTGTGGGCGACGTTCGTCAAGTTCCCGCCGCGGATCGCCGCCATGAACGACGAGATCCGGCGCCGGCGCTTCGTGCCGCCGCCGCGGCGGACGGACCGGGAGCGTCCGCGACCCACTCCCGCGGGGCGCCGCCGGCGCCATCGCTAGCCGGCGACCCGCCGGCATCGGTCCCAGCACAGCAAGAAGCCGGGGCATGTGCCCCGGCCTCCGCGTGTGTTGCCGTCCTACATCAGGACGCTTAACGCGCTCGCTCCTCGGCTACAGGACGCCCAGCAGCCACAGGATCAGCAGGATCAGCAGGATCGTCCCGATGATTCCGAGTCCGAACATCGGTTGCCTCCTTCGTCTTCGTCAGTGTCGCGTGCAGGCGCCTTCCGCGCGCCAGGGAGAGTCGGTGTCGCACGTCGCGTGCCAGACGGCCACACGCGCGCGGCGACCATGGCGCACGCTCAGGACTCGTCCTCCTCCACCTGCTCCGGGATGGCCTCGGCAGGCCCCTCGTCGAGCTGCTCCAGTGGGGCGGCGCGCCTGAGCGCTTCGAGGCCCTCGTGGTCGGTGACGTCGATCTCCAGCGGCGTGATTGAGGTGTACCCGTACTGCACCGCCCACAGGTCGGTTTCGGGCTCGGTCTCCTGGATCGGGACGACGGTGAACCAGTAGTGCTGCCGGCCCATGGGGTCCTGTGCCGGGACGATCTTGCCGTCGTAGCGCTTGATGGCCTGCCGCGTCCAGCGCATGCCGCGTGGGTGGCGCGGCACGTTGACGTTGACCAGCTCCAGCGACTCCTTGGGGAGCAGGCAGTCCAGCACCTTGTGGACGTGCGGTGCCAGGGCGTCGAAGTCGGGCTCATCCCCGGTGACCGGCGTGCTGAAGGCGATGCCGCGCACGCCGAACAGGGCCGCCTGGCGCGCGGCGGCCACGGTCCCGGAATGCCAGGCCCCGTTCCCGAGGTTCGTGCCCAGGTTGATCCCCGACAGCACCACGTCGACCTTGTCCCACTGGAACATGCCGAGTGCGACGCAGTCGGCCGGCGTGCCGTTGACGCGGTACGCCTCCACGCCGAGGTCCTCCATCACCGGCGTGCGCTTGTAGCTCAGTGGCCGCGCCGCGGTGATCGAGTGGCCCGCCGCGCTCTGCTCCACGTCCGGCGCCACGACCCGCACGTCGCCGAACGCGGTTGCAGCCCTGGCGAGCGCAGCGATGCCGGGCGAGTAGATGCCATCGTCGTTGGCGACGAGGATCCTCATGGACCGATGCGTGGCGGATCGACTCAGGACGCCGCGGCGGCCGGCGCCGTGGCGGGTTCTGCTGACGCGACGGGCTCGAAGGTCAGCTCCCCGTCACGCAGGTCGATCCGGACGGTGGAGCCAGCGGCGAACTCGCCGCCGAGGATGCGTCGGGCGAGCGGGTTCTCGACCAGGCGCTGGATGGCGCGGCGCAGCGGGCGCGCGCCGTAGGTGGGGTCGTAGCCCTCGCGGGCGACGTAGGTTCGGGCGGCATCGCTCACCTCCAGCGAGATGCCCGCCTCGGCCAGGCGCCGTTCCACGCCCGCGAGCAGGAGCCCCACGATCTCCGCCAGCTGCTCCTCGTTCAGCGGCTTGAAGACGATCACCTCGTCCACCCGGTTGAGGAATTCGGGACGGAAGTGCTCGCGCAGCTGGAGCGTCACCGCTTGGGCGGCCCGCTCGAAGGCCTCGGACCCAGCCTCCGCCGCCTCGATCAGCGCCGCCGAGCCGATGTTGCTGGTCATGATCACGACCGTGTTCTTGAAGTCCACGGTGCGGCCCTGCGAGTCGGTCAGGCGGCCGTCGTCGAGCAGCTGGAGCAGGACGTTGAAGACGTCGGGGTGGGCCTTCTCGATCTCGTCGAAGAGCACCACCTGATAGGGACGGCGGCGGACCGCCTCGGTGAGCTGGCCGCCCTCCTCGTAGCCCACGTACCCCGGCGGCGCGCCCACCAGGCGCGACACGGCGAACTTCTCCATGTACTCGCTCATGTCGATGCGCACCAGCGCGTTCTCGTCGTCGAACAGGAACTCGGCCAGCGCGCGCGCCAGCTCAGTCTTGCCCACGCCGGTGGGCCCCAGGAAGATGAATGAGCCTATGGGGCGCTTCGGGTCCTTTAGGCCGGCCCGGGCCCGACGAATGGCGTCCGACACGGCGGTGACGGCCTCATCCTGGCCGATGAGGCGCGCATGGAGGCGATCTTCCATCTTGAGTAGCTTCTCGGTCTCGCCCTCCATCAGCCGGCTGACCGGGATGCCGGTCCAGCGCGCGACCACGGCCGCGATGTCGTCGGCGTCCACCTCCTCCTTGAGCAGCAGCGAGCCCGATGCCTTGAGCTCACGCAGCCGTTCCTCCTGCTCGGCCAGCTGGGTGGCGAGCTCGTTGGCGCGGCCATACTTCAGCTCGGCGGCGCGGGCGTAGTCCGCGGCGCGCTCGGCGGCCTCGATCTCCGGCTGGAGGCGCTCGATCTCCTCGCGCGTCTCGCGGATCCACGCCACGACC
>DATADC010000182.1:0-5314 GCA_036258735.1 Candidatus Limnocylindria bacterium
GGAAGATTGCCGCCGCAGTGCTCGGGCGCTCGGTGCGGGCGGCGGGGGCGCTGTGCATTCAGGTTCCCGCGGTGTCCACCTGGTCGAGTACGTCGCGTAGCGTATCGCGCAGGGCACGTTCCGGTCGCCAGCCCAGCGAGCGGAGCCGGCTGGCGTTGCCGATCAGGCTGGTCAGGTCGTTGGGCCTGGCCCGAAGGTCATCCACCTCGAGGTCCGCCGAGACGCCCGCGGTCGCGAGCAGCGCATCTGCCACCTCCCGAACGGACAGCCCGCGGCCGGATGCCACGTTGTAGATGCCGGACGAAGCGCCCGAGGTCAGCAGGAGCCGATAGGCGCGTACCACGTCCCGCACGTCGGTGTAGTCGCGGACCGTGTGCGCCACGCCGACCCGGACGACACCCCGAGTGCCGCGCGGGATGCCGCGCACCTGCTCCGCCAGGGTCGGGATGACGAAGCCGGCGTGCTGCCCAGGACCCACGTGATTGAAGGGTCGGGCGATCACCACGTCCACGCCGCTGGCCGGGGCCAGCTGCAGCAGCGCCGCCTCGGCGGCGGCCTTGGCAGCGCCGTATACGCTCGCTGGCTGCACTGGCGCCGATTCGTCGATGGGCTGGCCGTCGCTGCCGGCGTGCCCGTAGACGTGGGCGCTGCTGACGTACAGCAGGCGCGGCGGTGAATCGGCCTCGGCGCCGGCCATGAGGGCGTGGACGGCGCCGATCAGCGCGATCCCTGCGGCCTCCCTCAGCTCCTCGCGACCTGCGGCCTGCGACACCGCTGCCAGGTAGTACACGCCGTCCGGTTCTGCCGCACGGACGGCGGACTTCAGGGCGGCGAAGTCGCGGACGTCGAGCTGGTGGATTCGGTCGGGTTCCACGCCGAGGAGCGGTCGGGCCTCCGAATAGCGCGGCCCAACCACTGCCGAGACGGTATCGCCGCTCTCGAGCAGGTGACGCAGGAGCCAGCGGCCGGCGAAGCCATCGGCCCCGACCACCAGCGCGCGCACGATGTGCTAGACGTAGCTTCGGACGCCGGGATTTGCCCTGTGGCGAGCCACGTCGGCGTCCACCATCATCCGAACCAGGCTCTCGAAGTCGACTCGCGGCTCCCAACCCAGCGTCCGCTTGGCCTTGGACGGATCGCCGCGCAGCTCGTCCACGTCGCTCGGCCGCAGGTTCTCCTCGGCGACCGCGACGTATTCGCGGTAGTCGAGGTCCACCATGCCGAAGGCAAGCTCGCACAGCTCGCGTACCGAATGGTTGACGCCGGTCGCGATGACGAAGTCATCGGGCTCGTGGTGCTGCAGCATGAGCCACATGGCCTCAACGTAGTCGCCGGCGTAACCCCAGTCTCGCCGGGCGTCGAGGTTTCCCAGCTCGAGCTTGTCCGCGAGGCCAAGGGAGATGCGCGCCACAGCGTCGGTCACCTTGCGGGTCACGAAGTGCAGCCCGCGCCCCGGCGACTCATGGTTGAAGAGGATCCCCGATACGGCGAACAGGCCGTAGGCGGTCCGGTAGTTCTGCGTGAGCAGGTGCCCGAACACCTTGGCAACGGCGTACGGGCTGGCCGGCACGAGGAGCGTGTCCTCGTCCTGCGGCGACTCGGGCGTGTTGCCGTACATCTCCGAGCTCGAGGCCTGATAGAAGCGGATCCCCAGGTCCGTCTCGCGGATCGCCTCGAGGATGCGCGCCACGCCGAGCCCGGTGACGTCGGCGGTGAAGACAGGCTGCCCGAAGGAGCGGTGCACGAAGCTGTGCGCCGCCAGGTTGTAGACCTCGTCCGGGTGGCAGGCCTTCAGCGCCCGAACCAGGGACCCCTCGTCGGTCATGTCGCCTTCGAGCAGGTTGAGCCGCGGCAGGATGTGCTCAATGCGCTCGAACGTCCCCAGGCTGCTGCTGCGCACGAGGCCCCAGACGTCGTAACCCTTGTCCAGCAGGAACTCGGCGAGATAGGAGCCGTCCTGGCCGGTGATGCCGGTGATCAGCGCGCGCGTCATGCCGCCCTCAGCGCCTCATGCCGTACGTTCGGCGTGGCCGCGCGCGGCCGGCATGCGCCGCCGCATGCGGACCAGCCCGCGCAGCGCGTTCAGCGCCTCGGACGCGGACATGTTCGATGTCCCCAGGCGCCGGTTGATGAAGAGGGTGGGTACCTCCACGATCGGCAGGCCGGCGGCGTGCAGCGCGTACGCCCACTCCGACAGGCTGATGTAGCCAGTCTCGCGCAGCGGCGCGGCGGCGAGGTGCTCCACCGCGCGGGGGCTGTAGAGCCGATACCCGTTGGTGAAGTCGGTCAGCGGTACGCCCAGGACGACGCGGATCATCCGGTTCGACATGCGGCTCCAGACCTTGCGCCGCCACGACCAGCCCTCGATACCCGCGCCCGGCAGGTAGCGCGACCCGATCACCATGTCGGCGCCGCCGAAGGCATCGAGGAATCGCGGCAGCTCCTCGGGCTGATGGGATAGGTCGGCGTCCATCTCCAGGAAGGCGTCATAGCCGCCACGCGCCAGCCCGTCGCGGAGGCCGGCCATCACCGCTCCCCCGCGTCCGGCCTTGGACGAGCGCTCCAGGACGCCCACGCCCAGCTGGCGAGCCACGTCCGCGGTTCCGTCCGGCGAGCCATCGTCCACCACCAGGACGTCGGCATCGGGCTTCACCGCGCGGATGCGGGGCACCAGGTGGGGCAGGTTCAGCGCCTCGTTGTAGGTCGGGATGACGACCAGGAGCCTCATGCGGACGACCCCAGCGTGGAGTGAACGACTTCGGCGACGTAGTCGACGTCGTCATCGGTCATGCCCGGATGGGACCCGATGTAGAAGCCGTTGGCCAGCGCGTGGCGCGCGTTGGGATACGCAGCGGGCGGGAAGTCGAGCACGCCCTCGTAGCACGGCTGCCCGATGATCGGCAGCAGGAACCGCGTCTCCACGCCCGCGCGCTCCAGGGCGATCACCAGCCGATCCCGCAGCTCGGCGGTGCGGCACACGATGGGGAACATCATGAATGCGTGGTCGTTGCCTCCGGCCGTGATGGGCAGCTGCAGGTCCGGGTGCGCCAGGCGCTCCATCAGGCGGGCGGCCACCTCGCGCCGGCGCGTCTGCTTGGCCTCCAGCCTGTCCAGCTGCCCGATGCCCAGCGCTGCCTCCATCTCGGTGGCCCGATACGACTGGCCGAGGGAGACGAAGTCGTATCGGCTCCACACCACCCGCAGGAGCTCGGCGTCGTCCAGCCCCTGGTCGTCGTCGATGCGCAGGTAGCGCGGGTTGCGGCCATGGTTCATCAGGCTGCGGAAGCGGGTGATGTTCTCGTCGTCGTCGGTCAGTGCCAGGCCACCCACGCCGGTGGTCACGATGTGCGCCATGTAGGTCGAGAAGCAGCCGAAGTCGCCGAAGGTGCCGACGCTCCGTCCGTGGTGGCGTGCCCCGATGGTCTCGCACGAGTCCTCCACGACCCGCAGGTTCTTCTCCTGCGCAATGGACATCAGCGACGTCATGTCGGCCGGCTGGCCGAAGAGGTGGACCGGGATCATGGCGACGGTGCGGTCGGTGACGGCAGCTTCGGCACTCACCGGGTCGAGGTTGAACGTCTGCGGGTCGATGTCCGCCAGCACCGGCGTCAGGCGGTTGAAGAGGACGATGTTGACCGTGGCCACGAAGGTCATGGCCGGCACGATGACCTCGGCGCCATCGGCCCAGCGGTAGCGCTCCTTGAGCGCCTGCAGCGCCAGCTGCAGCGCACCCGTGCCGCTGTTGCACATCGCGGCGTGCCGCCGGTCGTGAAGGGCGGCGAAGCGCGACTCGAACTCCGACATCATCGGTCCCGCGCTGAGGCGGCCGGACTCGAGCACCTGCTGAACGCGGGCACGGTCCTCGGCGGTGATGTCGGCCGTGCCGACGCCGATATGGCGCTTGGTGGGGGATTCCATCATCGTTTCGGCCGGTAGCATAGCCGGGTCGCCGCGACGCGCGTTCGTCACTCGACTGCCGCCGCTGGAGGCGTGTACACCTCCAGCGTGAGCCGATGGAACGGGCGCGTTTCCTCCAAGCGGTACCCGCGGCGCGACAGCTCGCGGTCCAGCGCGCCGTCGTGAATCCGGACACCGGGCGGCACGTCGTAGGCCAGCAGCCAGATACGGCCACGGCCGTCCGCCGCCTCGCCCAGGGGCGCCACCGCATCCTGGATTGGCATGTCCGCGAGTGCCGGCTCGCGGGCCGCGTAATAGCGGGCCGCGTCCGACGAGTGCTCTGCCGGGAAGACGAGCAGCGAGTCGCCCGCGCGAGCCTCGGAGGCGACGGCGTCGATGGCGCCGCGCCAGTCCGCCTTGTCGATGGTCCCGTGCATCGCCTGGCTCGTCGAGAGCGCGAGGACGGCGATGAGCACTGCGGCCGCCGGCCACGTGCGCGGAATCAGCGCCAGTGCCGAAGCGAGCAGCAGGTGCAGGGCGGGAACGGTCACGATCAGCGACCGGTCGACGAAGATCGGCTTCACCGTCGAGACCGCGAGGCCGGCGCCGACCGGCACCGCGATGGCGAGCAGGAGCAGCCAGCGGTCGCCGGCAGCGCGGTCTCCGTGCGGCGCCCAGCGGCGCGCGACCACCGCGGCGGTGGCCGCCACCGCGGCCAGGTAGGCCACGCTCAGCAGCGTGCCCGCAAGACCGCGTTCCGTGGCGCCAACGAGCGTGGCGAGCGTCTCGAGCGCGGAATCGAAGGTCGGGGCGTCCAGCCAGGCGCGGACGGGACCCCACACCACGATGGCGATGGTGACCGGGACCGCGGCCAGCACGGCCATTCCCGCGGCGCGCAGCCCCGGCCGCCGGGCGGGCCCTCCGAGCCACCACAGCCACACGGCGTGCGCGGCCGCGGCGAAGACGGCGTAGAGGTGGATCCAGATCGCTGCTGCCAGTGCGACGGCGTACAGGATCCAGGCCGTGCGGCTCGGTTCCCGCTCCGGGTCGGCGTTGCGGATCAGCAACCAGGTCGCGATGGTGATGAGCAGGAGCTCCAGCGCGTAGCTGCGCGCCTCAAGCGCGTAGCGCAGCACGAACGCGTTCGCCACCAGCAGCGCCGCGGCGGCGACCGCCACCCTCCGGCCGCCGAGCCGTAGCCCGGCCAGGTACAAGAAGGGGACGGTTGCAACAGCGGCCAGCGCCGACAGGCTGCGTAGTGCGGCCTCGCTGGTCCCGAAGACGGCAGCCCAGGGCCGAAGGACCAGGTAATAGCCGGCCATCGAAGGCTCGTCGAACAGGATCTTGTCGACGTATCCGGCTAGGTCCGCCGACATGGTGCGGGCCGTGGCCGCCTCATCGGTCCACAGGCTGACTG
>DATADC010000183.1:0-1781 GCA_036258735.1 Candidatus Limnocylindria bacterium
CAGGTTCTCCAGCACGCCGATGACCAGACCGCCGATGACGGCGCCGTGCATGCTGTTCAGGCCGCCTAGGAAGATGCCGGCGAAGGCCCTGAACAGCGGCGCTGCCAGCACGATGGGCGACAAGCCCGACTTGGGCGCGTACAGCACGGCGGCGAGCGCGGCCAGGCCGAGGCCCAGAGCCCAGGCGATCCGGGCGACGCGCTGAGCCGAGATGCCGATGATCTCGGCGGTGGCCGCCGACTCGGCGACGGCGCGCATCGCGGACCCGAGCGTCGTCCTGGTGAAGAGCCACCCGACCGCGAGCATCGCCGCGCCGGCCACCGCGATCATGACGAGATCCTGGTTCGCCACGACCGATGAACCGATCGCCGTGTCCCCCGCCACGAGGGGCGGGAAGGCCCGGGGCTGGGTACCCCAGACGTCACTGACGACCGCCTCCATGATCAGGGACACGCCCATGGTCATGACCAGCGCGGCGAAGAGCTGCCCGGCCCCGAGCGGGCGAATCACGGCCTCGCGGACGATCAACCCGAGCACGATGGCCACGAGGACCGCCGCCGAGATGCCCGCGACGACCCCCCAGCCTTGTTCGACGACCATCAGGGCGACGTAGACGGCGAGCGTCGCCATGCTGGCGAGCGCGAAGTTCACGACGTCGGTGGCCCGGTAGATGATGACCAGGCCGAGGCCCATGAGTCCGTAGACGGCCCCACTCGCGATGCCGCTGACCACGACCAGCATCAGATGGTCCATCCTGCGCCTCCCTGCGCTGACCTGAACTCAGTTCGAGCCCTGAATTCAGTTCGAGAGAGTACGTGCGGAGGGCCGCCCGGACAAGGGGCGGAGTCCGGGTCTCAGCCGTGAACGCGGTTGAGCACCTGCGCCAGCCGGTCCGGAACGCTGATCATCGCCATGTGCCCTGAGTCGAGCGTCGCGACGTCGCCGCCGACGAGCCGCGCGGAGCGCTCCTGCAGTTCCTCCGTATAGCAGTGGTCGCGAGTGAGCCGGACGTAGGTCCGCGGGATATCGCGTGCGAAGCCGGAGAGGTCCACCGGCTCCGACAGCAGGGCCGCCGAGTCGTCGACGAGTCGCCTCAGCGCCGAGGCGGCCGTGGCCTCGTCCATGTCGTTGCAGAGCATCAGGCGGGCGGCGTCGAGCCCCTGGCTGTAGATGCCACCCGCGAGCGACTCCTCGACCGCGGCCCGCACGCCCGGATCGATCTGGTCGAGCACCCGCGTCCCGTCCGGAGGGACCACGGCAGACACCAGCACCACGTGGCGGATCCGCTCCGGGATCGCGTCCATCACGCGCGGGACGGTGACACCCGCGAAGGAGTGCCCGACGAGCACGACGTCGGCGAGACCGGCGGCCTCGACGTCGGCCACGACGGCCTCGGCACAGTCCTTCAGCGTCACGAGGCGGAGGTCCACGTTCGATCGGGCACCGCGGCCCGGCAGGTCGACCGTGAGCGCCTCGGCGTCAAGCAACGGGACGAGCTCGTTCCAGCAAGCGGCACCGAACCCGGCACCGTGGATCAGAACGAACGGCACAGTGGCCTCCTCGACAGCGTGCAGCCCGGCGACACCCGGCCGGCTCCGAGGATGAACTAAACTCAGTTTGAGTACGCGGGTCAACGACGTCAGGGGAGCAACGATGCACGCCTACCGGATGCTGGCCCCCGGCGTCGCCCGGCTCGTCGAGGTCCCGGTGCCCGACCCCGGGCCCGGACAGGTCCGCATCGATGTCGTCGCCGCCGGCCTCTGCCACTCCGACCTGCACGT
>DATADC010000184.1:0-10714 GCA_036258735.1 Candidatus Limnocylindria bacterium
GCGGCGTCGAGGTCGTCTTTGCGGAGGCCATCGGCAAGAGTGACGCGCTGGGCCATGCGGCGCTGGAGACCATCGGCGCGGCCACAATCCAGGGCGGCGCCGCCGAGATCCGCGAGGACCTCGGGCTCGAGTACGCCAACCCCGGCTTCAACGTCATCCCGCCGTACCGCTACCACGCCTTCGTCTGCACCGGCCCGCGCTGCGCCACGCGGGGGTCGCTCGAGCTCTACGAGCGCGTGCGCGAGGCCGTCGCCCGCCGCGGCCTGACGGGCAGGACGAGCGGTCCGAACGGCGCTGGCGGCCCGGAATCGCCGAGCGATCCCAGGCGCGTCAGCGTCGTCCGCACCGGCTGCCTGTATCCCTGCAACCTGGGACCGATGATGGTCGTCTACCCCGACGCCGCCTGGTACTGCGCGCTGACGCCCGCCATGGTCGAGCGCATCGCCGACCAGCACTTCGTCGCCGGCCGCGTCGTCGAGCCCTACACCCGCCGGCCCGGGCCCGAGCGCCACACCCGCCCCGCACCCGCCGCCCCCGGCGACATCGTCGAGGACGCCCCCGAGCCCACGGAACCGACAGGAGTGGAAGGAGTGGAAGGAGTGGAAGGAGTGGAAGGAGGGACCACCGCATGACCCGCCACCCACCGCGTCTGGCCCGCCGCCCCCTGCTCGGCGCCGCCGCCGCGTCGCTCGCCGCCTGTGGCCCCACCCCCGGCCGCCCCGACCAACGCGCCGATTCGGCCTCGGGCGAGCTGAAGGACATCGTCATCGCCACGCCGATCATGCGCACGGACACCATGACCCACGACCTGAACCGGCTGGCGGTCAACGGGCCGAACTGCAACGTCTACGAGCGCCTGACCCAGTGCGACGAGCACTTCCAGCTTAAGCCGATGCTGGCCGAGCGCTGGGAGCTGATCAACAACGGCGCCACCTGGCGCTTCTACCTGCGCAAGGGCGTCACCTTCCACGACGGCTCCCCCTTCACCGCCAGGGACGTGGTCTCCAGCTTCGACCGCGTCGCCCGGCGGGGCGGCGCCGCGATCAACTCGGTCGAGGGGGCGACGGTCGCGGTGGACGACCACACCGTCGACTTCACCCCCTCCCGCCCCAACCTCAAGGTGCCCTCGCGCCTGGCCGACCTGGCGACCCACGCCCACATCATCAAGGCCGGGACGGACTCTGCGGTTCACCCGATGGGCACCGGGCCGATGAAGTTCGTCAGCTACAAACCGGACGAATCGATCGAGGTCGAGCGCTACGACGGCTACTGGGACACGCCCAACGCCGCGCGCGTCAGGTCGATCCTGCTGCGCCTCATCCCGGACGGCAACGCCCGCATCCTCGCGCTGCGGGCCGGCGATGTGGACGTCATCATGGACGTGCCGCGCGAGGCGGTGAGTGAGCTGAAGCGGGAGAGCAAGCTGCGCGTGGTGCAGTCCGCGCTGGGCGGCTTCAACGCCATCTACATCAACGCCACCGGCGAAGACGAGTGGGGCCTCACCGCCGACAGACAGCTGCGCCGCGCGCTGGCGATGGGTATCAACCGCGAGCAGATCGTGAGGGACGTGTACGAGGGCAACGCAGAGGTTTCGCAGACGCTCATCCCGGCCACGATGCTGGGCGCGTACAAGGACAGGGTCAAGGGGCCGCCGGCCTACGATCCCGCCGCCGCCCGCCGGGCGCTGGACGAGCTGGGCTGGCGGCCCGGCCCCGACGGCATCCGCGTCAAGGACGGGCGGCGGCTGGAGATCGTCATCGGCAGCGGCTTCCCCTCCCCGGAGCTCCAGCGCCCCATCCCGGAGGTGCTGCAGTCGCAGCTGCGCCAGATCGGCGTGGCGGCGCAGATCGTCGAGCAGTCGCTGTCCAACCTGGTCGTGGACGGGCAGTTGCGGGCGCACTTCTGGCTGGAGGCGTACGGCGCGCCGGAGCCCGACCCGATCCGGATCGTGCGGTTCTTCCTCAGCCCGGCGGCCGGGAACACCGGCAGCTACGCGAGGTTCGGCCCGGGCGCGGGCGTGGACGAGCCGGTCATGAAGAGCGACCAGACCACGGACGAGG
Organism: Candidatus Limnocylindria bacterium; assembly: GCA_036258735.1. Taxonomy (GTDB): domain Bacteria; phylum Chloroflexota; class Limnocylindria; order QHBO01; family QHBO01; genus JAPSGM01. Next base: position 2,061 of record DATADC010000184.1, read on the forward strand.
CCCGCTCCCAGGAACTGGCCGCCGAGGGCCTGAAGGCCCTGCTCGAGGACGACGTGACGGTGATCCCGCTCGCCGGCACCTACAAGATCTGGGCGATGAGCAGCAACGTCGAGCTGTCGCTGCACCCCGCCCCCTACATGGACCAGATCGCGCTGGCGCGCAAGCGCTGACCGACCACCCGCCGCGAACCGCAGCTCCTGAAAGGTAGAGGTCCCGATCCCCGCTTCCCGTGGTGTTCGCCTCCTCCGCCGGTCAATCCTCGCCGCCGGCATCGGAGCGCACCGGCGGGGACGAATCCGCCGCCACCGGAGCGCACCGGGAGCTCGTGGTGGGCATCCCCCTGCTCCGGCCGGGGACGATGACCGCCGACCAGACCAGCTTGGCGATGCTCTGGCCGAATGCCAACGTCTACGAGCGGCTCTTCGAGATGGACGAGCAGTTCCAGCTCAAGCCGAAGCTCGCCGAGCGGTTCGAGTTCCGCGAGCCGAACACCTGGCGCTTCTACCTGCGCAAGGGCGTCACCTTCCACGACGGCTCGCCCTTCACCGCCAGGGACGTGATCTTCACCTTCGACCGCTTCGTCCGGCGGGGGACCAACCGCGTCAACGCGGCCGAAGGGGGCACCGTGGCGCTGGATGAGCACACCGTCGAGATGACGACGGCGCGCCCGAACACGAAGGTGCCCTGGCAATTGGTCGATCCCTTCTACCCGATCCTCAAGGCGGGCAGCGACCCCGTCAACCACCCGATGGGCACCGGCCCCTTCAAGTTCGTTGACTTCCGACCCGACGAATCGCTCAGGGTCGAGCGCTACGACGGCTACTGGGACACGCCGCACGCCGCGAAGGTGCGGTCGATTCAGTTCAGGGTCATCCCCGACGGCAACGCCCGCGTCCTGGCCCTCAAGGCCGGCGACGTCGACCTGATCCAGGAGGTGCCCCGCGAGGCGGTGAGCGAGCTGAAGCGCGATTCGCGCCTGCGGGTCGTCGTGTCTGCGGCCGGGGGCTTCAACGCCGGCTACGTGAACGTGCGTGGCCGGGACGAGTGGGCGCTCACGAGCGACCGGCGCCTGCGGGAGGCGATCGCCCGCGCCGTCGACCAGGAGACGATCGTCCGGCAGATCTACGAGGGCAACGCGACCACGACCAAGTCCCTCGTCCCGTCGTCGATCTTCGGGCCGCACCGCGACCAGATCAAGGGGCCGCCGCCCTACGACCCGGCGCTGGCCCGCAGGCTGCTCGATGACCTGGGCTGGCGGCCCGGCCCCGACGGCGTCCGTGTCAAGGACGGCCGGCGGCTGGAGCTGGTGCTGGGCAGCGGGTTCCCGTCGCCCGAGGTGCAGCGCCCGATGCCGGAGTTCCTGCAGACGCAGCTGCGCCAGATCGGCATCGAGGTGCAGATCGTGGAGATGTCGGGGTTGAGCGCCCTGGTCAGCGGCGACCAGCTGCGCTGCCACCTGTGGCTCGAAGCGTACGGCGCGTCGGACCCCGACCCGGCCGGCCTGTTCCGCTTCTTCCTCAGCCCGGCCACCGGGCCGGTGGGCGCCTACGGCCAGTTCTTCGGCCCCGGCGCCAGCGTCGACGATCCGATCCAGCGCAGCCTGGCGGCGGCCGACTTCGCCCGGTCGCAAGAGCTGGCCGTGCAGGGGCTCAACGCCCTGGTCAACGAGGAGGTGGCGGTGATCCCGCTGGCGGCGACGACCAAGATGTGGGCCATGAAGCGCTCGATCGAGTTCACCGCCCACCCGGCGACGAGCCAAGAGCAGTACTACACCGTGCAGGTGAGGTGACGGCGATGGTCGGGTACGTCGCGAGGCGCGCGCTGCAGATCATTCCGGTCGTCATCGGCATCAGCGTCATCACCTGGCTGATGATGAGCCTCGCTCCGGGCGACGCGGCCGAGATCTACGCGCGGCAGTTCGCCGAGAACGAGCGCCCCACGCCGGCGGACATCGAGCGGGCCCGCAAGGAGCTGGCGCTGGAGGGCCACCCCATCGAGCAGTACCTGCGCTGGGCCGGGCGCGCGGTGCACGGCGACCTCGGGCGGTCGTTCCGCTCCGGGCGCTACGTCGTGCGCGAGATCATGATCTACCTCCCCGCCACGCTGCAGCTCACCGCCTCCGGCGCGCTCGTCATCCTGGTCATCGGCCTCCCCATGGGCGTCGTCGCCGCGCTCTACCACAACCGCTGGCCGGACGTTCTGGCCCGCTTCTTCGCCCTCTTGGGCGTCGGCCTACCCTCCTTCTGGCTGGCGCTCCTGCTCATCTGGCTCTTTGCGGTGCAGCTGCAATGGCTGCCCAGCGTCGGGCGCGGGGACTGGCGCAACCTGATCCTGCCGGCCCTGGCGCTGGGCATCGTCGGCTCGGGCAGCTACACGCGGCTGCTGCGCGCCACGATGCTCGACGCGCTCTCCCAGGAGTACATCACGGCCGCCCGTGCGCGGGGCGTCGGTCCGGCCGGGGTGGTGATCCGGCACGCCCTGCGCAACGCCCTCATCCCGGTGGTGACCAAGTTCGGCCTCACCTTCGGCGCGCTGCTGAGCGGGGCCGTCTTCGTGGAGACCATCTTCTCCTGGCCGGGCGTGGGCAAGTTTGCCGTCGATTCGATCAGCGCCAAGGACTACCCTTCCGTGCAGGGCTTCGTGCTCTTCGCGTCGCTGACCTACGTCGCGGCCAACTTCCTGATCGACGTCGTCTACCCGCTGATCGATCCGCGCATCGGCAGCCGCGCGAGGGCCAGCGCATGAGCGCCGCGGTTGCCGGGCTCGGCACGCCGGGCGCCGCCGGGGAGCTGACGCCCTACCTGATCGAGACGGGGGCGCAGGGGGCGCTGCGGCGCTTCGCGCGCAACCGCCTCGCCGTGCTGGGCGCCGTCATCGTGGCCTGCGTCGTCTTCGCCGCCCTCTGTGGTCCCTGGCTGGCGCCCTACGACCCCATCAACGGCGACATCCTGGAACGCCATCAGGGCTTCAGCCGCGCCCATCCCCTGGGCACCGACTTCCTGGGCCGCGACCAGCTCTCCCGCCTGCTGCACGGGGCGCGCGCCTCCTTTTTCGCGGCGCTGGCCGTCACGGTGGCCGTCATCACCATCGCCACCGTGGTGGGGGTCACCGCCGGGTACTGCGGCGGCGCCGTCGACGCCGCCCTGATGCGCATGGTGGACATGATTCTCGCCTTCCCCTCGCTGATCCTCTCCCTGGCCCTGATCGGCTTCCTCGGCCCTGGCTTGGACAAGGCGCTCGTGGCCATGACCCTCGCCTCGTGGGCCGGGTTCGCCCGCATCATCCGCGGCCAGGTGCTGGCCGTGCGGGGCCGCAGCTTCATCGAGGTGGCCGAGTGCGCCGGCGGCACGCCGCTCGGCATCATCTTGCGCCACGTGCTGCCCAACGTCTCCTCGACCATCGTGGTGCTGGCGACGCTGGACATCGGCGGCAACATCCTCGCCCTGGCCGGCCTCTCGTTCCTCGGCCTGGGGCTCCGCCCACCCGCGCCGGAGTGGGGGCGCATGCTCTTCGATGCGAAGCCGTACCTCGACCGGCAGCCGCTGGAGATGTTCGTGCCCGGGCTCGCCATCGCCATCACGGTGCTGGGCTTCAACCTGCTGGGCGACGGGCTGCGCGACGCGCTGGACCCGAGCGGGGAGGCGGTCTGATGGCCCTGCTGGAGGTCCGCCACCTGACGACGGTGTTCCGCACGCCGTTCGGTGCGGTGCGGGCGTGCGACGACGTGAGCTTCGACGTGGCGCCCGGCGAAGTGCTGGGCATCGTCGGCGAGAGCGGTAGCGGCAAGACGCTGACGGCGCTGAGCGTGCTGGGCCTGGTGCCGCCCCCCGGCCGGATCGAGGCCGGGAGCATCCGCTTCGCCGGCGAGGAGCTGGTCGGGACGCCGGAGGCGCGCCTGCGGCGCCTGCGGGGCCGAGACATCGGCATGGTCTTCCAGGACGCCGGGCGAGCCCTCGACCCGGTACACACCATCGCATCCCAGCTGCGCGAGGCGGCGGGCAAGCGGGCGGACGTGGCCGCGCTGCTGGGGCGGGTCGGGCTGGACGGCCGCCTCGCGTCGCGCTATCCGCACGAGCTGTCCGGCGGGCAGCGCCAGCGGGCCATGATCGCCATCGCCATCGCGCGCACCCCGCGCCTGGTGATCGCCGACGAGCCGACCACCGCCGTCGATTCGATCTCCCAGGTCCAGGTGCTGCACGAGCTGGCCCGCATCCAGCGTGAGCTGGGCTGCGCGCTGATCGTCATCTCCCACAACCTGGGCCTCATCAGCCGGCTGGCCGACCGCGTGCTCGTGATGTACCTCGGGCGGGTGATGGAGCAGAACGCCGTGCGGCCGTTCGTCGCCGGCCCGCGCCACCCCTACGCCCGCGCCCTGCTCGCCGCCACGCCCGCGCTCGACCTCGACCGGCGCACCGGCCGCCTGGCGGGCATCCGCGGCCTGCCGGCGCGCATGATCGAGGTGCCGCCCGGCTGTCCCTTCCATCCCCGCTGCCCAGACGCCGAGGCGCGCTGCTCGGTGGAGGTGCCCGCCTGGCGCGCGCACGCCGACGGGAGCGGCGCCGCCTGCCACCTGCTCGACGCACCGGCGCCGCTCCCCAGCCCGGTTACGCCCGGACAGGCCCAGGGCGAGCGCTTCGCTCCGGCCCCACCCGCCGCCGAAATCGCTGATGGTACCCTCCCATGACCCGCCTGCTGCTCGACAACGTCGGCAAGACCTTCCGCGCCGGCTTCCTCTTCGGCCGGCACAAGACCGAGGCCGTGCGCGACGTCACCCTTGAGGTGCGGTCAGGCGAGACGGTGGGCATCCTGGGGGAGAGCGGCAGCGGCAAGTCCACGCTGGTGCGCCTGGCCGCCTTCCTGCTCCGCCCGACCACCGGCTCGGTCACGCTCGATGGGGTGGACCCGTGGCGGCTCGCTGCCTCCGCTCGCCGCCAGCTCCGCCGCCGCCTGCAGGTCGTCTTCCAGGAAGGGAGCGACGGTCTCGACCCGCGCCAGTCGGTGGCTGAAGCGGTCGGGGAGCCGCTGGTCAACTTCGGCACGCCCGCGAAGGAGCGCGCCGCGCTCGTGGCCGACGCCCTGCAGGAGGTCGGCCTGACCCCCGAGCTTGCCGGCCGCTACCCGTTCCAGCTCTCCGGCGGGCAGCGCCAGCGGGTCGGAGTCGCCCGCGCCCTGGTGCTCCAGCCGGAGCTGGTCATGCTCGACGAGCCGGTCAGCGCGCTCGACGTGAGCGTCGCGGCGCAGGTGCTCAACCTCCTGGCCGACCTGCAGGAGCGCCGCGGCGTGGGCTACCTCCTCATCACCCACGAGCTGCCCGTCGTACGCTACCTCGCCGACCGCGTGGCGGTCATGTTCGCCGGGCGCGTCGTCGAGGCGGGGCCGGCGGGAGAGGTCCTCACGCGCCCGGCCCACCCCTACACCGCCGCCATGCGCGCCGCGGCCCTCACGGTCGATCCCGGCGCCGGCCTGCCGGCGCTGCCCGCGGTCGCCCCACCGGCGGCGCACGGCTGCCCCTACGCGTCCCGCTGCCCCGCCGTGATGCCGCGCTGCCGGGTGGAGACGCCGCCTCCTTTCGAGGTGGGGTCCGGCCGGACGACGCGCTGCTTCCTCTTCGAAAGCGCCGGTGTCCGCGCGGAGCCCACCAGTCACACGCCGGCGGCCCTCGCGACCTGAACCCGCTCGTCAGCTGCTACGGGGAGACGACACGCCGATGGGCCACTCCGATCCGACCGCTCAGGCGCACCGCACCGCCTACTGGGACTTCCGCGGTCCCGCCTACGACGCGCAGCCCGGCCACAGCATCCCGGACGGGGCGGAGCGCCGCGCCTGGTTGACGGCGCTGGCGCCACTGCTGCCGCCGGCGAGCGTGGACGTCACGGCTAGCCGACACGTATTGTGGACGCTGACCGGCCCGGGGCGCGCGGCCGAATGACTGAGGAGCATGCCATGCCGAGGACGACGCTGCCGGCTAGGGACGAATGGCGGTTGTCCGCCGCGGAGGTGCATCCCCGGCAGTCGCTGGCCGGTTTCGCACTCTCGCCGGATGGGCGGCACATCGCGCTGGTGGTGGTGCGCGACCGGCGAGTCGAGGAAGACACGGAGCGCAAGCGCATCAAGGACACCCCACTGGCCGACGTGTGCCTGCTCCCCGGCGGTGGCGGCTTCCCGCGCCCGTTCACCAGCGCCGGCAACGTCTCGCACGCGGCTGTGTGGTCGCCGGACGGCCGGCGCCTGCTCCTGGAGCGCGACGGCGCCCTCAAGTCCGTGCCGCTGGCGGGCGGGCGGGCGCAGACCGTCTACCGAGGCTCGCTCTTCCGGCCGCGCCTGAGCGCGGGCGATGCCCACCTTGGCGGGCCGTCCTGGTCGCCCGATGGCCAGTGGGTGCTGGTCGCCACCAGGGAGGCGCCCGAAACTACCCTGCTGGTCGTCGGCGCCGATGGCCGGGCGCAGCGCCGCCTGCTCACCGTCGAGGGCTCGCTCGTGAGCTGGGACTGGTCGCCAGACGGTCGGCGGGTGGTGGTGGTGACGCAGGGGGAGAACACGCGTGAGGTCGACGTGCGCCTGCTCGAGGTGGAGGGCGGCGACGAGCGCGTGTTGTGGGAGGAGCCGGACGCCACGTACCACAAGCCGGTCGCGGCGTGGTCGCCGGACGGGACGCGCCTGGTGTTCCGTTCCAACCGGTCGGGGTGGTGCAAGCTGTGGACGGCGTCCGCCGCAGGCGAGGACGTCCGCCCGCTGACCACCGGCGAGTGGGACGACTACGCCTTCCGCTTCTCGCCGGACGGCCGCCACCTGGTCTTCGCCTCACGTGCGGAGCAGGAGGGCAGCGGCGACGACCTGTGGACCGTGCCCGTGGCGGGAGGGCGCGCGGCGCGGCTGACGCGTCACCGAGGCGTAAACGTGCCCTACGGCTGGGCTCCCGACGGGCGGGTGGTGTACTGGCACTCCAGCCCGACGGAGCCGGGCGATCTGTGGTCGGCCAGCGCCGTGTTCCCCAGCGAGACTGCCCGCGCCTCCCGGGATGAGTCGGATGGGGCAGGTGGCGAGCGACAGCGCCTGACGTGGAGCGCGCCGGTGGAGCTGGAGCGCAAGCTGCGGCCGCCGGAGGAGGTGGTCGTCACCGGGTTGGAGGGGCAGCGGGTGCACGCGCTGGTGTACCTGCCGGCCGACCACCAGGCGGGTAGGCGCTACCCGCCGATCGTCTGGGTGCGCGGCGGGCCGACCGGCTTCTCGCGCTACGACTTCGCGCCGCTGCTGAGCTGGCTGGCCAACGAGGGGTTCTTGGTGATCACGCCGAACTACCGGGGCAGCACCGGCCACGGTGTCGCGTTCATGGAGGCCGTGGCGGCCGATGGCCTGGGCGAGCGCGACCTGGCGGACGTGCTGGCCGCGGCTGAGTACGTGCGGTCGCATCCGAGCGCCGATACGGCGCGCGGGGTGGGCATCGGGGGCCGCAGCTGGGGCGGCTACCTGACGCTGATGGCGGTGACGCGAGCGCCGGAGGCGTTCAGCTGCGCCGTCGCGGGGGCCGCGATCAGCGATTGGACGCTGCAGCAGGCGCAGACGGAGACGCGCGCCTACGACCGCTGGCTGGTGGGCGGCTGGCTCTACGAGCGCGAGGACCTGGCGCGGGACCGCTCCCCGATCACGCACGCGGGGCGCGTCAGGACGCCGCTGCTGGTCTACCACGGCGAGGCCGACCGCAACGTGCCGTTCGCCCAGATCCAGCCGTTTGTGGACCGGGCGCGCCAGGCCGGCGCGGCCGTGGAGTACGTCACCTACCCCCTGGAGGGGCACGCTAACCAGCTGCCGAAGAACCAGGAGGACGTGCTGGAAAAGACGCGCGCCTTCTTCCGGCGCCACCTGCAGCCGTGGAACTTCCGGGACAACCCCACGGGCGACCAGGTGGTCTAAGGGCTCCTTCGGGAAGTCCTTCACGCCAGACACGGGGCGGTGCTCATGGCACCGGCGCGGTCTGGAACCACGCCCGGCCGTCCGCCAGCGTTCGCGCCGCCTACGAGGCCGACCCGCCCCCGGCCAGACCGCGCCTGGACTTCACCGCCACCTTGCGGGAGCTGCTGGTGACGCTCGTCGCCGGCGTCGGCGTGCGCGTGTCCGCGTTGCCCTACAGGGGCATGCTCGTCGCCCACTGCTGGTCGGCCATCAGCCGGAGGACGTTCGGACGGCGCCGGCTAGTGGGTGTACTAGAGGCTGTAGACAACGTACTCACTCTGGCAAGGATTGCCGCGCGCGACGTGCAGCCGGCCGTGCTCGGGCTCGGCGATGATCGAGGTAATGGTCTTCATCGGCCGCTGCGGCTCGTGGCGGCAGATGCCCGCCGCGCCGCCGTCGTGGTCGCGCAGGCTCTGCTTGATGGTGTCCAGCGTGATGCGGCCGTGCGCCTCGCGCAGCAGTGACGTCATGCGCTCCAGCCGCGCCGCCGAGTCGGGGAGGCTGGAGAGGAGCTTCTCCTGGGGCCGGTAGCGCGCGCTCTGGAAGTGGTTGGTGTGGACCAGCAGACCGTCCTCCGGCTCGAGCACGGCGTAGCCGTCGGGCGTCGCCTCGACGTCCAGCAGGTGGCCGGAGCGGTCGCCCAGCACGACGTTCCCGCAGGAGGCGAGCGTGGCGCGGTCGAACACGCCGAGGCAGGCCGCCAC
>DATADC010000185.1:0-18617 GCA_036258735.1 Candidatus Limnocylindria bacterium
TACCCTCTGCCGACCATGGACCTCGCCCGCCTGCGGGCGGCTCCGGCCGCCGTGGTTTCGCGCGTCGCGCGCAGGCAGGAAGCGGAGGAGCCGTCCCACACCATCGGCGACGTCGTCGCGGAGGCGCGTCGTCATCGGCCGAGCATCAACGCCGGCCTGATCGAGCGTGCGCACGAGGTTGCGGCCCTGGCGCACGAGGGGCAGCGGCGCGCGTCGGGTGAGCCCTACATCAATCACCCGGTCGAGGTGGCGCACTACCTGGCCACGCTGCAGATGGACGCGGAGACGCTGGCCGCCGCCCTGCTCCACGACGTGCCGGAGGACACCGCCCTCGGCCTAGCCGACATCGAGAAGCGGTTCGGCCGCGAGGTGGCGCGGCTGGTGGACGGCGTCACCAAGCTGTCGAAGTTCGGCTCCGCCCGGTCGATGGAGGAGCAGCAGGCCGAGAACATCCGGAAGATGTTCATGGCCATGGCCGAGGACGTGCGGGTGGTCATCATCAAGCTCGCCGACCGGCTGCACAACATGCGCACCCTCCACTTCCTGCCCGCGGACAAGCAGCAGCGCATCGCGCGCCAGTCGATGGAGATCTACGCGCCGCTGGCGCATCGGCTGGGGATGTGGCAGGTCAAGTGGGAGCTGGAGGACCTGTCGTTCAAGTACCTCGAGCCGGACAAGTACCGCCAGCTGGTCGACATGCTGGCCGACCGGCGCAAGGTGCGCGAGAGCTTTGTCAACCGCAGCATTGCCATCCTGCGCAAGGAGCTGGCGAAGGTCGGCATCAGCGCCGACATCTCCGGGCGCCCCAAGCACCTGTACTCGATCTACAAGAAGATGGAGCGCAAGGGCGCCGAGTTCAACGAGATCTACGACCTGCACGCCATCCGCCTGCTGGTGGACGACGTCAAGGACTGCTACGCCGCGCTTGGAGTGGTGCACTCCATCTGGAGGCCGATTCCCGGGCAGTTCGACGACTACATCGCCATGCCGAAGGCGAACATGTACCAGTCGCTGCATACGGCCGTCATCGGGCCCGATGCCAAGCCGCTGGAGGTCCAGATCCGGACCCGCCAGATGCACGACGTTGCGGAGGCCGGCATCGCGGCGCACTGGCGCTACAAGGAGGGCTCGCGCGGGGATCGGCGCTACGACGAGAAGCTGGCCTGGGTCCGCCAGCTCATGGACTGGCAGCGCGAGGTCGCTGACGCCACGGAGTTCGTGGAGGGCCTCAAGCTCGAGGTCTTCCAGGACCAGGTGTTCGTCTTCACTCCCAAGGGCGACGTCAAGGACCTGCCCGCCGGTGCCACGCCGCTCGACTTCGCCTACCGCATCCACACCGACGTGGGGCACCGGACCATCGGCGCCAAGGCCAACAACCGGCTCGTGCCGCTCGACTACAAGCTGCGCAACGGCGACATCGTCGAGATCATCACCACCAAGGCCGCCCACGGGCCGAGCCGTGACTGGCTGAACATCGTCCGCACCAACCAGGCGCGCGAGAAGATCCGCCAATGGTTCAAGCGACAGCAGCGCGACGAGAACATCGAGCAGGGCAAGGACCTGCTGGACCGCGAGCTGCGCCGCCTGGCCCACGAGACGCTGGCGACCGTCGATTCGGCCAAGCTGCTGGAGCTGGCCCAGCAGGCGCACTACCGGGAGCTGGACGACTTCTTCGCGGCCATCGGGTATGGGGCCGTGTCGCCGGCGTCGGTGGTCTCCAAGCTGGAGATCCACGACGACGCGGCGATCGCGCTTCCCGAGGTGGCGCCCCCATCCGCCGTCCCGTCGGTCACCGGCGTGCGGGTCAAGGGGGTGGGCGACCTGCTGGTGCGCTTCGCCAACTGCTGCTCACCGATCCCCGGCGACCCGATCACCGGCTACGTGACGCGGGGCAAGGGCGTGACCGTGCACCGGGCCAACTGCCCGTCGGTGCTGTCCGAGCGGGACATCGAGCGGCTGATCGACGTGGAGTGGGAGTCGGTCGACCAGCAGACCTACCCCATCACGGTGCGGATCGAGGCGCTCGATCGGCCCGGGCTGCTCAACGAGATCACGAACGTGGTGGCCGAGCACAAGATCAACATCGTGGCCGCCTCGATCGGGACCAAGCCGGACGGCACGGCCTCGATCAGCGCCACGCTCAAGGTCACCTCGCTCCAGCAGCTGTCGAGAGTGCTGGCCCGCATCGAGCGGATCCGGGACATCACCTCCGTCACCCGCGAGGCGCGCTAGGCTCGAGGCCCTCCCGCGAGGCGTGAGCCGGCGCCGGTCGCCAGCTGCACCACCAGCGTGGCGCCGGCCACGATCATCAGCACGGAGAGGACCGGCACCATGAAGGGTGCCAGCAGCACCTCCTCCCACTGCGGCGGCAACGGGAAGGGCGTGGTGTCGGCGAGGGCGTAGAGCATCGAGAGCGCGAAGCCGGCTGTCAGCGCCAGGTAGCCGCCGAGGACCGAGGCCGAGACCGCCGCCAGCGGGGCCACGGTGCCCATGGCGGGGAACAGGTACCGCTCGTGGACGCGGGTGGGCAGGAAGTAGAAGGCGAATACCACGAAGCTGCCGACGGACAGCAGCGTCCGCAGGTCCCGGTTCCGGAGCAGCGGCAGCTGGGCCGCCACCAGGCCGGCCAACATGAGCCCCGTGCCCAGCACCGTCAGCCCGGTGTCCGGATGCTCGTACCCAAACGCGAGCGCCCACATGTTGGGCGCGTGGACCGACGCCTCGGTGCGGATGCCGCTCACGTACATGACGTTGCCGACGTGCTGCGCCGGGTTGAGCAGGAGCGGCGCCGTGACGACGGCGTAGGCGGCCAGCGCGCTGACCAGCACGTAGGCCATCGGCCACGGGCTGCGCGTTCGGCGCCACTCCAGCGCGCCAAGGACTAGGACCGGCAGGAGCACGAGCCCGAACTGCGGCTTGACCAATCCGGCAAGCACTGCCAGCGCAGCCCCCAGGCCCAGGCGCGCGGCCGACGCGGCGAAGAGCGCGCCGAGCATGAAGAGCGTTCCCGCCGCGTCGATCTGGCCCCACACCGGGCCGGCCAGGATGACCGCGGGGTTCAACAGGTAGAGGGCGGCCGCCGCGGTGCCCGCCCAGCGCCCCGCGCGCCAGGCTGTCATCCAGAACAGAAGCAGGCCCACCGCCAGGTCGAAGGGAATGGCCATGGCCTTGATCGCGACGCCAAGGGCATCCCCGTTGAAGGCTGTGCCCAGCAGCCAGTAGGGGTACAGCAGAGCGGGGTACACCGAGCCCCCTCCGCTCTCGTAGAACCGAAGCGGCCCGACGTCCGCCATGCGCTCGGCCACCCCCGAGATCACCAGCACGTCGCCCACGTGGCCGGTCAGGCCGATGGCCGGGATCCGGATCGCCGCGGCCACGACCAGCAACGCCCCCAGCACGACCAGCGGCGCAGCGTCTCGGACGCGGCCTTCGGCGTTGGTGGCGGCGGTCACGGCGGGAGGCTACCGCACCCGTCGCCCGGCGGTTCATCGGTACACTCCCGGCCATGTCTGCCCGGATCGCCGCCCCGCGCGGCACGCGCGACCTGCTGCCGGATGAGGGTCGCGCCTGGACCCGGCTGGAGACGCTGGCCCGCGACCTGTCGGGGCGCTACGCGCTGGACCGGGTGGACACGCCGCTGTTCGAGCGCGTCGAGCTGTTCGCGCGTGGCCTGGGCGAGTCATCCGACGCGGTCGAGAAGGAGATGTTCCGCGTGTCCGGCGCGGCCGGGAGCGACGAGGAGCGCGCCGAGTGGGCGCTGCGTCCCGAGCCGACGGCTGGCATCGTGCGTGCGTTCGTGGAGCACGGGCTGCACGTCCGCCCCGGGCCGCTCCGCCTCTGGATGCTGGGCCCCATGTTCCGCTACGACCGGCCGCAGGCCGGCCGCTACCGCCAGTTCACGCAGTGGGACGTGGAGGTCATCGGCGATCCAGGCCCAATGGTGGATGCCGAGCTCATCGAGCTCGCCCATCGCTACCTGGCCGATGCCGGCGTGCGCGACGCGGTCGCCCACCTGAACTCCATCGGCGACGCCGACTGCCGCCCCGCTTTCCGCCAGGTGCTGATCGACTACTTCGCTGCGCGCGAGGACCGCTTGAGCGAGGACTCCCGGCGCCGCCTGCGGATCAACCCGCTGCGGGTGCTGGACGATCGCCTGCTTGACCCGGACGTGGCGGCCGGGGCGCCGCGCAGCGTCGATCACCTGTGCGAGCCATGCGCGCAGCACTTTGCGGCGGTGCGCGAGCTGCTGGACGAGCTCGGCCTGCGATACGTCCTCGATCACCGCCTGGTGCGCGGGCTCGACTACTACACGCGCACGACGTTCGAGTTCTTCGTGGCCGGCCGCGAGGGTCAGCAGCAGGCGCTCGCTGGGGGCGGGCGCTACGACGGCCTCGCCGAGCTGCTGGGCGGGCGGCCCACCCCAGGGATCGGCTTCGGCCTGGGCATCGACCGCGTGCTCCTCGCCGCGGAGGAACAGGGCGGAGCGTCCGGGCCGCCGGAGGCGACGGTTGCCGTCGTCTCGGCAGAGCCCGAGCAGCTGGTCGGGCGACTGCGGACAGCATCGGTACTTCGCGAGGCGGGGCTGCGCGTGCGCCCGGACGGAAGCGGTCGCAGGCTGGGCAGGCAGCTGCAGTCGGCCGCCAAGGCCGGCGTGCGGTGGGCGGTCATCGTGGGCGACGAGGCGCCGGCCGGGATCGTGACGCTGCGCGACCTCGCCAGCGGGGAGCAGCAGCAGATAGGCCTATCGGCCGTGCCCGGGGTCGTGACTGCCGCGAGCGCCTAGCGCCGCCAGGTCACGGCAGACAGCCCCAGCCCGCCAAGGAGGATGGCGACCGCGACGCCGAGCGCCGGATACTGGCCCGGCGAGCCCGCCACCGCCGGATCGGCAAGATCGTTGATGACGCCCCAGCCCAGGAGCAGCGTCCAGGCCGCGCCCCAGCCGGCCGCCAGCAGGCCGGCGAGCCACGATCGGTCACCGCTGAAGGCGAGGACGCCCAGCACGCCAATGATGGGCAGAACCACGGGCAACGCCGGTGGGAAGGCGATCGCCATGAAGCCGGCCAGCCCTCCCGCCGCGAGGTGGGACGCCGCCTGGAGTGGATCCTTCGGCACGTCGATCAAGCCCCGACGGACGGCGATGCCGGCCAACGCCACGATGGCTGCGATGGCCGCGACCACCAACGCGATGGCCCAGCTGGGCGGCACGTTCACGCGACGGGAAGCAGCTGTCCGGCGAAGACCAGCAGCGCGGAGATCACGAGGCCGAACACGAAGAAGATCACCAGCCGCGGACGGAGGACGTCCTGGCGGAACCACGTGCGCCCGATCGCGCCGTCCTTCAGCCGAAACGCGACCAGCGGCGTCATCCAGTCGCCGCCGGCGTTGGCCCGATCGCGCGCGACTGCGAGCGCGGCCACGCCGAGCGCGTATGCCCGCTCATTGGAGCCGGGCGCGCCGAACGACTCGGCGCGGCGTTGCACGTCCTCGAAGTCGACCTCATCGCCGGCCGTCCAGTCGACGTAGTCGAGCAGCGCCGCGCGCTCCAGCTCGTCGATCGGCGTCTCAGGCTCGATGCGCTCCGCCGCGGCACGGGCCTCGTCGAGGCGACCGACCACGGTCAACAGCTCGGCACGACCCGCACGGTTGGCGGGCGTGTCCTCCGTATCCCGAAGCCAGGCATGCATCTTCGGCAACGTGTTGGGTACGGCGCCCCCGATGCGCTGCCGCCAGCGCTCGAGATCGAGGTGACCGACCACGGCGAAGCCTTCCCACGCCAGCCGCACCTTGCGGGGCAGGGCCAGGAACCACAGCCCGGCCGACAGGAGCGCGAAGACGGCGCCGCCGGCGAGGATGACGACGGGCCATGGCAGCCCGGCGCCGAGTGCCAGTGAAACGCCGATCGCCAGCGTGGCGAAGGCGATACCTTCCGCCACCAGGCCGGGCAGCGTAAACGGGCCGATCTGCAATGCCTCCTGGAAGGCGTTCGCAACGGCCAGCGGGTCGCGCGCCACGCTTGTCGGCCGGGAACCGATGCGTGCTCGATGCGGACGGTCGGGCAGGGCCAACAGGACGAGGGCGACGGCCAGGCCCAGCAGTGGGGGCGCCCACCACAGGAGCAAGGCCGGGTCGTAGTCGACGAGCGGGTCCAGCAGGTCCTCGACCACGAAGCGGCCCCACCACACCGCGCCGGGCAGCGACAGGCCCAGCAGCAGGAAGCCGGCGTTGCGTCGCGCTCCACGCCTGAGCTCGAGCCAGACGATGCCCAATGGCGCAAGGCTCAGTGCCGCCACCAGGACCCATTCGGGCGGGATCAGCACGAACGCGGCGCTGAGGCTGAATCCCACGACCAGCGCCAGCGTCCACGACGCCCAGGCCGGGATGGGCCGGCCGGCATACCGGCGTACCAGGGCGAAGGCGCCCAGTCCCGCCATCAGCAACGGCGTGGCCAGGACCGCGACGAGATAGGCGACGAGCTCGGGCCGCATCGGCCGCATGATCACGCGTCGAGCGCCCGGCCGTCATCCCCCGAATGTCCGGGCGCTGGACCCTCGGCTACCATCCGCTGCCATGGGAGAGTCGCTGCGTACCCACACCTGCGGCGAGCTGCGCGCGACGCACGTTGGGGAGCGCGTGACACTGGCGGGATGGGTCCACCGACGCCGCGACCACGGGCATCTCACCTTCATCGACCTGCGCGACCGCTACGGCATCACACAGGTGGTCACCAGCGCCGACGACGCGCCGGAAGCGCATGCGGCCGCCGAGCCGGCGCGCAGCGAGTGGGTCGTGCAAGCGGAGGGATCGGTCAGGCATCGACCGGAGGGGACGGCCAACCCCGAGCTGGCCACGGGCGAGGTCGAGGTGGCGGTGGATCGGTTCACCGTGCTCAACCCGAGCAAGGTGCCGCCGTTCTACATTAACGAGGAGCAGCCCGGGCTGGACGAGAGCCTGCGGCTCAAGCATCGGTACCTCGACCTGCGGCGGCCGTCCGTGCAGGCGCGGATGTTGATGCGCTCACGCCTGGCCAGCGCCATCCGAAGCGCGCTGGAGGGGGACGGCTTCGTCGAGATCGAGACGCCGCTGCTCATCCGCAGCACGCCGGAGGGCGCCCGCGACTTCGTCGTCCCCTCGCGGCTTCAGCCCGGTCGCTTCTACGCGCTGCCCCAGTCGCCCCAGCAGCTGAAGCAGCTGCTGATGGTGGCCGGCTATGACCGTTACTACCAATTCGCGCACTGCATGCGGGACGAGGACACGCGAAAGGATCGGGGGCCGGAGTTCACCCAGGTCGACATCGAGATGAGCTTCGTGAGCGAGGACGACGTCATGAGGGCGATCGAGCGCGTAGTGGCGCGCGTCTCGAAGGCCATCCTCCCGGACCGGCGCATCCTGCGCGAGCCCTTCCCTCGCCTGACCTACGCCGAGGCCATGGACCGATACGGCTCCGACAAGCCGGACCTGCGCTTCGGCATGGAGCTCGTGGACCTGACCGATGTCGTGCGCGGCGCCGACTTTCGCGTCTTCGCGGATGCCATCGAGGCCGGCGGCAGGGTTCGCGGCATCCGGGCGGCCGGTTGCGGCGGCTACTCGCGGAAGCAGCTTGACGAGCTCACCGACGTTGCGCGACGGCACGGTGCGAAGGGGCTCGTCCACCTTTCGGTGGCCGACGATGGCGCGCTGCGTGGGCCGGCTGCGAAATTCGTCGCCGGACGAGAGGCCCCGCTAAGCGACGCCCTGGGCGCGGAGGCGGGGGACCTGCTCCTGCTCGTCGCCGACGCGGATCCCATCGCTGCGGCCGAGGCCCTGGGCCACGTTCGGCTGGAGATCGGGGACCGCCTGGGGCTGCGGGATCCATCGACCCTCGCGTACGTCTGGATCCATCGGTTCCCCATGTTCAAGTGGGACGCCGATGCGCAACGCTGGGACGCGACGCACAACCCCTTCAGCGCACCGCTCCCCGATGATGAGCCTCGCCTTGGCACCGACCCGGGGTCGGTGCGCGCACAGCAGTACGACCTTGCCCTCAACGGCTGGGAGATGGGCGGCGGCTCCGTCCGAATCCATCGCCGGGACCTCCTCGAGCGAGCCTTCGCGCTGATGGGCCACACCATCGAGGGCATGCGCGACCAGTTCGGCGCGCTGCTCGACGCGCTCGAGTACGGCGCGCCTCCGCACGGCGGCATCGCGTTCGGGCTGGACCGATGGGCCGCCCTCTATGCCGACGTCGACAACATCCGCGAGGTCATGGCCTTCCCCAAGACGCAGTCCGGGACCGACCTCATGCTGGACGCGCCGTCAGCGATCGCACCCGAGCAACTTGAGGACCTTGGTTTGGAGATAAGGCGCGGACCGCACTGAGGTGGCTCGCGCCGCTCGATGTATCGGGCACAGATTCACCGGAACCGCGACCGGTGTGCGGTCTTGTCGACGTATCGGGTCCGTACGTGATCAGCAGCTCAGGGCGGGATTGAACGGCGCGAACAGGCCGGTGGGGTGCTCCGCGGCGACCCAGACGTGCAGGTCGTAGTGGACGGGCATGAATGGGTTGTGGCCGGGCATCGGTCCATCGAGGGGCTGGCCGAGGACGCTCGGCCGGTCGCCGGCGGTGGCCAGGTCGCCATCGGCGTCGGCCTTCCAGTACTCGACGCCAACCAGCTCGAGCTTGCCGTTGGCCTTCTCGACGTAGAGCAGGATCTCCGGGCGAAGCGGATCGATCTCCTCATCGGACATGAGCGGGGGGTTGATGGCGTGGATGCCCATGGTGCCGTCTGGCGAAGCGACGCACGGCTCGCCTTCCACGGTGTAGCCGTCACGCATCGCCTGCTCGAAGCTGTGGTAACGGGCGACGGCGGCGCGCACCTCTCGCCACGTGCGCGGTAGGGGTCCGTCGCCGGCGCTTACCACGCCGATGCCGAGCATCGCGAGGAATAGCGCGAGGATGAGTGCGCTGATCGACTGCCTGGACATCGGTTCCCTCCCAGCAGGGCACTTTGGCTGGTCGGGAGGGCAGCTCCCCGCGTGCACAAAGAGTGTACCAAGGTGCACAACTGCCTCGCGGATTTGGCCGGACATGTTTTGATCGTTTTCGGCGCACCGCTGCACTTCATAGTGAGCGCGCCGAAATAGCTTCGGCGCTCCGGATGGAAGGCGTCATGGACACGAGCCTGGTGGAACGAGCGCAGCATGGCGACGAGAGCGCTTTCACGGCGCTGGTGCTCGCCATCGGCGACCACTTCCAGGCGCTCGCGTACCGGATCCTGCGCGACGCGGACATGGCCCAGGATGCAACGCAGCAGGCCCTGCTCAGCATCTGGCGCGACCTTCCCACCCTCCGCGACCCGACACGCTTTGATGGCTGGTCGTACCGGATCCTGGTAAGGGCCTGTCGGGCGCAGCAGCGGAGCAGATCGTCCCTGGTCGCCCGGTCGGTCTTCGAGTACGGCGGTATCGAGTCCGATCGATCCGCGCAGATCGTCGACCGCGACGAGCTGGAACGGGCGTTCAAGCGGCTATCGGTCGATCATCGAGCGGTCGTCGCGCTGCGCTATTACCTCGACCTGACCATCGAACAGGCAGCGGAGATGCTCGGCATCCCGGTCGGCACGGCCACCTCACGCCTCCACTATGCGGTGAAGGCGCTGCGGGCGTCGGTCGAGGCGGATGCCCGTACTGCCGCGCAGGGGGCAACACGATGAGCATCGATCCGCAGTTTGAACGCTATCTGCGCTCGTGGATGGACGAGGGCACCGAGACCATGTCCGACCGCGTGCGTGACACGGTCCTGGAAGCCTTCCCCACGACCGCCCAGAGGCGACCCGTGTTCGGCGTCGCCCGGAGGAGCTTCCGAATGCAGATCTATCGATACGCGATGGTCGCCGCCGCGGCAGCCATGGCCGCGATCATCGGCATGAACGCAGTGAACAGCGTGGGACGCCCGCGTCCCACGCCCAGCGTGGTGCCCACTCCGGCGCCCAGCATCGGACTCGAGGGTCTTGCCCTCGCCCCGTGGGGCAACGAGTTCCACAACCTGGAGGCTGAGCGATACGTGACGGGTCGACCCTTCCCCATACCCGTCTCCTTCCAAGCCCCGCGCAACTGGCTCCTGCTGGGGCAGTCGCCTCACGTGGTGTGGACGGGCGTGTTTCGGCAGGACGCGGGCGTCGCCTTTTGGACGCCGGAGAACGTCTACGTGGACCCATGCGACATCGAAGCCGGGCTGCTGGACCCGCCCCTTGGCCGATCCGCGGCTGATTTCATCGAAGCTCTCCGGAGCCTGCCGGGGATGCGCGTGACCGCGCCCGTCCAGACGTCGGTGGACGGTCATCCGGCCATCGGCGTGACGCTGACCGCGCCGGACACCTCCGAATGCAACGCGGGCAATGCGAAGCTGTGGTACTCGCGCAGCTATTCGGAAACCGCGTACCCGCACATCACCTACCGCATCCTGGCGGTCGACGTGAACGGCCAGCGCCTGGTGATCGCCGGGTGGACGTTCCCCGACACCGATCCGCGCGCCGCCGCGCGTGTCGAGGCGGTCATGTCCTCAGTCGAGCTCGACTAGGCTCGCAACGACCGACCTCGGGATGTCCGCGATCAGTCGGGTGACGGCTCGTAGCCGCCGTCCACGTGCCGCTCCGTGCCGGCCAGCGCGGGATTGAAGACGCACACCAGGCGCAGGTCGCGCCTCACCACCAGCCGATGGTGGTCGTGCTGGTCCAGCGCGTAGGCCACGCCCGGACCTATGGTGTGGCGCTCGCCGTTGGCGAGGTCGGTGATCTCGGCCTCGCCCTCCAGGCAGTAGCACGCCTCCAGATGGTGCCGGTACTGGAGCTCCAGCTCGGTGCCCGCCTGGACGGTGGTGTCGTGCAACGAGAAGCCGAGGCCATCGCGCGCGAGCATCAGGCGGCGGCTGCGCCAGCCGTCACCGGCCACGTCGCGGTCGGTGCCCATCACCTCGGCCAGTGAGCGGACGATCATCGGTCCTCCAAGCTGCGGGTCGCGGGGCCGGCACATGAGGCACGGATGCCCCTCGACGCGCTCCTGCGTGCGATTGTGCCGAGTGGCGGCATAATCGGTGTCCGATGCCCATCTATCTCGACCACGCCGCCACCACGCCGCTGCGCCGAGAGGTGCTCGACGCCATGCTGCCGTACCTCGCCGAGCACCATGGCAACCCGTCCAGCATCCACGGCTCGGGACGCCGCGCCCGCCTCGGCCTCGACGAGGCGCGCGAGACGCTGGCGCGCCTGATCGGCGCGAGGCCGCGAGAGATCGTGTTCACCAGCGGCGGAACCGAGGCGGACAACCTGGCGGTCAAGGGCGCCGCCTGGGCGGCGAGCGCTCGCGGGCGGCGGGTGGTCACGACGGCGGTGGAGCACAAGGCCGTCCTGAACGCGTGCGCCATCCTGGAGCGCTTCGGCTTCGGGGTGACCTACCTGCCGGTGGACCGATACGGCCGGGTCGCCCCGGCCGACGTCGAGGCGGCCATCACCGAGCGAACCGTGCTGGTCAGCGTGCAGCACGCCAACAACGAGGTGGGCACCGTCCAGCCGGTGGAGGAGATCGGCCGCATCTGTCGCGAGCGGCGCGTCCCATTCCACGTCGACGCGGTGCAGGCAGCCGCCTTCTTGCCGATCGATGTGAACGCGCTGCAGGTCAGCCTGCTCAGCCTCGGAGCGCACAAGCTGTACGGCCCGAAGGGGGTCGGGGCGCTGTTCGTGCGGCAGGGGACGGGCATGCTGCCGCAGGCCTCGGGCGGTTCGCAGGAGCGCCAGCGGCGAGCTGGAACGGAGAACGTGGCCGGCATCGTGGGCATGGCCCGCGCGATGGAGCTGGTGCACGCTGACTCGTCGGCGCGCGAGGCGGAGAGCGCCCGGCAGGCGGCGCTGCGCGACCGGCTGATCGCCGGTCTGACCTCGCTTCCCGGCGTGACGCTCACCGGCCATCCGACCCAGCGGCTGTCGAACAGCGCCAGCTTCGTGATCGAGGGCGTGGAGGGCGGCGACCTGGTTGCCGCGCTCGACCTCGAGGGGATCGAGGCCTCCACCGGAAGCGCCTGCACCACCGGGTCGGTGGAGCCCAGCCACGTGCTGCTGGCCATGGGCATCGACCCGGAGCTCGCCCACGGCTCGTTGCGCCTGACCACGGGACGCGGGACGACCGCCGAGGAGGTGGAGCGTACGCTCGAGGTCGCCGAGCGCTGCATCGCCCGGCTGCGCAGCGCGCGAGCGGCGTCTCTGCCGGCCGCAGCATCGGCCTGACGTGAGCCGCACCGTGGCCGCCATGAGTGGCGGCGTGGACTCGAGCGTGGCGGCCGCGCTGCTGGCGGGCGAGCGGCGCGAGGGCGAGGTGGTTGGCGTCTGGATGCGCCTTCATCCCGACGGGGGCGAGGGGTACGAGCTGAGCCGTTCGTGCTGCTCCCCGGACGCGGCGGACGACGCCCGCCGCGTGGCGCAGCTGGTCGGCATCCCGTTCTTCATCCTGAACCTGGAGCGCGAGTTCGGCGCCCGCGTGATCGACGCCTTCACCGACGCGTACCTCGACGGCGCCACGCCGAACCCCTGCCAGGCCTGCAACCAGTACATCAAGTTCGACGAGCTGCTGCGTCGCGGCCTGGCTGCCTACGATGCCGATTGCGTGGCCACCGGCCACTACGCGCGGGTCGAGCGCGACGGCGGGCGGCTGCTGCTCAAGCGCGCGGCCGACGCGGACAAGGACCAGACGTACTTCCTGTGGGTCCTCGACCAGCAGCAGCTGGCGCATACGCGCTTCCCGCTGGGCGAGCTCACCAAGCCGCAGGTGCGCGGGATCGCCGCCGAGCTGGGCTTGCCCACCGCCGCCAAGCCGGAGAGCCAGGAGATCTGCTTCGTTCCAGCCGGCGACTACCGAGCGCTGCTGGAGGAGCGCCGCGGCTATGCCGGCGAGCCCGGGCCGATCGTGGACGCGCAGGGCACGCGGGTCGGCACCCACACCGGGTACGCGCACTACACGGTCGGGCAGCGGCACGGCTTGGGCGTGGCGCTGGGCGAGGCGGTGTACGTGCGCGAGGTGCGCCCCGCGACGAACACGGTGGTCATCGGCCGGCGCGACGAGGTGGCCTCGCGCAGCTTCACGGCCGAGGGTCGCCGTTTCGTCGCGGGCGAGCCGCCGGCCGAGCGCTTCGCGGCCAGCGTCCGCATCCGCCACCGCGCGACCGACGTGCCGTGCGAGGTAACGCTGGTGGGCGGCGACCGCTTCGCGGTCGAGACCGCCGAACCGGTTTGGGCGCCGGCTCCCGGCCAGGCGGCGGTGCTGTACGACGGCGACACCTGCCTGGGTGGCGGGAGAATCGCCCGGGCCGCACAGCGGGCGGCATGACGCCGTGGCTGCTGCTCACCGCCCTTGTGGCGCTCATCAACTGGTCGGCCTTCCTGGTCCTGCGCGGCCGATGGGGCGGCATGGCGCTGGCGCTGGCCGCCGCGGCGCTGGTGGGAACCGCGGCAGGCGACGCGGTGGGATCCTTCACCGGGCTGGAGCTGCTGCTCATCGGCGACTATCACCTGGTGGCCGCATCGGTCGGCGCCCAGCTGCTGATGGTGGCTACCCTGCTGGCGGCGGCATTGCTGCCGGGCGGGGGCGAGGGAGGCGGGTAGGCGAATGGACCTGGCGCTGACGATCTTCCGCATCGGGGTGGGGCTGGGTGTGCTGCTGGTCGGCATCGGCTTGATCGTGGCGGTGGTCAGCCTGCGACCGCTGGTGCGTGACACCCGCTCGCTGGCCCGCGACGTCCAGCGCCTGGCGCGGCTGGCCGAGGAGCAGGTGCCCGAGCTGCTGGCGCAGGCCCGGACGGTCGCCGCCAACGCGGAGGTGCTGACCGAGGACGTGGCCGTTCGGCTGGAACAGTCGCGCCTGGAGGCGGACCTTCCGGCGGCACGGCCCGCGGGGGTGCCGGTACAATCGGGCGACACAGGGGAGGATCACCGGATCGCATGAGGGACTCGGGGATCGGCAGTTTCCTGGCGGGCGTGGTGATCGGCGGGCTCATCGGGGCGGCCATCGGGTTGCTGCTCGCGCCGGCCAGCGGCGAGGAGATACGCGAGCAGGTCGGCGAGTTCGTCGACGAGCGCCGGGCGGCCTTCGGCGACGCGGTCAACGAGGGCCGCATGGCGGCCGAGCAGGCGCGGGCCGGGATGCAGGACGCGTACGATGCCGATGCGCCGCTACCCGGCGCCGCCCCCGAGGGCGCTGCCTGACACGACCACGCCACCGCGACCCGCGATCATGAGAGCCGGTGGTAGCCGGCTCTCTTCGTGAGCGGAGGATGGCAGAGGAAGACCGATGCAGCCGTTGAGCGCCGCCGAGATCCGCGAGCGGTTCCAGCGCTTCTTCGAGGAGCGCGGGCACACCCGCGTGCCGCCCGCGCCACTGCTGGCGCGCGACGACCCCACGCTGCTGTTCACCAACTCGGGCATGGTCCAGTTCAAGCGGGTGCTGACCGGCGAGGAGAAGCGCGACTACCGCCGTGCGGTGGACGCCCAGCCCTGCCTGCGGGTGGCCGGCAAGCACAACGACTTCGAGGAGGTCGGCCGCACGCCGCGACACCAGACCCTGTTCGAGATGCTCGGCAACTGGAGCTTCGGCGACTACTTCAAGCGCGATGCCATCGGCTGGGCCTGGGAGCTGCTGACGGTGGAGTTCGGCATCCCGGCCGAACGGCTGGCGGCCACGGTGTACAGCGACGACGAGGACGCCTACCGCATCTGGACCGATGAGGTCGGGCTGCCGCCGGAGCGCATCGCGCGCTGGGGCAACGTCGCGGCCGGCGACTTCCACAACTTCTGGCAGATGGCCGACACCGGTCCGTGCGGCCCGTGCAGCGAGCTGCACTTCGACCGCGGCGCGCACCTGTCCGAGGGCCCGGAGTGCGTCCCGGACCACTCCGAGACCTGCCCGCGCTGGCTGGAGATCTGGAACCTGGTGTTCATGCAGTACGACCGTGCCGCCGACGGCACGCTGACGCCACTGCCGTTCCAGAGCGTGGACACCGGGATGGGGCTGGAGCGCATGGCCAGCGCTCTCCAAGGCGTGGACTCGAACTACGGCACCGACCTGTTCCTGCCGGTCATCCAGCGCCTGGCGGAGTACATCGGCCACGACCCCGAGACCGTCGAGTCGGAGCGCTTCAGCTACCAGGTGGTGGCCGACCACTCGCGGGCCATGACGTTCCTCATCGCCGAGGGCGTCAAGCCCGCCAACGACGGCGCCGGCTACGTGCTCCGCCGCATCATGCGTCGCGCGGTGCGCCACGGCCGGCTGATGGGGATCGGGCAGCCGTTCCTGCGCGAGACGTGCGACGTGGTGATCGACGTCATGGGCGGCGCCTACCCGGCGCTTCGCACCGAGCGCGGGGGGATCCTGGCCGAAGTGGCGGAGGAGGAGGGCCGCTTCGCCCGCACCCTGGAGGCCGGCAGCCAGCGGCTGGCGGCGCTCGTCGACTCCGCTGGCAGCGGCGGAACGATCGCGGGCGCCGAGGCCTTCCGGCTCCACGACACCTTCGGCTTCCCGATCGACCTGACCGTGGAGATCGCCGCCGAAAGCGGCGTGACGGTCGATCGCGCCGGGTTCGACGCCGCCATGGGGGAGCAGCGCGAGCGCTCGCGCGGCGGCCGCGGGGAGCGGCGGGCCATCGACCCGGCGCTGGCCGAGCTGACCAGCGAGTTCATCGGCTACCCCAACCAGACCCGTGCCGACGGCCTGGCCGTCATGGGCATGGCCGAGGCGGGGGACGTGCACCAGGTCGTGCTCGACCGCACGCCGTTCTATGCCGAGGGCGGTGGGCAGGTGGGGGACCGTGGCGAGCTGCTCGGGCCGGGCGGCCGGTTGCTGGTTGAAGATACCCAGCGCGCCGGCCAGGCGATCGTCCACGTCGGTCGCCTCGAGGGCGAGCTCGACGTGGGTGACCCGGTCGAAGCGCGCGTGGACGAGACCCGCCGCTGGGCCGCGGCGCGCAACCACACCGGTACCCACCTGCTGCATCGAGCGCTGCGCGACGTCCTGGGCGAGCAGGCCAAGCAGGCCGGCTCGTGGGTGGGACCCGAGGGGCTGCGCTTCGACTTCCCGGCCACCTCTCCCACGCCGCGCGAGGCGCTGCGCGAGGTGGAGCGCCGCGTGGCCACGCAGATCCGGCGCAACGCGCCGGTCGAGCCGGTGTGGATGAGCCTCGAGGACGCTCAGCGGCTGGGTGCCGACATGTTCTTCGGCGAGAAGTACGTCCCTGAGTCGGTGCGCGTGGTGCGCGTGGACGGCTACTCCAAGGAGCTCTGCGGCGGGACCCACGTGGGGACCACCGGCCAGATCGGTGCGTTCCGGATTACCGGCGAGTCGAGCATCGGGGCCGGGCTGCGGCGGATCGAGGCGGTGACCGGTGACGCCGCGGAGGCGCTGGTCAGCGCGCGCCTCGACGCGCTGGAGGCCACGGCCGTGCTGCTGGGCGTGCCGGAGGAGCAGGTGCCGGCTCGGGTGGAGGCGCTCGTGGCCAGGCTCCGCGAGGCCGAACGGGCCGTCCGCGCGCCAAAGGCCGCCGCGGCCCGGCTGGACGCAGCCGCGGCCCTTGCCGACGCCACCGCCGCAGGCGACACGAAGGTGGTCGTCAAGAGCTATCCGGATGCCGACGCGGCGGCGCTGCGCGCCTGGGTGGACGACCTGAGGTCGCGGACGGGGCGGTTCGTGGCCGTGGCGGGCGGGTCGAACGGCGGGCCGTCGCTGGTGGTGGCCGCAAGCCGCGACCTGGCCTCCGAGGGATTCGATGCCGCCGCCGTGGTCCGCCAGGTGGCGCCGATGATCGGCGGCGGTGGCGGGGGCCGCGCCGAGCTGGCGCAGGCCGGCGGCCGCGACGCGACGCGGCTCGACGACGCCGTGGCCGAAGCGGCGCGCCTGGCCATCGACGCGCTCAGGCCGCTGGAACGGGCCTGACTGCGGTGGCGCACCGGCCCGTGAACCAGCTGGTGGGCGGCATCCTCGGCCGGCTGAGACGCGGGCGCACCAACGGGACGGGCACCGGGCCGGCGGCGCTGACCGCGCTGGACGTAGGGACCGAGTTTGCCAAGGCCCTCGTCGTGGCGCTGGAGCGTGACGGGGACGGGCACGTGGCCGTGGTGCGCGGCTCAGGCCGCCACCGGCAGGGCCTGAGCCACATGCAGTCGGGGACCGTGACGGACATCGACGCCGTGGTGCGCAACTGCCGCCAGGCGCTGGACGAGGCCGAGGCGCAGGCCGGCGTCAAGCCTCGGGCGGCGGTGATCGGCATCGCCGGGGAGCTGGTCAAGGGCACGACATCCACGGGCGTTGTGCGCCGCAACGACCCGAAGCTGCCGCTGTCCGACGGCGAGCTGGAGCGGATCGTGACCCGCGTGCAGGGCGAGGCCCTGGACGAGGCCGAGCGGCGCATCGCATGGGAGTCCGGCGTGGAGCGCCTGGACGTGCGCCTGGTGCATGCGGCCATCGTCGAGATCAAGATCGACGGCTATGGGGTGAGCAATCCCATCGGCTTCACCGGTGCCCAGGTGGAGCTCGCGGTCTTCAACGCCTTCGCGCCGATGGTGCACCTCGGCGCGTTGCAGTCGGTGGCGCGCAACCTCGGCCTCGAGCTACTCGGCGTCATTGCCGAGCCGTACGCCGTCGCGACCTGCCTGGACCCCGGGGAGATGGGCGATGCGGGCGCTGTCTTCGTCGACGTCGGCGGTGGCACAACCGACGTGGCGCTGGTGCGCCAGGGCGGCATTGCCGGAACGAAGATGCTGGCCCTGGGCGGCCGCGCCTTCACCCGTGGCCTGGCGGAGCGCTTTGGGCTCTCGTTCACGCGCGCGGAGACGCTGAAGCTGGCTGCGGCCGCGGACGAGCTGCCCGAATCGGTCCCGCGAGCGGCGCTGCAGGGCGCGCTGCGCGAGGACGCCGAGGTCTGGCGGCGCGGCGTGGAGCTGATGGTCGGCGACCTGGCCGCCGGCGAGCTGCTCCCAGCCCGCATCTACCTGTGCGGCGGCGGCGCGGAGCTGCCGGACATCGCGCGTGTCCTGGAGGAGGACGGCTGGTGGCGCCGGCTGCCCTTCTCGCGCCAGCCGCAGGTCGTCGCGCTGCGGCCGAGTGACGTGGTCGGACTGCGCGACGCCACCGGCACGCTGGCGACGCGGCAGGACGTCACGCCCATGGCGCTGGCCAACCAGGCACTGGTGCTCGAGGCCCGCGCGGGCGCCGCGGAGCGCGCCATGCGCGAGGCCGTGCGTAGCATGGCCCTGGCTGACTGATGCCCGATCCGGCGCAGCTGCTCTACCTGGAGCCGGACGACGAGATCACCTCCGTCGTTCGCCGGCTCCGGGAGGCCGATGGCAAGCGCCTCGTGCTGGTCGCCTCGGGCCGCTCCAAGGCCACCACCAGCGCGGTCGCGCTGCGGCTGCTGGCCGGCGTCGCCGCCGAGGATGGCCGAGAGGTCGCCCTGGTGTCCGATGCCGCGGGCCGCGCGCTGGCCGCCGAGGCCGGCATCGCAGCATTCCCGTCTGTCGCCGAGGCGAGCGCCGAGAATGCCGTGGCGCCCGAGCCGCCGCCGGCGCCCCGAGCGCCGATCCGGGTGGTGCGCGGCGAGGAGGCGC
>DATADC010000186.1:0-3019 GCA_036258735.1 Candidatus Limnocylindria bacterium
GGACAGCAGGAGGTAGCCTGAGTACCGGAACTCGACGATCGCCGGCTGCCGCGTAGGGTCCTCGATGTCGTGGATTGCGCCGGCGGCCTGGCCCGCCTCGACCAAGGCGCTTGGCTCGTGGAAGGCCTCGTAGATGCCGGCCATTGGCGCGTAGACGTCGCAGTCGGCGCTGGGGGTGTGCAGGAGCCTCGCCGGCGCGAGCCCACGCTCCTCCCGCCGCGCGGGGCGGCCCTCCAGGATGCCCAACAACCGCAGGGCGTTGCGCACGCCGGACTCGGTCGCCTCGAGGGTCGCCGGCGAGAGGCGGCCGCCCTCGCCGATCTCGGCGCAGGCCGCGGCCAAGCCGTGCCGCTCCGCCGCGGCGAGCTGGTTCTTGCCGGCGTCGACGCCCCGCCAGATCGCCACGGTGTCCGTCAGGTAGGCATCGGCGAGAGCCAAGGCGCGGTCGGTGACGGTGCGATCGGGGGCGTCGTGGATGGCCACGAAGGGTCGCGCGCGCATCGAGTAGCCCGCGCTGTGGTGGTCGAGCACGGCGTCGCACATGGGGAACACGACGTGCTCGACGTAGTGGGCGATGACCGGTGTCACGGTGCCGTCCGGGTCGCCCGGATAGCAGCGGTTCAGATCCAGGCCGTCCACCGGCGACAGCCGCCGGCCGGCCGCGACGGCGGGGTGGTTCAGCGCCGGCAGGATGATCAGCCGGCCGTGCACGTCCTCGGGCTCGAGCTCGCGCACCAGCTTGAGCAGGGCGACCTGCCCCTCGTACTCGTCGCCGTGAGTGCCGGCGGTGAGCAGCGCCGTCGGACCGGGGCCGCCGCGGATGACGGCGATGGGGATGGCCACGCTGCCCAGGCCGGCGGAGTCGCGCGTGTACGGCACGCGCAGCACCGAGACCTGCTTGCCCAGTGCGTCGTAGTCGACGTCGCTCAGCACCGGGGGCATGCCTCATCCCTCCTCCGGTCACGCGCCGTCCCGAGGCGTTCCTCCCTGGCGGGCACGCGCTCCTCCCCAGCCAGCGGTGGCTGCTTGGCACGCCGGATGGTGAATCGCTTCTGCCCCTCCGTGCGCATGCGGTAGCACAGCCGCTGCAGCGCGTCCTGGCCGGAGACGAAGCGGGCGAAGAGGTTCACCTTCACCGGGCCGTCCAACATGCTGGGCCGCGCGCCGCGGTCGTAGAAGAAGCAGAACTCGCTGAAGTCCGCCTCGACGTCGAAGTGGTCGACGCGGCGCAGCGAGACGAAGCCGATCTCCCACGGCAGCACGGCCGCGGTGGCGTGCTCCGGGGCAAGCTCGTGGTAGCGCGGGAGCACCATGGCCACCTCCGCACCGGAATAGATGGCGTGGTGGAAGTGGCCCGTCACCGGAAGCAGATCCCACACGAGCGCGCACGTCCGCGGCGCTCGGTCGTCCCACAGCTCCGCCCGCGCGGTGACCCCCTCCTCCTCGGCGACGAACTCGATGTACCGTGGCATCGCTGGCCCCTCCCCGCGTGATGGTGGCTTCAGGTCGTGGCGCCCTGCCGGCCGCGCTCAGTAGCGGCTCTCCGGCGTCGTGACGGGACACCAGCGCGCGGCCCGCCGGTGGTCGAGCGCGGAGGCACGGGTGTCACGGCGCCCCCAGCGACTCGAGCGCGGAGCCGGCGAGCAGGCCCTCCGCGACGTGGGCCAGTTGCCAGGAGGTGTTCCAGCCTGGCAACGGACGGCTGCGGCCCGTGACCGGGACGTAGCCGTCCGGCGGGAAGCGCTCGGGCACGCTCATCTGCCGCAGCCAGCCCAGCGCCCGCAGGGCCTTCTGGTAATAGGTGCGGTGCGTCTCCCCGTCCACCATCTGGCGCCCGAAGAGCTCCACGTACTGCAGGACGGCCAGCGCAGTCTGGCCCAGCCACTTGTCGTCGCGCCCGGACATGCCCAGCGCACCGTCCTCCCACTGGCAGGCGTCGAACCACCAGCGCAGCGACGCCGCGCAGCGGTCGCGGATGGTGTGGCGCAGCCCTTCGTCGGCGACGCAATCGAAGAGCCGGGCCAGGTACAGGTTGCAGAAGTAGGTCGACCAGCCCCAGCCCGCCTCGTCCGCGTAGACGTCGACCAGGTTCTCGAACCCGGCGTGGTGGCGCGGCCCGATGAGCCAGGTGCCGGCGGCGCTGCTCCAGATGCCCTCGACCGTGCCGGGTCGGAACTCGCGCAGGAAGTACTGGGCGTGGTTGACGGCGTGCTCCAGCGCCGGCGCGTCCTTGAAGTGCTGGAAGTAGCCCACCAGGCCGCGCCCGACATCCGACAGGTCGTCCGAATACGCCACGTCTTCGTCGGGATGGGCGTCGCGCTGGACGACTCGCTGCCCATCCGGGGTGGTCCTCCAGCCGTACCCGGCGTTGATGTAGTTGCCGTTGTCGGTGCGAAACTCGAGCAGGCGCCGATAGATGGCGCGCGCCGTCTCGTCCAGGCTGTCGTCGCCGGGGTTGTGCTCGCGGTAGAGCTTGAAGCACGGCTCGAGCGCGCCGCCGAGGGCGTAGGTGGCGCGCGTGTAGTACGCCGCGGCGATGAAGAACACGGCGTAGCCATCGGCGGCGGCTTTGTACCGCGGTTCGCCCAGAGCGTCGTACGCGCCGTACAGCGCTCGGGCCAGCCACGGCAGGTCCTGGCCGTACGAGATGGCTGCCCGCAGGAGTGGCGGCCGGTGGTACGGGCACTTCAGGACGTCGATGCCGCCGCTGGGCGCCTGCCACGCCACAAACCGGTCGCACAGGGCCCGCACGCTGGCCTCGAGCTCACGTTCCATCGCGCAACCCGCTTCCCGCGCCGCGCCGGCCGCACCCGCCGCGGCCGGTCGGCACATTCAGGTTCAGCATAGACAGCCGCCTTCCTTGAGCAGCAGGGTCGCCCGCTCCTGCACCTGGAGCAGCCCTTCGCGCACCCCCTTCTTGGTTTCGCTCATCTCGGTCCACACCGTCCGCCATTCCCCGTCCAGGTCGGCCTGCCTGGCGATCAACGGCATGGGGCGGCTGATGGCGGCGGCGCTCTCG
>DATADC010000187.1:0-8699 GCA_036258735.1 Candidatus Limnocylindria bacterium
CTCACCAGGGTCTCGCTCGCGACCCTCTCTCTCGGGGTCGTCCTCGCGGTCTCCCTCCAGGGAGGGGCCGCCGCCGGACCGCAACCGGCCCCCGCCGCGCCCCGATCCATCCTTCCCGACGCCATCGGCAGCGGGCTGCCCACCGACGGCGCGGTGCGGATCGACTTCGGTGAGGCGATGGACCCCGCCGCCGTCCTCGATTCGCTCGACGTCCAGCCGGCCACGGCCTTCGTCGCTAGCTGGAGCGAGGACGGGCGCGTGATGGAGCTGCGGCCGTCGGAGAAGTGGCGCACCGACACGCGCTACCTGGTGAGGGTCGGCGCCCATGGTCGCGCCTTCAGCTTCACGACCGAGACCGCGCCGGTCATCACCGACTTCCAGGTCTATTACGTCGAGGAGGAGCCGAGCGAGCGCGTTCGCGCCAGCGTCGTGGACGATCGGTCCGAGGAGGCAGCCTCCCAGCCGGAGCCGCCGACCGACACCACTCGAAACGTCAGCGCGCGGACCAGCATCACCATCGGGTTCTCCGCGCCGATGCACGAGGCGGACACCGCCCGCTCATTCACCATCACGCCCCGGGTGCGCGGCACGCTGCGCTGGGAGGGTGGCCTGCTGGTCTTCGAGCCCACCGAGCGCCTGAAGCCCGGCGCCCGATACGCCGTCAGCGTCGTGGGGGCCCACGACATGCGTGGCAATCGGCTCAGCGGGGACCTTTCCTTCTCGTTCACCACGCGTCGCGGAGCGCAGGTCGTCAAGGTCGTGCCGTCCAATGGGGCGCGGGGCGTGACGCCGGACCAGGTCCAGATCTGGTTCAGCCAGCCGATGGACAGGCAAGCCACGCGGTCGGCCCTGACCGTCGCCTCCGCTTCCGGTGCCGACGTACGTGGCACGCCGGAATGGAATGCGGCCGGTACGCAGCTGCGCTACACCTTCGCACGCCGCCTGGCGGCAGGGACCAAGTTCGTGCTCCGCCTCAACGGTGGGCGCGACCTCGACGGCAACCGGGTCAGCGGCAGGTGGACCTTCACCACGAAGGCACCGCCCCCGCGTCCCGAGCCCGTCGCACCCGCCGAGCCCGAGCCCGCAGAACCCCTCGTCGCCTCGCAACCGGCGCCGCCGCCGCCGCCGCCCCCACAGTCCGGCCCGTCGGCGCCCGCGGACGTGCTGCAGTTCGCCCTGTGGCAGATCAACCAGTCGCGAGCGGACTACGGCTTCGGGCCGTTGCGCCTGGATGGAGCCCTGACGCAGGTTGCCACGGCGCACGCCTGGGACATGGTCAACTACGGCTACTTCAGCCACACCGGCCGCGATGGCTCGAGCCCACAGCAGCGGATTGCGCGCGCGGGCATTGGCTTCAGTCGCGCCAGCGAGAACATCTGCTACTACAGCGGCATCGGCGTGCGGGCGACGCTGGAGTGGTGCCACCGCGTGTTCATGGCGGAGCCGTATCCGGGCCACTTCAACCACATCGCCAACATCCTGAGCCCCAACTTCAGCCGCGTCGGGATCGGGATCGCCGAGCGCGGAGGCCAGGTCAAGATCGTCTGGGACTTCGCCGGCTGACGTACACTCCCTGACCGATGCCTGCCAAGAAGCGTGGCGCCGGCGACCTGGTCATCGTGGAGTCGCCGGCCAAGGCGAAGACCATCGAGCGCTACCTGGGCCCCGGCTACACCGTGCTGGCCTCGTACGGCCACGTCCGCGACCTGCCGCCGCGCAGCCTGGGGGTCGACGTCGACAACGACTTCCAGCCGCGCTACGAGCCGTTGAAGGATCGCCGCCGGGAGTTGGACAAGCTGGCGGACCGAGCGCGCAAGGCGGACGCCGTATGGCTGGCCACGGACCTCGATCGGGAGGGCGAGTCCATCGCCTGGCACATCGCCGAATACGCCAACCTGCCGGATGACCGGTTGCGGCGCGTCACCTTCAGCGAGATCACTCGTCCGGCCATCGAGGAGGCCTTCGCCCACCCGCGCGGCATCAACCAGGACCTGGTCAACGCTCAACAGGCTCGCCGCGTGATCGATCGGCTGGTCGGCTACAAGCTCAGCCCGCTGGTCAGCAGCAAGATCCGGCGCGGCCTGTCCGCCGGTCGCGTCCAGAGCGTGGCGGTGCGACTGGTGGTCGACCGCGAGCGCGACATCGCGGACTTCGTGGCCGAGGAGTACTGGTCGATCGCGGCCGACCTGCGCCGGCGGGTCGCCGGGGGCGCCGGCTTCACCGCCGAGCTGACGCGGATCGATGGCGAGAAGGCGCGCATCGGCAACGAGGAGGAGGCGCGCCAGCACGAGGCCGCGCTGCGGGAAGCGCCGTACCAGGTCGCCAAGGTCACCCGCAGCCAGCAGAAGAAGAGCGCCCCGCCGCCGTTCACTACCAGCACGCTCCAGCAGGAGGCGTCACGCAAGCTGGGTTTCGGTGCGCGGCGGACCATGAGCGCCGCGCAGAAGCTGTACGAGGGCGTGGCCCTGCCCGAGGGGCAGGTCGGCCTGATCACCTACATGCGCACCGACTCGGTGGCCATGGCGTCGAGCGCCGTGGCCGAGGCGCGCGACGTCATCCGCGGCCGATACGGCCGAGACTTCGTCCCGGACCGCGCGAACGCGTACCGCACCCGCGCGCGGGCGCAGGAGGCGCACGAGGCCATCCGCCCGTCGAGCTTCGCCCGCACGCCGGAGTCGCTGCGGGGGCAGCTCAAGGCGGATGAGCAGAGGCTGTACGACCTCATCTGGCGGCGAGCGCTGGCCTCGCAGATGGCGCCCGCGCGCTTCGACCAGGTCGGCGTGGACGTGCACGCGGGCCGATACACCCTGCATGCCGGCGCCCGCAAGCGCACCTTCGACGGCTACCAGGCGCTCTACGTCGAGGGCCGCGACGACGAGGAGGACGAGCGCCTGACCGTCCTGCCCGAGCTGACCGAAGGCGAGCCGCTGGACCTCGCCGGCTTGAGCTCGGAGCAGCACTTCACCCAGCCGCCGCCGCGCTACACCGAGGCGACGCTGATCCGGGCGCTGGAGGAGCACGGCATCGGGCGGCCCTCGACCTACGCGCCGACCATCGAGGTCATCCGCCAGCGCGGCTACGTCACCATCAAGGACCGACGCCTCTTTCCCGAGGAGTCGGCCTTCCGGGTCACCGACCTGCTGAAGGAGCACTTCCCGGAGATCGTGGACCTCGAGTTCACGGCCCGCATGGAGGATCGCCTGGACGACGTGGCGCGCGGGGAGCACGAGTGGGTCCCCATGGTCCGCGACTTCTGGGTGCCGTTCAGCGCCCAGATCAGCGAGGGCCGCGAGAAGATCGCCAAGCAGGTCGAGGTGACCGACATCCCGTGTCCTATCTCCGGCGAGAAGGGGGACACCCTGGTCAAGCGCTTCGGGCGCAACGGCTGGTTCCTGGGTTGCTCGGGCTACCCCCAGTGCCGCCACACGCAGCCGCTCCCCGGTGAGGAGTCGGAGGAACAGCCGGAGCTGCCGGGCGTGGGTGAGGTCTGCCCGGAGTGCGGGCAGGGCAAGCTGGCCGCCAAGCGCGGTCGCTTCGGGCCGTTCGTCGGATGCGACCGCTATCCGGAGTGCCGCTACATCAAGAAGGACGCGAAGCCGGCCAACGAGCAGTTCGGCACCTGTCCGAAGTGCGGCCTCGGGACCGTGGTGACCAAGCGCGGCCGACGCGGCAGGCGGCCGTTCTGGGGCTGTGATCGCTACCCGGACTGCGACTACGCCACCTGGACGCGGCCGGCTTCCGACGGCGCGCAGCCGCAGACGGCGCCCGCCGGCGGGGCGCGTGCCTGAGCCGGCCGCCCGCGGGGCGCCAGCACCGCATCCGACCGCCGCCGCGGCGCTCGAACGCTTCCTGTCCCACCTCCAGGGCCGCAACGCCTCGAGCGGCACGGTGCGCGAGTACCGCCGCAACGCAACCGACTTCCTGACCTACCTGGAGGACGGCGGGGCCGACTGGCGAGAGCCGCCCCGCGCCACTGTCCGCGCCTACCTGGCGAGCTTGGCCGACCGGGGAGTCGCGCCAGCGTCGGTGGGTGGACGGCTGTCGGCCATCCGATCGTTCTACCGGCACGCCGCGCGGCAGGGCTGGATCGTGGCGAACGTGATGGCGACGGTCCGCTCGCCGCGCCGGCCGAGACGCCTGCCGAAGGTGCTGAACGTCGAGGAAGCCGCCAGGCTGGTGGAGGCGCCGAGGACGCGCGGGCCTACTTCGGTGCGTACCCGCCGCCCGCTGGACGACGCCATCCGCCGGAGGGACGCGGCGCTCCTCGAGCTGCTGTACGCCACCGGCATGCGCATCAGCGAGGCGGTGTCGTTGGGCGTCGACCGGCTTGATGCGGGCCGCGGCAGGCTGCGCGTCGTGGGGAAGGGGACCAAGGAGCGCGAAGTGCTGTTCGGAGCGCCGGCCCAGGAGGCGCTGCGCTCGTACCTGGCCGAGGGGCGCCCGATCTTGGCCGCTGTGGCGGGCGAGGGCCAGCGATCCCCGGCGCTGTTCCTCAACGCGTCCGGTAAGCCGCTGTCGGTCCGCGGGGCCCGCCTCGTCGTCGGACGCTGGGTGGAGGCTGCCGGCCTTGCCAAACGTGCCTCGCCGCATACCCTGCGGCACTCGTTTGCCACCCACCTGCTCGAGGGCGGCGCGGATCTCCGCAGCGTCCAGGAGCTGCTGGGCCACGCGAACCTGGCAACCACGCAGGTGTACACGCACCTCTCCGACGCCGCCCTGCGGGGGGCGTACCGCGCCGCCCACCCACGCGCCAGGCGAGAGAGCCGCGGCGAGCGGTGAGCGGTGGGCCGTGAGCGGCGAGCGGTGAGTGGCGGCCGGTGACCGGGCCGCTGCCGGGAACGCCCACGGGACCACTGCCCGAAGAGTCGAGCTCCGCGCAAGTCGCAACCACATCGACCCCGGCATCGGCCCTGCCCGCCGGCGTGTCGGCAGGACGGGTGCTGGCCCAGGCGAGCCTGATCCTGACCGTCGCCGCGCTGGCCAGCCGGCTGCTGGGGTGGATCCGGCTGCTGGTCATCGGCTCCCAGTTCGGCGCCGGTCGGGACCTGGATGCCTACTTCGCCGCATTTCGCATCCCGGACGCCATCTTTCAGCTGGTGGTGGCAGGGGCCCTGTCGGCGGCGCTCATCCCGGTGTTCTCCAGTTACCGCGCGCGTTCGCAGGAGCGCGAGGCGTGGCGCCTGGCCAGCAGCATCATCAACCTGGTCGTCATCGCGCTGGCCGCGCTCAGCCTGCTGATGGCCATCCTGGCTCCGTGGGTGGTGCCAATCGTCGCGCCCGGCTTCGACGCCCCCACCACGGAGCTGACGGTGCGCATGACCCGCATCATGCTGCTCAGCCCGGTGCTGATCGGCATCGGCGCGGTGGTGAGCGGCATCCTCAACTCGTACGAGCGCTTCGCGGTGCCATCGCTGGCGCCGCTCGCCTACAACCTGTGCATCATCGGCGCTGCCATCTTCCTGGCGCCGATTTGGGGTGTGGAGGGCCTGGCCGTGGGCGTGGCCATCGGCTCGCTGGCGCACCTCGCCATCCAGCTGCCGGAGCTCGGCAAGGTGGGGCAGCGCTACGACCTGACCATCGGGCTGGCGCACCCCGGCGTGCGCAAAGTGGCCTGGCTGATGGGGCCGCGCATGCTGGGCCTGGCGGCGGGGCAGGTCAACTTCATCCTCTCCACGGTGCTCGCCAGTGGGCTGCCCGAGGGCAGCATCACCTCGCTCAACTACGCCTTCCAGCTCAGTCAGCTGCCGGTGGGCGTGCTGGGGGTCAGCGTGGCGGTGGCGCTCTTCCCCAGCCTGAGCCGCGACGCCGCCCTGGGCCGGCTGCCGGAGATCCGTCGCGCCGTTTCCGGCTCGCTGCGGGTGCTGATCTTCCTGGCGTTGCCGCTGACGGCCACGCTGATCGTGCTGGCCGAGCCCATCACCTCGGTCTTCTTCCAGTACGGGCTGTTCGGGGCGCAGTCGGCGGAGCGCACCGCCAGCGTGCTGGCGTTCTTCGCCGTGGGCCTGGTGGGCCATATCGTGGTGCACGTGCTTTCGCGCGCCTTCTACGCCATGCAGGACACGCGGACCCCGGTGACCTGGGCGGTGATCGGCGTGGCGGTCAACGTGCCGCTCATGCTGTGGCTGGTGGGGCCGATGGGGGTCGAGGGGCTGGCGCTGGCCCTGTCGATCTCCACCCTGCTGGAGGTCAGCGGCCTGCTCGTCTCGCTTCGGCTGCGGATCGACTCCATCGACGAGGGAGAGGTCGCCCGTTCCGCCGCGCGCTCGGCGCTGGCCGCGGC
Organism: Candidatus Limnocylindria bacterium; assembly: GCA_036258735.1. GTDB lineage: Bacteria > Chloroflexota > Limnocylindria > QHBO01 > QHBO01 > JAPSGM01. The sequence goes on from DATADC010000187.1 coordinate 6,281, forward strand.
CGCCGCCGCGCTGCTCATGCTGGGCGGCATCACCCTGGCTCGCGCGTGGGCGCCCCAGCTGCTGGCGAACGGCGTCGGCCGCCTGGTGGTCGTCGCCGCCCTGGCCGCCGCCGGCGCCGCCATCTACCTGTTGGTGGCGTCCGCGCTGCGGGCTCCCGAGATCGGGCAGATGCGGACGCTGCTGGCGCGCGGGCGGACGCGGGGCGCGCCGTGATCCGCTTCCGCCCCGCGGTCGACGCTGACCGGTCGGCGTGGGATGCGTTCCTGGCCGGCTGCCGCTACGGCGACTTCCTCCACGATTGGGCGTGGGCCGACGTTGCCGCCTTCGACGGCCAGCCGCAGCGTCGCTTCGTCGCCGAGGAGGATGGCGCGCTGGTCGCCATCGCGGCTGCGCAGGTCCGAACCCTCCCGCTAGGGCGTAGCTTCTGGTACGTGCCGCGCGGCCCGGTCCTCGACTACGACAGCCCGCGCGGCGCCGAATGGCTGCGGACCGTGGCCATCGGCCTTCGCCAGGCCGCGCGGGCGGCCAAGGCGATCGCCGTCAAGCTCGAGCCGCGCCTGGAGCGCGGCAGCCGCCCCACCATGCACTTCGGCCGGCTGCGACACGACCCGCGGACGGTGCAGGTCGGCCAGACCCGCCTGGTGGAGCTCGCCGACGATGAAGCGATGCTGGCCTCCTTCGACAAGGACACGCGCTACGCCGTGCGGCGCGCGGATCGCGAGGGGGTCGAGGTCCGTCGGTTCTCCGACGCGACCGACCTGCGAGCGGTGGATGACCTGCACCGCCTGGTGCTCGAGACCCAGGCGCGCGCCGGGTTCCCGCGCCCGCCGCTGGAGCGCTACCGCACTGTGTGGCGGGCGCTGGGCGACGCCGGCAAGGCGAGCATCTTCGAGGCGCGCCACGACGGCCGGCTGCTGGCCAGCGGCATGCTCGTGATCGAGGGCGAGCGGTCGTACTACCTTTTCGCCGGCTCGCATCGAGAGGAGAAGGGAGAGACGAAGCGCTACCCGTCCTACGCGCTCCAGTGGGCCATGATGCGCCATGCGCGCGAAGCGGGCGTCCGCCTCCACGACCTGTGGGGCATCGCGCCGGAAGAGGCGGGACCGGAACACCCCTGGCACGGGGTCGGGCTGTTCAAGAAGGGTTTCGGCGGTCGCTCCGTGACGTGGGCGGGCACCTGGGACGTCGTGGCGGATCCCACGCTCTACCGCCTGCGCGGCATCGCCGAGGGCGTGCGCGGCCCGGCGGTGGGAGTGTTCCGCGCGGCAGCCGGGCGCCTGCGCGGGCGACGCGGATGAGCGTCCTTGAGCGCCGTATGGGGCTCGGCGACCTGACCGACGTTATCGCGCCCGAGCGGGTGATCGGCATACCGGCGGGGGGTGTCAGGCACCTGGCTTACGACTCGCGGCGGGTCGTTGACGGCACGCTGTTTTTCGCTGTCCCGGGAGTTCACGTGGACGGTCACGACTACGCCGCCGAGGCGGTTCGGGCCGGCGCCATCGCGGTCGTCGCCGAGCGCGAGATCGCAGGACTCGAGGTGCCGCAGCTGATCGTGCGGCGCACGCGGGACGCCCTGGCCGACGCCGCCGACGCGTGGCTCAACCAGCCGTCGAAGCGGCTGCACGTCATCGGCATCACCGGGACGGACGGCAAGACCACGACGGCCTTCCTGGCCCACGCGGTGCTCTCCGCCGCCGGCCGCCGGCCGGGGATGATCGGCACCGTTGCGGTGGTCGTTGGCCGCCAGATGCGACCCAACCCGAATCGCAACACCACGCCCGAGGCCCTGGAGCTCCAGGAGCTGCTTGCCCGGATGGTGGCCGCCGGCAACGACAGCGTCGTGATGGAGGCCACGTCGCACGGGCTCGCCCAGTCGCGCGTTCGAAACGCGCGCTTCGCGGTCGGCGTCCTGACCAACCTCACCAGCGAGCACCTCGAGTTCCACGGTTCGCTCGAGAACTATCGCGCCGCCAAGGCGCTGCTCTTCGAGGAGGCGCCGATCTCGATCCTCAACGCCGACGACGCCTCGTTCGCGTACTTCCGCGAGCGGGCGCGCGACCGGGTGGTGACCTACGCGGTCGAGGCAGATGCCGACCTGCGCGCCGGCGAGGTGTCGCCCGATGGCGACGGCACCACCTTCCGCCTGCTGGCCCCCGGCTGGAGCGGTCGCGTGCGGGTCCCCATGCCGGGCGCCTTCAACGTCCACAACGCGCTGGCGGCGCTGGCCCTCGCGCACGTGGAGGGAGTGGACCTCGGGGTGGCGGCCGAGGCGATCGCGGCCAGCCGGGGCGTGCCGGGGCGCATGGAGATCGTCGACCTGGGGCAGCCCTTCAGCGTGGTGGTCGACTACGCGCACACCGCCGATTCGCTGGAGAAGGTGCTGCGGGTCCTGCGCCCCCTGGCGACCGGCCGGCTGAT
>DATADC010000188.1:0-8698 GCA_036258735.1 Candidatus Limnocylindria bacterium
CGGATCGCCGTGAGGCGGCGCCGTGACGGCGATCCGACCGCGCGCGACCCGCTCGCGGACGAGGTCGAGGGCCTTCGCGCCTGGATGGCGTCGGACCGGTTCGCCGGGCTGACCCGTCTCTACGCTCCCCGCCAGGTGGCGGAGCAGCGCGGCGCGATCGCCGTCGACTATCCCGTGGCGCGTGCCGCGGCGGAACGCCTCCACGCCCGCCTGCGCGAGCTCTTCGCCGAGAGGCGCTCGATCACGACCTTCGGGCCGTACTCTCCCGGTCAGGCGGTGGCCATGAAGCGCGCCGGCATCGAGGCCATCTACCTGGGTGGCTGGGCCACGTCGGCAAAGGGTTCCGCCGACGAGGATCCCGGCCCCGACCTCGCCTCCTATCCCCTATCGCAGGTGCCAAATGAGGCGGCCGGCATCGTCCGTGGGCTGCTGACGGCCGACCGCAACCAGCGCTTCGCCCGCTCGCGCATGACCGATGCCGAGCGGGCGGCCACACCCGAGACCGACTTCACGCCGATGATCATCGCCGACGCCGACACCGGCCACGGCGGCGACGCGCACGTCCGCAACCTGATCCGTCGCTTCGTGGAGGCGGGCGTGCCCGGCTACCACATCGAGGACCAGAAGCCCGGCGCCAAGAAGTGCGGCCACCAGGGCGGCAAGGTTCTCGTCCCGGTGGACGAGCAGATCAAGCGCCTCAACGCCGCCCGCTTCCAGCTCGACGTCATGGGCGTGCCGGGCGTAGTCGTGGCCAGGACCGATGCCGAGGCGGCCAGCCTCATCGACGGCTGCGCCGACGAGCGCGACCAGCCCTTCATCCTGGGCGTGACCAGCCCGGAGGTGCCGTCCTATCGGGCCGGCTTCCTGGCCGTGATGCGACACCTGAACGGTGCCGGGGTCGGCGAGGTGAACGGGTTCCTGCTGTACGCCATCCCGTCCGAGGACGAGGAAGCGGCGGACGCGTGGCTGGCGCAGGTCGGCCTGCCGGAGAGCCTGGACGCGATCGCGGGCGAGTATCGAGACGGGACGCTGCGCGACCCAGAGGCCGTGGTCGATCGGGCGACGGATGCCTTCATCCAGGCATGGGAGCCGCGCGCCGGGCTGGCGACGCTGGGCGAGGCGGTGGCCGAGGTCATTCCGTTCCGCGCGGACGAGGGCGCCGAGCTGCCCATGACCCCAGACGAGTGGCGCGAATTCGCGGCCACCGCCCCGTGGTCGACGGTGCGCGCCGCGGCCGAGCGGATGGGCATCCGCGTCGCGTGGGACCCCGAGCGCGCCCGAACTCCGGAGGGCTACTACCAGGTCCGCGGCGGCATCGAGTACGCCATCGCCAAGTCGCTGGCGGTCGCCCCGTACGCCGACGTGCTGTGGATGGAGACCAAGACCGCCGACCTGGCGGACGCGCGCGAGTTCGCCGAGGCGATCCACGCTCGCTACCCGGACAAGATGCTGGCCTACAACCTGTCGCCGTCGTTCAACTGGGACACCACCGGCATGACCGACGAGGAGATGCGCAGCTTCCCCGAGGAGCTCGGCAAGCTCGGCTTCGTCTTCAACTTCATCACCTACGGCGGCCACCAGATCGATGGCCTCGCCGCCGAGGAGTTCACCACCGCGCTGCGCGAGGACGGCATGCTGGCGCTCGCCCGGCTCCAGCGGAAGCTGCGGCTGCTGGAGTCGCCGTATCGCACGCCGCAGACGCTGGTGGGCGGCCCGCGCGGCGACGCGGCGCTGGCGGCAGCATCGGGCCTGACCGCGACCACCAAGGCCATGGGCGCCGGGTCGACCCAGGTGCAGCACCTGGTCCAGACCGAGGTTCCGCCGAAGGTGCTGGCCGGCTGGCTGGCGCGCTGGTCCGAGCACCACGACCTCGGGTTCGAGCCCCTGGTCCGGCTGCGCCCGCACACGGCCGGGTCGGACGTCCTGGAGCTGGCCATCACCGACCCCGAGGGCACGCGCCTGGCCAACATCGTGTTCGCCACCATTGCCGACCGCCGCGGCCGGACGATCCTGTCGGTGCGCGACCAGAACACCTTCGACCCGCGGCTGCGGCGCAAGCGGCTGATGACGCTGATGCACGTCTTCCTGGTGCACCGTTATCGGGCGGTGCAGGTCCACTACCTGACGCCCACCGAGGACAACCGGATGCAGTGCGAGCGGATGCGTCAGATCGGGCTGTTCGGCGCGGTCAACGACGAGGTGGGCGACATCATCGTGGCCGACGTGGCGACGGCGACCGTGCGCGAGCTGGCCGCCAAGGACAGCGCGGCACGCGAGCAGCTCATCGACAAGGGGACCTAGGGCCGCCCGGACTATCGCGCCATTGGGCCAGCGGCTGGCGTTGCGTAGGGTGACAACAGGTCGCCGCCGGCCCGAGAGCCGCTTCACCAGGGGGTTTGAGTATTGCCCGTTGCCGTCACCCGCGTCTGCCTGGCGCTTGCCATCGTCTTCGTCGCCATCGTGGCGGCTCCGCCCCGCACCATCGTCGCCGGCACCGGCGTCAAGGTCGCCATCATCGTGGGGCCGACCGGCTCCCTGACCGATTCTTATCGGCAACGCGCCAACGAGGTCGCCGATGCGGCGCTCGCGGCCGGCGCCACCGTCACCAAGGCCTACTCGCCCCGCGCGACCTGGGCCCGGGTCCGTGACGCGGTTGCGGGCGCCAACGTCATCGTCTACTTCGGGCACGGCAACGGCTATCCCAACCCGTACAGCACGACCGAGTGGCGCGACCGCACCAACGGCTGGGGCCTCAACCGCACGACCACGAACGGCGACAGGGACGACTGGTCCAAGACGCTGGTCTACTGCGGCGAGAAGGCGCTGCTGGGCACGCTCTCATCCTCGGATGGCGCCGCGCAGCGGCAGTACTGCCGGGGAGGCATCAGCCCTGCGCCGGGGTTCGTAATGGTCTACGGCCAGGCCCACTACGCGCCCGGCTTCGGCGAGCGCTACAGCCCCGACGACCCGCTGACCACCTACGAGAAGGCGAGGCAGCGGGTGCGCAACTACTCGTTCCCGATCCTGGCCCTCCGAGGCTCGGCGTTCTTCGCAACCGCCTACGGCGACGCCGACCGCATCGTGGCCCGACTGCTGAACCAGTCGGACAGGACGTTCGGCTACATCTTCAGGCAGGGCGTCGGCTACAACGCCAACAAGCTGCGCTCGTACGCTCACCCCGACCGGCCCGGCCGGATCTGGATCCAGAAGACGGTCATCGATGGGTTCCACTTCGGCGACGCGGACTTCTGGTACGCCTTCGCCGGGCGGCCGAGCGGCACTCCGCGCCAGGCGGGCCTGACCTAAGCCAGACCGACCCTGACTATCCCGGCTCGGCTTCGTCCGCCCGATGGTTGCCGACCGCCACCAGCAGCACGGCAGCGGCGACGTAGCTGGCGGCCATGACCCCGAAGGCGGCCGGGTACCCGAAGGCGGAAACCACGCTGCCGATGGCGAAGGCCCAGAAGGCGCCGATGCCGAAGGCGAAGGTGAAGTACACGCTGAAGGCCACGTCGCGCATCGGTCCTTCGGCCCGGTCGGCCAGGTAGGCCTGGAGCACCGGCGACTCGCTGAAGACGGCGGTCCCGAATGGCAGGAGCAGCGGCGCCAGCAGCCAGACGTTGGCGCCGGCGGCCAGGAAGGCCAGGATGCCGGCCGCGGACAGCAGGTAGTAGCTGACCAGGGTTCGCTTGCGCCCGAGCCGATCCGACAGCCAACCGGCAAGCAGCGGTCCCACCACGGCACCGATCAGCAGCAGCGCGTAGAGGATCACCGTCGTGTCCTCGTCGATGCCCAGCGGGCCGCGCAGGTAGAGCAGCATGAAGGGCGCCACGATGTCCAGCCCGCGACCGCCGGCGGCCACCAGGGCGGCTCCGAGGATGAGCAGCAGGTCGCGCCGGCGGATGACGGTCAGGAACTGACTGCGCACCGAGCCGGCGCGGCGCGCCGCCGCGCGGTAGGCACGCCCGTCCTCCCGCACCGTGAGAGCGATGGCGGCCCCAACCACCAGCGCCGGGACGCCGAAGATGGCCAGGGTCGCCTGCCAGCCCAACGCCCCAAGCAGTGCCGCGCCGACGAACGGCACGGCGATGGTCCCCACGTTGCCGCCGCTGATGTGGGCGCTGATCGCGAACCCACGCCGCTCGGCCGGAAACGCGTCCGACAGCAGGCCGTTGCCGACCGGGTGCTGGGGCGAGGCGCCCACCCGCGCGGCGCTGATGGCGGCCAGCAGCTGGCCCACCGACTGAGCCAGCCCCCCGACCAGCAGCGACGCGCCGAAGATGATCTGCCCGCCGGCGAGCAGCGCGGGACGTGCGATCCAGCGCGTCAGGGCGCCGTAGAGCAGCTGCATCGAGCCGCCGACTGCGGTTGTGACGGCGATGAAGAGGCCGATGTCCCTGGCATCGAGGGCGAACTGCGTGATAACGATCGGGTAGACCAGCGGCATCAGCGCCGACTGGGCGTGGATGACCGCGTGCCCCAGCGCCAGCAGCGACAGGGTGAGGCCGGGTCGCAGGGTGCTACGATCGGATGCGATGTCCGTCACCGGCGGGGCGCCTCCCGTTCAGGCGCCGGCCCGGGGGGCGCACGACCTCGAGGCCCGGCTCATCGCCACCATCCCGCAGGTCTTCCGCCATCTGCTCGCCCACGCGCGGCGGCGGTCGCCCACCTGGAAGGAGCTCACGTACCAGCAGTACAACGTGCTGCGCATGATCCAGGCGGAGGGGCCGATGGCGCCGGCCGAGATCGCCCGGCGGCTGCTGGTGACCGCTCCGGTCGTCACCCGCCTGGCGACCGGCCTGGTTCGCGCCGACCTGGTGGAGCGCGTGCGAGACCCTCGGGACCGCCGCTCGGTGCGGCTGACGCTGACGCGTGAGGGGCGTCGCCGGGCGACGGCCATGCGGCGCGACCTGGTGGCGGCCGCGGCCGAGCTCATCGAGTCGCTCCCCGCCGACCGCAGGGCTGCGGTGGCGGCGGCGCTGGACGAGCTGCAGGTGCTGCTGCCGGGGCGCGGAACCACCCGCTGACCTACTCGCCCGCCGCGCGGCGCTCGATGCGCTGCTCGGCTTGGCGCGGCGCGCGGGCGCGGTCGCGCGCGGACGCATCGGTCCATGAGCCGCCCGCGGCGGCCAGCTGCCAGGCCACCACGGCCACGAAGGCGCTGGTGATGGCCGCGCCCAGCAGGAAGCCGGCCGGAGGGCCCCACAGCTCCGCCACGACCCCGGCGAAGAAGCCCCCGATGGGCGCCGAGCCGGCGAAGACGGTGACGTACAACGACATGACGCGCCCGCGCAGCTCATCGGCCACCGAGCCCTGAATCATGACGTTGATGGAGTTCACCATCAGCATTGAGGACAGCCCCAGCACCACCATCAGCGGGAAGGCGGCGAGCGGCACGCGCACCAGCCCCAGGGCGACCTCGAACACGAGGAAGAAGACGGCGCCGCCCATGATGAGCGCCGCCAATGGGCGACGTGAGCCCACGAAGGCCAGGGTCAGCGAGCCGACCAGCGAGCCCGCCCCCATGCTGGCGAACAGTGCGCCGTAGCCCTCCGCGCCGAGGCCCAGCGTGTCGCGCGCATAGAGCGGCAGCAGTGTCTGGAAGTTCATGCCGAAGATGGCGAAGCCCCCCAGCAGGACCAGCGGCCACAGGACGCTCGGCGTGCGCCGCGCGTAGCGCAGCCCCTCGGCCAGGCTGCTGCGCACCGAGCCGGGCTCGTCCGGACGCTCCCGCAGCAGGAGCTCCCCGGGGCGCATGAGCCACAGGCCGGCCAGCACGGCGAGGTAGCTGACCGCGTTGAGCGCGAAGTTGAAGGCCGGGCCGAAGATGGCCAGCGTCAGGCCCGCGATGGCCGGTCCCAGGATGCGTGCCAGGTTGAAGGTGGCGCTGTTGAGCGCGATGGCGTTGGCCAGGTCGCGGCGCGGCACGAGCTCCGCGGAGAAGGCCTGGCGCAGCGGCATCTCGACCGCATTGACCACGCCGAGCACCGAGGCCAGCACCATCACGTGCCAGATCTCGACTACGCCGGTCACGGTCAGCGAAAAGAGGACCACCGCCTCCAGGCTCGCGACCGCGTTGGCGACCATCAGCGCGCGGCGCTTGTCGACTCGGTCGGCCAGCACGCCGCCGAGCGGGGCCAGGAAGAGGGCAGGCGCGTACTGCAGGGCGAGCACAGTTCCGAGCTGGATCGGCGAGCCGCCCAGCAGCAGCACCAGCCATGGCTGGCTGACCGACTGCATCCAGGTGCCGACCAGGCTGACGATCTGGCCCGAGATGAAGTATCGGTAGTTGCGGTGACGAAGGGCCGCGAACCCGCGCCGCAGGCCCTCCGGAGCCGGCGCGGGGCGCTGGTCGGCGTCCGGGGCCAAGGCGTCGGCGGGCGTGACGAGGCGGAGGTTCGGACGCTGGGACATTGCTTAGCAATGCTAACAAATATCGGCAGTGAGGAAAAGGCGCGGGGTATCGTCAGGCGGCCACGCCTCGGGTACCATCCGCGGGCAGATGAACCGAGCCGCTCGCAGGGCCGGGCCGTGGGCGATTGCCGTGGTCACCGCCCTCGTCCTGAGCCTGGTGCTCGCGTCGCCGATCGGCAGCCCCGAGCTCGCCGTGCTGGCAGGTGCCGCCTCGGCCAGCCCGCAGGCCGCCGAGCACGGCACCGCCGACGGTCGACCGTCCGACGAGCCGCCGGGACCCTCCTTCCCGCACTGGCCGCCCGCCGCGTCGCGCGGCGAGCTGCGGCCGGTCCGCCTCACACCGCTGGAGCGGCCGGTAGGACGCGCGCTGCAGGCTGCGGTGGACCGCGCCCGAGAGGAGCTGGGCCTGTTCTCCCTCAGCGTGGGAGTGGCAGTCGACGGCCGCAGCTCGTGGACCGGGACCAGCGGCGTGGCGCTCGACGGCGTCACGCCCATCGACGGCGACTCCGCCTTTGCCGTCGCCAGCATCACCAAGACCTTCACGGCTGCGCTGGTCATGGGCCTGGTCGAGGACGGCCGGCTCTCGCTGGAGGATCGCGTGGCCGACCTGCTGCCGCGCCTTGGTGTGGACCGAGCGATTACCGTGCGCCACCTGCTGTCGCACACCTCGGGCCTAGCCGACCTGCTGATCCCGATGCGCAAGCCGATGACCGCCGAGCCGACCCGGCGCTTCTCGGGCGAGGAGGTCATCCGCCGCCTGGGGGACCCGTGGTTCGCGCCGGGCGCAGGCTTCGCCTACTCGAACTCGAACTACGTCCTGCTGGGCCTGATCGTGGAGCGCGTGACCGGCGACCCCTTCGCGCGCGTCCTGGAGCGGAAGCTGCTCCGGCCCCTGGAGCTCGACGAGACCGGCGTGCTGCTCGGCCGCCGCGCGCCGCCGCTCATGCCGTCCTCGTGGGCCAGCGCGTTCGGGACCTCCGGCTACATGTACTCGAGCGCATCCGACCTGCTGGAGTGGGCGATCGCGCTCTACGGCGGCCGGGTGCTCGAGGCTGCCACGCTCGAGCAGATGGCCACCTTCGACGGCGACGCCTACGGCCTGGGGACGGAGGTCATCCGGCTCGGCCGACGCGCCGGGATCGGCCATTCCGGTTTGCTGCGCGGCCACACCTCGCTCCTGGTGCACCTGCCGGCCGAGGGCGTGACGCTGGTGCTCATCGGCACCTGGCAGGGCTTCGACCCGGCCAGGGCGCTGATGCACTCGCGCGGCGGCAAGCCGTCCATCCTTGACGAAGCGCTGCGAGCCGCCCGCTAGCTGCCGAACAGGATCTCGCGGATCACCGGCAACGACGGCGTGCCGTGGGCGAGCACTGATTCGAGGAACGGCCGGTACACGAACTCGCGGCCCTCGGCTTCGGCGCGGCGGCGGGCCTGCCGATCCAGGTCGTGCATCCCCAGACTGCCGAGGAAGTACTCGCACAGCTGCGTGGAGGACAGCCGCGCTCGGTCCCACTTGTTGGCGGCCTCGCCCTCCTCCTGGAAGCCACCCTCCACCATGAGGCGCATGGCCTCTTCCTCGTCCATGCTGCCGGCGTGGATGCGCAGGTCCATCAGCGCGTTGGTGATAGAGCGCAGGAAGAACTTCCAGTGCACCAGCATCAGGGCCGGGTCCTCGGCGCCGTAGCCGGCGTCCATCATGAGCTGGGTGACGTACACCGCCCAGCCCTCGGCGAAGACCCCCGACTGGAAGACCGTGCGCGCCAGCGACGAGCATCGGTTCGAGTACGCCAGCTGGAGGTAGTGACCGGGGACCGCCTCGTGGATGGTCAGCAGCCGCAGCATCCGATCGTTGTCCTCGCGCAGGTACGACTCCTTGCGCTCCTCGCTCCAGTCGTCGGGCATGGGCGTGATCGCGAAGAAGGCGTCCAGTCCCCGGTCGAGCGGGCCGGGCGGGATGAGCATCGCGCCGCCGAATGCGCGCAGGAACTCGGGGGTCCAGACGATCTGGAGCGGGTCATCGGGTAGGCCGATGAGGTCGCGCTCCCGCACGAAAGCCTCGATGCGCTGGTTTTCCTGGCGGCAGAAGTCGAGGAGGGCCTCGGCCGGCGGGTGCTCGGCGGCGATGGCGTCCAGGACGCGACGGATGACCACGTTGTCGTCCGCCGGCGTCGGCTCGTCGCCGATCCACGCCGGCCACAGCGCGTGGGCGATGCGCGCCATCTCGCCGCGCACATGGTCGTATGCCTCCTCGGCGCGTGCCTCGAGCTCGGCCGGCGAAATGTCG
>DATADC010000189.1:0-5897 GCA_036258735.1 Candidatus Limnocylindria bacterium
GCCGATGGGCACGCGCTCCGGCAGGTCACCCCCGCCCGAATAGAAGTAGATGACCCACAGGCTCTGCGCCCAGAACAGCGCGTTGTTGCCGATGCCGGCGGTGGCGTACAGGAGCTTGTCGGCCAGCGGCAGGGTCGGCACGGTCGGCAAATTGTGGGCCAGACGGCACGCCGTGTGCAGCCCTGTGCGGTGTACGCAAGCAACGCAACATCAGGGGGTTCTGACAGCCATGACGCACGACACAACGCGGGGAACCGGAGCCACCATGACTGCGCCCTCGTCGGCCACCTGGAGCCTGCTCCGGGTGAGCGACATCGAGGGCCGCAACGTTATCGGCATGAACGACGAGAGCATCGGAACGGTGAGCGACGTCTACGTCGACTACGACGAGCACACCGTCCGATACTGCACGGTGGACGTCGGCGGGTTCCTGGGCATCGGCGCCAAGACGGTGCTGGTCCCGTTCGAGCTGCTGCAATGGAGCGGCGAGGACCTTTACCTGCCGGTCGACAAGGACGCGCTGGAGAACGCGCCGGAGTTCGACCCGCTGGCCGAGTACGACCGCACCTACGAGCAGACGGTCACCACGGCCTGGGGCGTGCCGACCTACTGGACGGCGCCGACCTATGGGACGGATCACTCGCATTGGCGTCAGGGCTACGAGCGGCCCAGCGCCGAGTTCCGCCACGACCGCCGATCCGTCTAGGCGAAGGCGAACCCACCCAGAACCGATACGAACCGGGCCGCCGGCGTGCGGCCCGGTTCGTTCTTGTGCTGACGATCGGGTCGGCCCGCCGCCCTAAGGCGCCGGCGCCTGGCCCCCGCCGTACATGCCGAGTACCCACGCCGCGTAGAGGTACGCGGCCACCAACGGCAGCAGGATGGCCAGCGGTCGCCCGCCCTGCATGCCGGTGAAGACCAACGCTCCCAGGGCGGCGCAGGACACGAGCGCGAGCACCATCCCGATTCGAACCGGCCATGGCCTCCGGCTGCGTTGGAGGGCAAAGCCGGTGCCGACCTGGGCTAGGCCGGAGGCGAGGATGGGCACACCCACGAGCGCAAGGCTTGCCGGCGCCGCCGTTCCAACGCCGTCGGCGAAGTCGGGCAGCGCCGACGGGTCGCTCGCCAGCGACGCGCCCGCGAGGATCACCACGCCCACCGCGGTCCACAGGGAGCCGAGCACGATGAGCACCGCGCCCGCGGCGGTGACGTGTCCGGAACGTCCCACGCCCGAACTATCGGTGCGGCGTCAAGCGTCTAGATCGGCCTCGAAGGTGTCGCACGACGCCGGGTCGCCGCGCTGCAGGCCGGTGCGGAACCACTCCTGGCGCTGCTCCGAGGAGCCATGGGTCCACGTCTCGGGGTTGACCTGGCCCTGGGTCTTCTGCTGGATCCGGTCGTCGCCGATGGACTCGGCAGTGTCCATGGCCTGCGCGATCTGTTCGTCGGTGATCGGCTCCAAGAAGCCGGTCTCCACGGCGTTGGCGCCCCAGACCCCGGCGTAGCAGTCGGCCTGCAGCTCGGTACGCACGGCGCGCGATTCGGCGCCCTGGCCACCGCCGCCGGCGGTCAGCACGCCGGTCAGGTTCTGGACGTGGTGTCCGTACTCGTGGGCGATGACGTATGCCTCGGCGAAGTCGCCACCCTCCGCCCCCAGCTGCTGCTCCAGCACGTCGAAGAAGCCGAGGTCGATGTACACGCCCTGGTCCTGCGGGCAGTAGAACGGTCCCACCTGACTGGTCGCATTGCCGCAGGCGGTCTGGACGCTCCCGGTGAAAAACGTGGTGACCGCCTCCTGGTACTCGCCGCCCATCTCCTCGCTCCAGTACTCCTGGATGCTGTTGACGTAGGCGACGATGCGGCAGGCCTTGTCCTCGGCGGCATCGGCGCCTGTTTGGCATTCGTCCGAAAGGTCGTTGGCCTGTTCGGTGCCGGCTCGCTGCCCGCTCAGCGCATCGAGCGGCAGCTGCGAGGGGTCGCCGCCCAGCAGCATGACCACGGCGATCAGGATGATGCCGCCGATCCCACCGCCGAGCGCCACGCCGCCGGCGCCTCGAAGGTCACGCACCTGCCCAGGGTCGAGGCGAGCCCTGCGTCGGATGGTCATGGTTGCGTCGCGGGCGGCCGCAAGTATCGGGCCAACGCAGTGGCACGCCACTTGGTGTCCGGGTTGCTCGCCATGTATCGATACGGCCCGCCGCCCGCCAGCCGAACCGCCTCGCCTGCGGACATGGAGGCGCTGGCGTGGTTGCTGGACAACAGCATCCCCATTCCCGGAACCGGGCGCCGCATAGGGATCGACGCCTTGATCGGGCTGGTGCCCGGCCTGGGAGACATCATCTCCGGCGGCCTGGGGATCCTGGTCGTCGCCCGCGCGGCGCAGCTCGGGCTTCCCCGGGTGGTGCTGGCGCGCATGCTCGCCAACCTGGCGGTCGACTTCGTGATCGGCTCAATCCCGTTGATCGGCGACGCCTTCGACCTGTGGTTCAAGGCCAACGCCCGCAACGTCGGGCTGTTTCGTCGCTACTCGGCCAATCCGTATGCGCCGACCACCAGCCAGTGGGCCTTCTTCGGCGCCATCCTGCTCGGCATGGTGCTGTTGGCGGTGGGAACCGTCTGGCTCATCGGCCGGCTCTTGACGACGGTCATCGGCTGAGGTCGCGCCTTCCGCAGCCGATGCAGCTGGGTGGTTCAAATGAAGCGGATCCGGGCTCCACTGCGCGATCTGATGCACCCAGTGGAATCCAACCCCGCGAGACGGCGCCCAAGGGCGCGATCTGATGCACCCAGTGGAATCAACGCACCCGCGGGCAGGACGACGCCGCCGCCCGCGGCGCCTCACGCGGCGGACTGGAGCATGGCGGCCAGCTCGCGGGCGTTGGTCGTGCCGTAGTTGGCGTAGCAGTTGTTCATGAGCACATGGACGTCGCGCGCGGCGGCCGCAGCCTCGCGCACGCGCGGCGCCCACTCGCCGAGCTCCTCGTCGTCGTACAGGTAGCGGAAGCGCTCGACGACGGGGATGCCCTTGGCCTCCCAGGTCTCGACGCGCCGGCCATGGAAACGGATCACGGCCAACCCAGGCGAGGTGACCGCGTAAATCGGCGGCAGTGAGGACCCGGTCTGCGGCTCGTCGACCATCACGAACGGGATCTCGTATTTCTCGAGGAAGCGCAACGTGCGGTCCGCGTTCTTCTCGTTGAACCACGTGCCGTTGCGGAACTCCACCGCCATGCCGACGTCGCGCAGCCGCTCGCGCGCTTCCACGATCGCGTCCCGTGACTCGTTCGACGGGAAGAACCAGCGCGGGTACTGGAGAAACACCGCTCCCAGCTTCCCGGCGGAGTGCAGCGGCTTCAGCGCGTCCAGGAACTGGTCCCAGATGGCGTCGTAGAGCTCAGCCGGAAGGTCCTTGCCGTAGATGCGCTTCTTGTCGAGCAGCTCGACAGGCAGCTCCTCGCGGATCTCCTTGGGCAGGCGCTTGACCTCCGAAGGCTGGCCCGTCATCAGGGCGTGGGCCTTGATGTCGAAGGTGAAGTCCGGCGGCGTGCGCTCCAGCCAGGCCTCACCCATGCGGCGCGAGGGCAGGGCGTAGTACGTGGCATCCACCTCCACGATCGGGAACTGGTCGGCGTAGAACCGCAGCCGATCCTCCGCGGTGGTGGCATCCGGCGGGTAGAAGACGCCGGGCGCTGTCATGGTGGGATCGGTCCAGGAGGCCGTGCCGATGCGGACGGTCCCGCCGTCGACCTTCAGCGGTCGCCGAGGAGCGTCGGCGTGCCGTTCGCCGCGCTCGGCAGCGAGGTCGGGCCCGGGGTCGTGGTTGGCGGCCATCACCGACAGTCTAGGCATGGACCGATGGCGCGGCGCGGCCTAGCATCGGCGGATGCCGGATCGGCTCTCCGCGGCGGCCTGGGCGCTCCGACGGGTCGCTGCGAGCCCCGAGATCCGCCGCGCCGAGGCGGCCTGGATGCTGGGTCTCACTGCGGAGTGGACGTGGCTGGTCTCGCTGGCCGTGTACGCGTATGCCGCCGGTGGCGTGGCGATGGTCGGCGTCCTGGGACTGGTCCGCACGTTGCCGGCCGCCGTGCTGGCGCCGGCAGTCACGGTGCTCGCCGACCGGTGGCCACGCCATCGGCTGCTCGTGGCCGTCCACACCGCGCGCGGCGGGCTGATCGCCGCGGCCGCAGCCGTCGCGCTGGCCGACGGGCCCCCGGCCATCGTGCTTGGCATCGCCGTACTCGAGGGCTTGCTGGCCGTGCTGAACCGGCCCAGCCACATGGCCCTCATGCCAAGCCTCGCGCGCTCTCCGGACGACCTGGTGGCGGCCAACGTCGCCAGCAGCATCGTGGAGGGCGGCGGGATCCTGCTGGGGCCCGTACTTGGTGGCCTGCTCGTTGCGACCGGGGCAACCTGGTCCACCTTCGCGGTGCCGGCTGCAACCTTCGGGCTGGCGGCTGCGGCGGTGCTGCGCATACGTCCACCGGCGGCGGCGGGCCGACCTGTGGCCCGCCCCGGGCCGCGCGAGATGATGCTCGGCGGCCTCCGTGTTGTCCGACATCACCCCCACGCGGGCCTGATCCTCGGCCTGTTCGGGATGCAGACCCTCGTGCGCGGACTGCTCAGCGTGCTGCTGGTGGTCGTCGCCATCGAGGTGCTGCGCCTGGGGGAGGAGGGCGTGGGATTCCTGAGCGCTGCCATCGGTGCCGGGGGGCTTGCGGGGGCGCTGTTCGCGATGGCGCTGGTCGGCCGCGCCCGGATGGCTCCACCGTTCCTGCTCGGCCTCTTCCTGTGGGGCCTGCCGATCCTCGTCATCGGCCTCGTTCCGCTGGCGCCCGTCGCCTTCGGCGCGCTTGCGGTGCTGGGCGCCGGAAATGCCACGCTCGACATCGCGGGCTTCACCCTGCTCCAGCGCCTGGTGCCGAATGCCGCACGGGGCCGCATCTTCGGCATGCTGGAGGCCATCGTGATGCTGACCGTCGGGGCGGGCGCCGGGCTGGCGCCGGTCCTGGTGGCCGTGGCCGGGCCAACGGGTGCGCTGATCGCCACGGGGCTCATCCTGCCACTGGCCGGCCTGGCGGCCTGGAGCTGGTTGCGGACCGCCGACGAGCGGGCGGTCATTCCGGCCCGGGAGCTCGCGCTGCTGCGAGGCGTGCCGATGTTCCGCCAGCTCCCCATGACCGTGCTCGAGGACGTGGCGCAGGCGCTTGAGCCATGCCGCTACGCGGCGGGCAGCGCGGTGGTGACCGAGGGCGAGGCGGGGGAGTGGTTCTACGTCGTGGCTGAGGGCACTATCGTGATCACCCGCGGCGGCCGGACACTGCACCGGCAGGGCGCCGGCGCCTGGTTCGGCGAGATCGCGCTGTTGAACGACGTGCCCCGCACCGCGACGGTCACCGCCGAAGACGACGTCGCGCTGCTGGCGCTGCACCGCGACGCCTTCCTGGCGGCCGTCACGGAGGACCGCCTCAGCCGTGAGGCCGCCGATGACGTCGTGCGGGAGCGCCTGGCCGCCAGCCTCGCCGACGCGCCCGGCCCCACACCGCCTCGATGAAACAGAGCCGGCGCGTGCGCCGTTGCCTGTCGCGCGGCGTACCCGACGCCGTGCAGGCGACCCATGCTCCGTCGCGGGATCGGCACGGATCCTGTCGGGACCGGGACAGCCGGCGCCTGCACATCGGACTAGCCTCCGGGGTGCGACCCGATGTCGAGCGGTGGAATCCGGTGCGGTTCGGTATAGCGAGAAAGTACTAGTCAAGACCAGCGTTCCGCGATAGACTGGGGCGCTTTCGCCGCCGGCGCTCGCATCCGGCAGCGATGTGCCCTTCCGGGGGGACCGGATAAATGCGAGCCCGAGCGAGGAAGTGCCTCCATGAATCTCAAGCGTCGTACGCGCCGCC
>DATADC010000190.1:0-9008 GCA_036258735.1 Candidatus Limnocylindria bacterium
GGGGATGCCACCAAGCTCAAGGAGAACCCGGGCTATCGGCTCCGCATCGCGCCGTTGCCGGCCAACACCGGGTTCGGCTCGATCTGCGGCACGTTCACCTTCTTCCAGGCTCCCGCGCCGGTCGCGCCACCCCCCTCGGCACCGCCGACGGACGAGGGCGGAGGCGGGGGCCCGCAGCCCCGCACGCCCGAGGCCACGCCGGCGCAGACGCGCTGCCCCGGCCGGAGCTGCGACAACGACGATGACGGGCGCGCCGCGGACGAGGGCGGCATCGCCAGCATGGGCATAGTCTCGCCGCTGCTCGGCGTGACGACCGTCCTGTCAGTGCTGCCGCTGGTGGCGCGGGCCTTCCTGCGGCGACGGCGATCCGACGACGGCGCGTGGGACAATCGGGCGCGTGTCCACCGGCGTCCTGACGCTGATCCTGGCGGGGGGTGAGGGCGAGCGCCTCTCCATCCTGTCGCAGGTGCGCGCCAAGCCGGGCGTCCCGTTCGGCGGCAAGTACCGCATCATCGACTTCGCCCTCTCGAACGCCGTCAACTCCGGCCTCACCGACGTCGCGGTGCTGACCCAGTACGCGCCGCGCTCGCTGATGGACCACATCGGGGTCGGACGGCCGTGGGACCTGGACCGCACGCACGGCGGCGTGACGCTGCTCCAGCCCTATCTCGGGCGCGGCCGCGCGCGCGACTGGTACCGAGGCACCGCGGACGCGGTGCTCCAGAACGCCGACTTCATCGCCGACCGGGACCCCGAGCTGGTGCTGGTGCTGGCCGGCGACCACGTCTACAAGATGGACTACCGGCCGTTCATCGAGCTGCATCGGTCCCGGGCGGCGGAGGTGACCTGCGCGGTGCGCACCGTGCCGCTGGAGGAGGCGCATCGGTTCGGCATCCTCGAGGTAGAGGCCGACGGGCGGGTGACCGCCTTCGTCGAGAAGCCGACGCAGCCGGTCAGCAACCTCGTCAGCATGGGCGTCTACGTTTTCACCTGGTCGGTCCTGCGCGAGGTGCTGGCGCCCGAGCGTGTCGACTTCGGGCGGGACCTGCTGCCGTGGATGGTCACGTCCGGCCGGCGGGTGTTCGCCTACGACTTCCGCGGCTACTGGCAGGACGTCGGCACCGTCGAGGCCTACTGGCGCACCAGCCTGGACCTGCTGTCCGATAGCCGCGGCATCGAGCTCAACGACCTGGGCTGGCTGATCTACACGCGCAGCGAGGAACGCCCGCCCGCGCGGCTCGGCCCCGGGGCGGCGGTGCGCCGTAGCATGGTGAGCCACGGCTGCGTGGTCGAGGGCCAGGTCGAGCACAGCATCCTGTCGCCCGGCGTGCTGATCGGGCCCGGCGCGCGGGTGCGCGACTCGATCGTGATGTTCGACACCAGCGTCGGCGAGGGCGCAGTCCTGGACCGAGCCATCGTCGACAAGGACTGCGTCATCGGCGCCGGGAGCGTGGTGGGCGAGGGCAGCGCCACGCGCCCCAACCGCGACGAGCCGGAGCGCTTGTACGCCGGCATCACGCTGGTCGGCAAGCGGGCGACCGTGCCTGCCCGCCTGCGAATCGGACGCAACTGCCGGATCGACCCCGGCGTGACGGCCGCCGACTTCGGGCGCCGTCGGGTCATCCGCTCGGGCGAGACGGTCAGCCCTGCCGGTTGAGGGGGCGGCCATGGGGCCGCGAGACGCGCCGCCGCTCGACCGCTGGCTCGCAGAGTTGGGTGTGGACGCCATCGGCGCAGGGGAGCCAGGTGTCGACGGGGCGGTCAGCCGCGACGTGCTGGTGGACGGCGAGCGGCGCTTCGACCTGCGCGTGACGGTGGCCTGGGTGGCCGGGCTCGGCCTCTCGCTGTGGGCATACTATGGCCCCGAGGCGATGGAGATTCCTAAGCGCACCTACCTGCGCATGCTGCGCGCCGGCTTCGACTACCCCTTCGTGAAGTTCGCCATGACCGATGACGATCGCCCGTTGCTGATGAGCGAGATCCCGCCCGCCGCGGTGACTCGCGAGGAGCTCGGCCGCGGCCTGACCCGCCTGGCGATCGTTGCCGATCGCCTGCTCGAGGAGACGGCACCGGCCGTCGCGGACCACGGCAACCTGCCCGATTGGAGCGGACGCACGGGCCGCAACGCGGCGCTGCTGGCTGCCTACCGCGCCGAGGTGGAGGCCGAGATGCCGGCCTGGGAGCCACCGCCGCCGCGCCCGCCGCGCCGCGGCCTGCTGTCTCGTCTGCTGGGGAGCGCCAGGTGAGCAGCCGCGCCGTCCGCGCCGCGCTGCTCGCCGTGGCGCTGGGGATGGGGCTGGTGGCCCTGCCGCCGCGCGCCGAGGCCGCCGAATACGCCATGCGCACGCAGGCTGAGTACGAGGTCCAGCCCGGTCGCGGTCGCGTGCTCGTGACGGTCCGCGTCGAGTTCCGCAACACCACTCCGAACCCGCCCGGCCGCTTCAGCGTGTTCGAGATCATCGACGTTGCCATTCACGCCGGGGCGAGGCGGATCGAGGCCCGCGACGCGCGCGGCCGGCTGCGCGTGAACGAGATACGAAGACGCGGCCTGGTGCGCGTCTCGGTCGTCCCGCGAGACGGCGTCCGCTTCCGCGAGCGGACCCGCTTCGTGCTCACCTACCGGATCCCAGACGGGGCGCCCGGCGTCCGCGTCGGCCGATCGATCGCCTCGTTCGGCGTGTGGAGCTTCGGAACGAGGGGCTCGGTGCAGGTGGACATGCCCGGCGTCTACGACGTCAGCGTCGACGGCGACCCGCTTGCCGCGGAACGCACCGCGACCGGCTGGCGCCTGACGAGCGGCCGCGTGGACGATCCCGCGCGCTGGCTGGCCCAGGTGCTGGCCGTCGGCCCGGCGAGCCACGAGACCCTGACCCGGGACGTGCCACTGGAGAGCGGCACCGTCGCCCTCCAGGTCCGCGCCTGGCCGGACGACCGAGCCTGGGGCCGGCGCAGCCTCGACCTACTGGCCGATGCGCTGCCGCTGCTGGAACGCGAGTTTGGGATCCCGTATCCGGAGGGCGGGCCGCTGGTCGTGGAGGAGACCGTCGCCAGCGCCGGCGCGGGGCTGGGAGAGGCGCAGGCCGGCGGTCCGGCGTTGCTCGCCGCCCACGACGCGCCGGCGTTCACGCTGCTGCACCAGGCCGCGCACGTCTGGCTCTCGGAGGAGCTGGTGGCCGATCGCTGGATCGCCGAAGGATTCGCCTCGTGGGCCGCGGCACAGGTGGCGCGGCAGCTGGACGTGGCGGCGCCATACGACCCGGTCCGTCGCCGCGAGGCCCTCGACGAGCAGCGCTTCCCGCTGGTCAGCTGGGGCGCCGGCGAGTCGAGCGCGGCGCAGGACGCGTTCGCCTACGCCGCGGCCTGGGCAGTGGCGGAGGAGCTCGCCGACCGGGTGGGTGCGGCCGGGTTGCGTGAGGCGTGGGGACGGATCGCAGCGGGCATCGGTCCCTACGACCCGACGCCGGCCGGCGACGCCCCGCCGACCGCGGCCACCGGCCCCGAGCGGCCGGTGGACTCACCCGCCCTGCTCGACCAGCTGGAGGCGGTGTCCGGCGCCGACCTCGCCCGCATCTTCGGGGAGTGGGTACTGGACGAGGCGGCCACCGAGGTGCTGGCGCAGCGGTCGGCCGCGCGCCGCGACTACCAGGCGCTGCTGGCAGCGGCAGGGACCTGGGGCGTGCCCGAGCCGGTCAGGGTCGAGATGGAGGCGTGGCGCTTCGTCGCCGCACGCCAGCGGATCGCCGAGTCCATGGAGTGGCTGGCCGATCGCCATGCGCTCGCGCAGGATGCCCGGCAGGTCGGCCTGGCGCTGCCCGATCGCCTGCGCGATCGATACCGAACCAACGGCGGCGACGCGGCCGCTCGGCAGGAGCTGGACGCCCAGGCTGCCGTCGTCGAGACGTACGGAACGGCGCTGGAGCGCGCCACGGCGCAGCGCGACCTGCTCGAGCGCGTGGGGCTGGTCGGCGGTCCCGAGCCGGACCAGCTGCTGGCCCAGGCCAACGCGATGTTCGCCGAGGGCGACCTGCGCGGCGCGGCGGACGCCTCGCAGGCGGCGCTGTCCGCCATGGAGAACGCGCGGGCCCAGGGCATCGCGCGCGTTGCTGCGGCGGTCGTGCTGGTCCTCATGCTGCTCGCGCTTGCCTACTTCCTGACCAGGCGAAGAGGATCCGACGCGGCGGCCGCCCGGTACACTGCTGCGCCATGACCCAGGTTGGCCCGGCTCGACCACGATTCCAGCCGGCGGCCGACGTGCTCTCCGGCGAGACCGCCGACGTCTATTTCGAGCGCACCCGGCGCATCCTGGCCGCGGAACGCATCGACCCGGTGGTCAGCATGGAGATCTTTCCCAGCCAGGACGCCATCCTATGCGGGGCCGAGGAGGCGCACGCCTACCTGCGCGAGGTCCTGTCCGGCGGTGCTAGCGACTCCGAGCCCGTGGTCGAGTCGCTTTCCGATGGCGACCCGGTCGGCCGCAAAGAGGTGGTGATGCGGATCACCGCTCGCTACTCGGCCTTCGGCCTGTACGAGACAGCGCTGCTCGGGATCCTGGCGCAGTGCACCGGCTGGGCGACGGCCGCGCGACGGATCGTGGACGCCGCCGACCCCATCCCGGTGATCGGATTCGGGGCGCGTCACGTCCATCCCTCGGTGGCGGACCAGATGGACTACGCCAGCGTGGTCGGCGGCTGCATAGGAGCCTCGACGCCAGCGGGCGCGCGGCTTGCGGGACTGGCGCCGACCGGGACCATGCCGCACGCGCTGATCTTGATCTTCGGCGACACCGTCCGAGCGCTCGAGGCGTTCGACCGCCACATCGATCCGGAGGTGCCGCGCATCGCGCTGGTGGACACCTTCAAGGACGAGGCCGAGGAGGCCCTGCGGGTGGCCGACGCGCTCGGGGAGCGGCTCTGGGCGGTGCGCCTCGACACGCCGGCCGAGCGAGGCCGCGTGACGGCCGACCTGGTCAAGGAGGTGCGCGCTCGCCTCGATCTTGCAGGGCACTCCCACGTGAAGATCGTGGTGTCGGGCGGGCTGGACGGGGAGCGCATCGGCCACTTCAAGGAGTCCGGCGCGCCGGTGGACTCCTTCGCGGTGGGGTCGGCCATCAGTGACGCATCCCCGATCGACTTCACCGGCGACCTCAAGGAGATCGACGGCCGGCCGATCGCCAAGCGCGGCCGCATTCCCGGCCGCACTCACAACCCCCGCCTGCGGCGGGTGGACCTCGACCGATGAGCCAGCGCGAAGGCAACGATCCCGAGGCGGTGGCCGGCACGGGCGCCGGCGACGAGCGGGAGGGTGCCTACGAGCTGTTCCGCCGCGGGTCGCGGTTGCTGGCCGAGCACCATCCGGGCGCGGCGGCGGTGGTCCTGGAGCGCTGCCTCGCGCTGGAGCCGGGCAAGGCCTCAATCCTTGAGGCGCTGGGGCGTGCCTACTTCAACCAGGGCGCCCACGCCGAGGCGGCGGACCGCTTCCAGGAGATCGTGGACGACTACCCGCTCGACCACTACGCGCACTTCGGGCTTGGCCTGTCCCGCGCCCGGCTGGGCGACGCCCGCAGCGCCGAGCAGCACCTGCGCATGGCGGTGTTCCTCAAGCCCGACAACGAGGACTACCAGCGAGCCCTGCGCCGCTTCCTGCACGCGGCCTGACGCGCGGGTCAGCCGACGGCCTTCGACTCCTCGTCCGCCAGGCGCCGGCGCAAGAGCGCCAGCACGGCGGCCTCGCGCGGCGACAGCTCGCCGAGTGACTCGGTGAGCTCCTCCTCTGCTTCCCGGCGCGCCGCACGCACCACGTCGCCGTCGAGGTAGGCGTCGATTACCCGTGGATCGACGTACGAGCTGCGCGAGACGGCCGGCGTGTTGCCGAGCCGCTCCGCGACCGCCTCGACGGCGCGCACGACGTTGCGCTTGGCCTGGGCCTGGGTGTCGAACTCGCGCAGCTCGCTGAGCGCCCACGCCGCCAGCACGGTGCCGGACCAGGTACGGAAGTCCTTGGCCGTGAAGTCGCGGCCGGAGATCTCGCGCAGGTAGTCGTTGACGTCGGCCGAATCCACGGTGCGCGGCTGGCCATCGTCGCCGAGGTAGGTGAACAGCTGCTGGCCCGGAAGCTCCTGGCACCGAGCCACGATGCGCGCCAGGCGGCGGTCCGACAGCTCCACCTCCATCTCCCGGCCACCCTTGCCACGGAAGCGAAACCGGATTCGGCTCGAGCCCACCTGCGCGTGACGATGGCGCAGGGTGGTCAGCCCGAAGGATCGGTTGTCGCGGGCGTACTCCTCGTTTCCAACCCGCATCCGGGTCTTTTCGAGCAGGCGCACCACCGCGGCCAGGACCCGCTCGCGCGGCATTCCGGGCAGCGAGAGGTCCTGCTCGACGCGCCCGCGGATGCGCGGCAGCGCCTGCCCGAACTCGACGATGCGCTCGTACTTGACCTCGTCCCGCGCCTTCCGCCAGTCGGCGTGGTACCGGTACTGCTTACGGCCACGCGCGTCGCGGCCGGTTGCCTGCAGGTGGCCGTTCGGCGACGGGCAGATCCAGACGTCGGTCCACGCCGGCGGGATGGCGAGGCGCTTGATGCGCTCCAAGGTACGCTCGTTGGTGATGCGGCTGCCGTCTGGCGCGAGGTACGTGAAGCCCCGGCCGGCACGCCGCCGGCGGATGCCGGGCGTCGAGTCGCTGACGTAGCGCAGGCCGGCCTCCTGCGCCGATTCGACAGCGTCCGGCACGGTTGACGGCTTGGTGCTCATCGGCCGCCAGCCGATCGCAAGCGGCGTGCCTAGCCTCGACCGGCCTCCTGGCGCCGAGCTAGCCACAGGATGCCGGCGGTCGACTTGGCGTCCTGGATGGTGCCGTCGTCCACGGCCGCCAGCGCCTGGCCCAGCGTGACCCATACCAGCTCGAGGTCCTCGTCGTCGGGCGCCTCGACGTCCGCCTCCGTCAGGTCACTGGCCAGGAACAGGGTCAGGCGCTCGGTGCAGAAGCCGGGTGCGGTGTAGAACGACGGACCGGGCACCCAGCTGACCGCCGCCAGGCGGCATTCCTCGGCCAGCTCACGGCGCGCCGTGGCCAGCGGCTCCTCCCCCGCGTCTAGGGTGCCGGCTGGGATCTCCAGCATGGCGGCGCCGACCGCATGCCGCCACTGGCGGACGAGCACCATCCGCGCGCCGTCCCAGGCCAGGATGCCCACCGCGCCGGGGTGCTCGACCACCTCCCGGGTGGCCTCGCGGCCGGACGCCAGCGCCACCCGGTCCACCCGCACGCCGATGAGGCGCCCGGTCCACGGACGCTCGCTGTCGACCAGTCGCTCCTCGGTCACGGTGGTCGATGCTAACCACTACCTAACGATTGGGTATTCACGCAGGTGCGACGCGGCGGCTCGGTCGATCGGCTGGGGCCTGCGCAGGCTCGCCCACGCGCGGCTAGCATCTCCATCGGTCCATGAGCGAAGCGATCCGCAACATCTTCCGACGCAAGCTGCGCACCGGCCTGACCATCCTGGGCATCGTCATCGGCGTCTTCGCGCTGACGGTGATGGGCGCGCTGGCCGAGAAGCTCAACGTCCTCGTCGACGGCGGCGACGAGTACTTCCGCACGCGCCTGTTCGTATTCGACGCGGGCGCGGCCTCGGGCTTCCAGGCCAGTGCGCGGCCCATCACCCGCGACCTGGTCGAGCGCATCGAGGGCATCGCCGGCGTGGAGCGCGCCACCCCGGTGCTCCAGACCCTGCTCGACCCCGAGGAGATCGGTGGGTTCGACATCCCCGAGCTGCTCACCGGCATCGAGCCGGAGACCTGGTACGACCCACGCGTGGCGCTGCGCGTCGACGCAGGGCGACTGCTGGAGGCGGACGAGCGGGGAGTGGCGGTCATCGGCGCCGACCTGGCCGAGCGCTACGGCGCCAGGGTGGGGGACGAGTTCGAGGTCCGCGGCCACCGGTTCGCGGTGGTGGGCGTGCTGGAGCGCACGCTGACCTTCCCCGACAAGATCGCCTACGTCCCCCTCCGCGACGCGCAGGAGATCTACGTCGAGAGCGTGCCGCTGGGCTTCGAGTTCCGGACCGATGAGTTGGCGACCCAGATCGAGGTCTTCCCTGCGGACCTGTCCGAGGCCGATGCGGTGGCCGCCGCCATCGAGCGGGAGGTCGACGGCGTGCGGACCGTGACGCCCGAACAGGTGGCCGACCAGATCGGCCAGGCCAGCGTGGTCTTCAACCTGATCATCGTCGGAGCCAGCGTGATCGCCGTCATCGTCGGCGGCCTATCGGTCATCAACACCATGGTCATGACGGTCAGCGAGCGCGTGCGCGAGATCGGCGTCAAGAAGGCGGTGGGGGCGCGTACCGGCGCCATCCTGGTCGAGTTCATCACCGAGGCAACGCTGCTCGGAGCGATCGGCGGCGTGGTGGGCCTGGCCGCCGGTTGGCTGCTGGTGACCGTGCTCAACGCCCAGACGGCGGGCAGCGGCACGTCGGTCTTCCTGGTCACGCCGGCGCTACTGCTGCGCTCTCTCGCCTTCGCGACCGTCCTCGGGGCGCTGGCCGGCATCTATCCCGCCTTCCGCGCGGCCCGGCTGGACCCGGTGCAGGCGCTGAGGAGCACGTGACCGAGCCGCGGCCGATCCTGAGCGCACGTGACCTGGTCAAGGTCTATCGGCGCGGGGCGTCGGAGGTGCGCGCGGTGGACGGCATCAGCCTGGACGTCGCCGCCGGGGAGTTCATGGCGGTGATGGGCCGCTCGGGCAGCGGCAAGACCACGCTACTCGACCTGCTCGGCTGCCTGCTGCGGCCCACGTCGGGCCGGCTATGGGTCGACGGTCGCGACGTGGCCGGCGCCTCGGATCGCGAGCTGGCAGCCGTCCGGCAGCGCAAGGTCGGGTTCGTCTTCCAGGAGTTCAACCTGATCCCGACGCTCAACGCCCTCGAGAACGTGATGCTGCCGCTGCGCTACGGCGCGCGGCGGCGCGACGCGCGCCACCGGGCCACCGCGCTGCTCGCGCTGGTCGGCC
>DATADC010000191.1:0-2726 GCA_036258735.1 Candidatus Limnocylindria bacterium
AATGCGGAAACGCCGCACGCTCGCCCTCGGGGCGGTGTTGCTGGCGCTCATCGCGAGCGCATGCACGCCGGGTGGGGGCGAGACATCGGCTGGCGCGAGCCAGGCAGCCAGCCGACCCACCGTCAGCGTCGGATCGGCGGCCTTCTGGGAGGCGGCCGTCGTCGCCGAGATGTACGCCCAGGTGCTCGAGGCCAACGGCTACACCGTGGAGCGCCACCTCGAGATCGGCGAGCGACCGGCGGTGCACGCCGCGCTCGACGCCGGCGAGGTCAACCTCGTGTCGGAGTACCTCGGCGGGCTTGCCGGCCAGGGGCTCGGAATCGAGGAGCTATCGCCAGATCCCCAGGAGGCCTGGGACAACATGCAGGACCCGCTTGCCGAACGGGGCTGGGTCATCTTCGAGTACTCCCCCGGCACCGATGCGGACGGCTTCGCCGTCCGGCAGGAGACGGCCGATGAGAACGAGCTTGCGACCATGAGCGACCTCGCCGAGGTCGCCGACCAGCTCGTCTGGGGCCTCGCCGAGGGATGCGCCGACAACCCCGTTTGCGGCCCGGGGCTGAACGAGGTGTACGACATCGACATCAGCCAGCTAGAGGTGGAGACGCTGCCGCCCTGCAGCGCCGACATGGCTACCGCGCTCAACGACGCCGCCATCGACGTCGCGCAGGTGTGCACCACCCAGCCGGAAATCGCGTCCATGAACCTGGTGCTGCTCGAGGACGACCAGAGCCTTCAGCCGGCGCAGAACATGGTCCCGCTGCTGACCCAGGAGCTGGTCGATGCCGCCCCCGACGACCTTGCGGGGCTCCTGGACCCGGTCACCCAGGCGCTGACCACCGAGGCGTTGACCCAGATGGGGGTCGAGATCAGCCTCAACGGCGAGGACATCGCCGACGTCGCGACCCGGTTCCTGGAGGACAACGGCCTCCTCTGACGGCCAGGGTCCCTTGACGCCGATACGGGCGGGGCGCGTTCGACGCCTCGCCCGTATCCTCTTTCCCGAGCCATGTTCGATCACCCCTATCCCGGCGAGCGCGCCGACCGCGTCCCGTGAGCGAGCCGCGCCGCTGCATCAAGTGCGGCCGCGAGGTCGGCCCCGACGAGTCGATCTGCGAGGTCTGCAACCGCGCCGGCATGGCGACCCCGTCGGCGAGCCAGTACCACGGCACGATGGTGGTGGCCATCATCGCCGGGGTCGTGGGCCTGGCCATCTGGGGCAGCCTGGCCATGCGCGGTGTGGGTCCGTACGAGGCCCGCGTCATCGGCTTCGACCCGGCCCCGCCCGGAGCCGTGGAGGTGACGGTCGAAGTCAGCAACCGCGGCACGGCCGGCGGCTACGGAAAGTGCCAGCTGCGCGCCCTCGACCAGTCGGGCGACGTGCTGCGCGTGCAGGCCATCTCCGCCGGGCCGCTCGAGGGGGGCGCCACCGGCACGTTCACCGGCCGTATCACGGGGCTCGGGACGATGCCCGACTCCGTGACGGTGAGCTGCACCTAGCCCCGCCGCCACGCGGCTGCCAGAGCCGGGTCGTGGAGGATGACGCGCACCTCGACCAGGCCGGCGGACAGCGGCCGATCGGACACCAGCTCCCAGGCCGCGTAAGACAGGTCCACCACGCGCTGCTCTGCCTCTCCCCAGTGGCACTGGCACCAGTCAACCGCCGGCAGCCTGACGCAGCGATCGGCGCAGACCGTGACGTGACCCTGGACGGCGCCGGTGTAGCGGCCGCCCATGGCCGACGGAAGGGCCACCGTCGCGGCGCCGATGAAGCCCGCCGTACCGGGATAGTTGCTGCCGGTGCCAGCCACGACGGGCACGCGCGTCGCGCGGCGAGCGACCCGCGACCGCGCCACGGGCCGTGGCTTCGGGCCAACGGTGCGCGCGCGAGGGACCGCGCCGGCGCCTGACAGCACGTCCATCTCGGGCTCGGCGCTGAGCGGTCGCGCGAGTGACCCCGTGGCTGGCGTAGGGCCTATCGGCTCCGAGGCAAGGGCGCTGGCGCCGAGCAAGGCGGCCCGGACCAGCCCGATGAGCAGGGCGGCGCACAGAGCCACGGCTCGATTCGTCAACAGGACGCGCTCCGTACATGTTCCGGGGCGAGGCAGCACGCCGGATCGGCCGGTCCGGGTGGTCCCGGGTGGACGAGTGTCGCGCAGCGCGCGAGGGGCACCTCGCTCGTCTCCCGTGGGGCCGACGTGCAGGACCCGTGCCGGACGCCAGTGCACATCGCTGCGGGGGACGCCTATCCTCGTCGGGTGCTACGCGGAGTGGGTGCGTTCGTCGCGGCCGGCGTCGTGGTGCTGGTCGCCCTCGCCGGCCCGCCGGCGCTCGGCGCGCTGGGGGGCCTGGGACGACCGGCGTTCCACGAGCCGCAGCAGGGGACCGCCGTCTACGACCCGGCCGGCGCCTTGTCGGCCCGGGTCGAGCGCGCCCTCGAGCAGCAGATCGACCGCCTCGAGGACCGAGCCGCGGCGGAGGTCGTCGTCTATGTCCGGGTGGACGCGACCGCCACCGAAGATGGCAACCTGGCCGATGCGGCCGCGCTGATCGACCAATGGGGCATCGGGCGCGCCGGCTACGACGACGGCTTCGTGATCCTGCTCAGCTTCGAGGACTCCCGATTCGAGCACGGGGTGCTGAGCACCTACGCGGGCAGCGGGTTCCGGGCCGCGTACCTCAACGACGAGGAGCAGGCGCAGCTGCGCGACGAGGTCATCATCCCC
>DATADC010000192.1:0-2411 GCA_036258735.1 Candidatus Limnocylindria bacterium
GACGTCGTGCGCACGAACCAGGTGCATGACCAGCTCATCCGCCAGCGCAAGGACGCGTTCAGGTCGTATCAAGCGCTCACGCCGCCCCGGGTGCTCACGTCGGATGGCGAGGTCATCGCCGGGGCGTACCGACGCGACGACTTGCCAGCCGGCACGCTGGTCGGCTTACCGGTTTCCGCCGGGACCATCGAGGGGCGGGCCCGCGTCGTCCTGGACATGGCGGAGGCCGATCTCGAAGCGGGCGACATCCTGGTCACCGCCTACACTGACCCCAGCTGGACGCCCCTGTTCGTCGCGATCAAGGGCCTGGTGACGGAGGTGGGGGGCCTGATGACCCATGGCGCGGTGATCGCACGGGAGTACGGCGTGCCGGCCGTCGTGGGGGTGGAGCATGCCACCCGGCTGATCCGGGATGGGCAGCGGATCCGCGTGCACGGAACGGACGGGTACGTCGAGATCCTGCCCTAAGGCGTGTGTGCAACGCGGTCATCGGTAGCTCAGCTAGAGGCGGACGAGGGCGAGGGTGAGCATGGCGGCCTAGAGGCGGACGAGGGCGAGGGTGAGCATGGCGGCGTAGCGGCGGGCGAGCTGCTCGAAGCGGGTGGCGCGACGCCGCCACTGCTTGCGGCGCCCGACGGCGCGCTCGACCTTGTTGCGCTCGCGGTAGAGCGCCCGGTCAAATGCGCGGGCGGGTGCCTCGGCGGCCGTGCGCGGGATGACGCAGCGGATGCCCCGGCCGCGGAGGGAGCGCCGCACCGACGTGCACTTGTGCTTTCGGCGGCGCGGCGCTATGATCGGTCTTGGCGCACAGAGCGCCACCGGACCGCGGAAAGGGCTGAGCCCATCTGGTCGCCTGGGGACCGCCGGCAGGCCACACGCTCAGACGTCGTGGACCCTGCCGGCGCCCCGGGTGTCACAACCGCATCGGCATCGCCAACCACTTTTCGGCCCTCCTCACGCGGTCAACGGGCCATCCACAGAAAGGTGGTTTCGCATGGCCCGCACCCTCCGTTTCCGCCCGCTTCCCGAGAAGCCGTCGCTCGACCAGCTCAAGCGACAGGCCAAGGAGCTGCTCGAGAAGCTCCACCAGGGCGATCCGAGAGCCCACCAGCTCTTCGGCCGCTGTTTCCAGGTCACTCCTGAGAACCGCACCACCTTCAAGCTCACCCAGGCGCAGCTCGTCCTCGCTCGCGAGCACGGCTTCGCCTCCTGGCAGCAGCTCGCCGCCTGGGTGACCGACCGCTCCCTTCCCACCTCGCCCGAATCACTGGTCAAGATCCTCGGCTCGCGCAGCCGCCGCGTCCGCGCCGCCGTCGAGATCCGGCTCGAGTCATTCGGCAAGGCCGGCGTCGACGCCGCCATCGCCGGCCTCTCCGACCCCGACCCGCGCGTCCGCTGCGGCGCCGCCGACTTCATGGACCACCACGCCGACGAGGGCTGCGTCGAGAAGCTGCGCGACATGGCCCTCAACGATCCCGTCCCCTACGTCCGCGACATGGCCCTCCACGCCCTGGGCTGCCAGCGCTGCAAGCCCGAGCCCCTCCCCGTCGACACCCTCGACATCATGATCCTGCGCGCCAAGACCGAAGAAAGCTGGAAGAAACGCCGCGGCGCCGTCTGGTCCCTCTCCCAGCGCATCCTCGATCCCGGCGTAAAGGAAGCGCTTCAACACGTCGCCGAGCACGACCCCGACGCGCGCGTCGCCGACGCGGCCCGCTGGGGCCTCAAGCGCAAGCGCCCTAGCCCCGCCCACGAGCGCGAGAACAAGCTCCGCCGCCTCGCCTTCGAGAAGGCGGCGCAGCGCGCGGCCGGCGCGCAGCGCGAGGTGGTGTCGGCCTAAGCGACGTGGCAGATGCAGATGTTGTGGACCAGGTGGATCCCCCGGCCGGGGCGGTGGAACGCGGCCCGGAGGCCCTCGAGCAGGGCGCCGGTGGCGCGCTCCAAGGCGGGGAGGTCGGCCCACCAGCGGTGGTTGCTGAGCTTGTCCTTCAGGTGCCGCCAGACCCGCTCGATGGGGTTCAGCCGCGGCACGTGGTCGGTCAGCCAGACGCCGTTGGCGGCCTGGTAGAAGGCCCGGCCGGCCGCGTGCATGGCCGCGGCGTCCACCCACCTGGATCACGGTCGCCGCGGTGGCGGGCGCACCAGGTTGACGCGCACATCGCCAGGAGCTCCGCCACCTTCTCCTCGTCCCAGAGCGGCCCCGGGATCCCGAGGTAGCGTCTGCGCGTGTGGTGCGTGTGGTGCGTGTGGTGCGTGTGGTGTGGAGACGAAGCGAGCCTTCGCGCACCCTTCGATGCGGTCTCGGAAGTGGCTCCCAGGTCGTGGGCCACCGAGGTGGTCTCGGCCTCGGCATGGGAAGCGCGGCGTCGAGCAGCACCTGGAGGGATGGTCGCACGCGGACGGGCCGATCG
>DATADC010000193.1:0-2635 GCA_036258735.1 Candidatus Limnocylindria bacterium
GGACAGGTGAGCTGCGGTAGGGCCGCCGCAAGCAGCCGGTGGCGGATCGCCGGGAGGCTCGGGGCGGGCGGAGGGCCGGCGGCACTCCCCGAGGCGCTCGAGCGCAAGTACCCCAGCGCGACGAGAGGAAGGGCGAACGCCGGCGGCGCCATCTGCACGAATCCGCCGTCCAACGCGCCGTGAAGGAAACCGCGCTCAAGGCCGACGTGGCGAAACGGGCAACCTGTCATACCTTTCGACACTCCTTCGCAACCATCTGCTGGAAGACGGCTACGACGTTCGCACCGTGCCTGAGCTCCTCGGCCATGGGGACGTGAGCACCACCATGATCTACACGCACGTCCTGAACCGCGGCGGGAGGGGCATCCGCAGTCCGATCGACGGGCCGCACCGCGGCTGAGCCGGCAGGCATCGGAGCAGGGAAGTGACCCGCTGCCAGTGCGTGGTTTAGGCCGCGCCGGGTGCCGCGCTGCGCAAGGGGTGGCGGGGAGCCGGCGACTCGACGAGGTGCTTGCTGGCAACAGCATAGCAGCCTGGTTGCTGCGGGCACCCGGAAAAGTTAGGCTGTCTTGCATGGGGCCCGAAAAAGATTAGGCCGGGCAGTCTAACTGGCGTTAGGCCGACCCCGGGAGCGGCTCCTCGCTCAGCCGCCCGGGAAGACGCTGCGCCCCAGCACCGTGGATCGTGTTCGTGGTCACTCTTGGATCTCGTAGAAGGACTTGCCATGAGGCTCCCTGGACTCGCCCTCCCCTTGCTCGCTCTCGCTGCCTGCGCCCCTGCGGTTCCGCAGGGTGGACGCCCCGGGACCGGGCCGACGATCGATCCCGCGCGCCTGGCGCAGCACGTCCGCGTTCTCGCCTCCGACCAGTTCTTGGGACGCGGGCCAGCGACCATCGGCGAGCAGAAGACCGTCGCCTACATCGCCGACCAGTTCCGCGCCGCCGGGCTTCAGCCGGGAGGTCCGAGCGGCAGCTGGTATCAGGAGGTTCCCCTCAACCAGTATGACATAGTCGGCCGCCCCGAGCTGAGCTTCACCGTCGGAGGCCGTCACCAGCCGCTGACGCAGGGCGAGCAGATCGCCGTGCGTGCCAGCCTGCGCAACGTGGATCGCGTCAACATCGAGGAGGCCCCACTGGTGTTCCTCGGCTACGGCGTCAGGGCGCCGGAGCGGAACTGGGATGATTTCAAAGGCCTGGACCTGCGGGGCAAGGTGGGGATCGTCCTGATCAACGATCCCGACTTCGAGGCGGGGCAGGGGGATTTCGGCGGCAGGGCTATGACCTACTATGGCCGGTGGACGTACAAGTACGAGGAGGCCGCGCGCCGGGGGCTGACCGGTCTACTGATCGTGCACGAGACCGCGCCCGCCTCCTACGGCTGGGCCACGGTGAAGAACTCGAACACCAACACGATGTTCGACATCGTGCGGTCGAACCCGGCCGCGGTGCACCCGCTGCTCGAGGGCTGGATCCAGCGTGACGTGGCCGTCGATCTGCTTCGGGCTACCGGTCAAGACTTCGAGACGCTCAAGCGGCAGGCGCAGAGGCGCGACTTCCGCCCGGTGTTGCTTGGCGGGGCCACCCTCTCGGCGAACTACGCGGTGCGGCGCGCCGCCATCCGGTCCCGAAACGTGCTCGGCCGACTCCCGGGGCGCACGCGTGCGGACGAGACCATCCTCTACGGCGCCCACTGGGACCACCTCGGGGTTGGTGCGCCCGATGCGAAGGGCGACAGCATCTACAATGGGGCCGTGGACAACGCGACGGGAGTCGCGGCGCTCATCGAGCTGGCGCGCGTTTTCGCCGCCGGTCCACGTCCGGAGCGCTCGATCGTCTTCGCCGCGTGGACGGTGGAGGAGAAGGGTTTGCTGGGCTCCGAGTACTACGCGGCGAATCCCGTGTATCCGCTGGAGACCACCGTCGCGGGGTTCAATGTCGATGCCCTCGCGCCCGCTGGCCCTGCGCGCGACGTGCTCGTCGTCGGCTATGGTCAAAGCGAGCTCGAGGACCGCCTGGAGCGCATCCTGACTTCCGGTGGGCGAATGATCGCGCGCGACCCGCATCCGGAGGCGGGCTACTTCTACCGCTCCGACCACTTCCCTATGGCCAAGCGCGGCGTCCCGATGCTCTACATCGACAGCGGGGTCGATCTGCTGACCGGTGGCACCGCCGCGGGCGAGGCCGCGGACGCGGCGTATCGGCGCGACCGCTATCACCAGCCGGCGGACGAGTACGAGCCGGCGGCGTGGAATCTCGAAGGGATGGCGCAAGACGCGGCGGCGCTGCATCGCCTCGGGCTGGAGCTGGCGAACTCGCGGGATTGGCCGAACTACCGCCCGACCTCCGAGTTCCGCCCGATCCGCGACGCCTCGGCGGCCAGGCGCCGCTAGCGCGGCCAAACGTGGTGCTGCAGCTGCCGGGCGCGGTGTGGAACGCGTTGGGTTTTGCGCCTGGTGGGTTCCACATCGCGGTTGACACCTCTGTCCTAGTGAGCCGACTGCCTGCAGGTTAACTCTGCGCGTTAGGCCGCAGACGAGCAGTAGATTAGCAGCTGGCCGGGGCCCTGATGTTATTCCCCGGAGGCGGCCGTGCTCGCCCTGGCCAGGGCCTTCATGATGCGCGACGAGCCGCCCCGG
>DATADC010000194.1:0-19195 GCA_036258735.1 Candidatus Limnocylindria bacterium
CGAGCGGATCGGGACGCTCGACGAGGGCACGGTCACCGTCATCGCGCTCCTCCTCTTCGCCGGCGCCGTGGGAAAGTCCGCGCAGTTCCCGCTCCACGTCTGGCTGCCCGACGCGATGGAGGGCCCGACCCCCGTCAGC
Source organism: Candidatus Limnocylindria bacterium (assembly GCA_036258735.1). Taxonomy (GTDB): domain Bacteria; phylum Chloroflexota; class Limnocylindria; order QHBO01; family QHBO01; genus JAPSGM01. The sequence goes on from DATADC010000194.1 coordinate 140, forward strand.
GCGCTCATCCACGCCGCGACCATGGTCAACGCGGGGGTCTACATGGTCGCGCGGGCGAACCCGATCTTCGCCGAGAGTCCGGTCGCCATGTGGGTGGTGGCCGGGATCGGGGTCTTCACCGCCATCTTCGCCGCCGCGATCGCGCTGACGCAGAACGACATCAAGAAGGTGCTGGCGTACTCGACGGTCAGCCAGCTCGCCTACATGTTCTTCGCGCTCGGCGTCGGGGCCTGGGTGGCCGCCGTCTTCCACCTGGTCAGCCACGGGTTCTTCAAGGGCCTGCTGTTCATGGCCTCCGGCTCCGTCATCCACGGGGCGGCCGGGGAGCAGGACATCCGCTTCATGGGCGGCCTGCGGGAGCGGATGCGGTGGACGTACTGGACCATGGTCATCGGGTCGCTGGCCCTGGCCGGCATCCCAATCTTCGCCGGCTTCTTCAGCAAGGACGAGATCCTGGCCGAGGCCTTCAACCGTGGCTATTACGTCTTCTACGTCATCGGCGTGGTGACGGCGTTCATGACGGCCTTCTACACCTTCCGCATGATCTTCCTGGCCTTCCACGGGAGGTGGCGTGGGCCCGCAGAGGCCTGGCGCCACATCCACGAGTCGGCCGGCACCATGGTCGCGCCGCTCGTCATCCTGGCCGTGCCTACCGTGCTGGCCGGACTGTTCCTTGGCATCCCCCCCGAGGGCGGGCTGATCCACGGCTGGCTCGAGCCCGTGTTCGAGCACGCCGAAGAGGTGCACGCCGGCGTCCTGCCCGGCTCCATCCTGGACGAGGCGCTGGCCCACGGCGAGCACCACGGCTTCGAGCTTCTCGGCATCGGCGGCCTGCTTCTGCTGATCGGCGCCGGCGCCGGCGCGCTCGGCATCTGGCTGGCCTACCGCTGGTACGTCGGCGATCGCGATGCCCCGGAGCGCTTCGTCGGCCGCATCCCCCTGGGCCTCGGCCCGGGAATGTACGCCGCCAGCCTGAACAAGTACTACGTCGACGACGTCTACCAACTGGCCTTCGCCCGCGCTGGCGTGCTCTTCTCCAACGCGCTGTGGTGGTTCGACGCCAGGGTCATCGACGGCGCCGTCAACGGCGCCGGCTGGCTCGCCACGCGCGCTGCCGGCGCGCTGCGCCACACCCAGACCGGTCGCGTCCAGAACTACGGGCTGGGCATCGCCACCGGCATGGTGGTGGTCCTGCTCGCCTACCTGGTGATCCGGTGAGGCGCCCGCGATGAGCGTGAGCGACCTGCCGATTCTGTCCCTGATCGTCTTCACGCCGCTCGTCGGCGTGCTGGTCATGCTGTTCGTGCCGGGCACGGCGCATCGGGCCATCCGCTGGGTCGCGCTGGTGGCCTCCCTGGCCACGCTGGCGCTCAGCCTGGTACTGCTCGGGTACGACCCGGCAGGCGCCGAGTTCCAGTTCCGCGAGGATCTGGAGTGGATCCCGGCCTTCGGCATGGGGTACCGCCTTGGCGTGGACGGCCTGTCCGTGGTCCTGGTGCTGCTGACCACCGTGCTGAGCGTGGTGGCCATCCTGTACTCCTGGCACCCCATCCAGGCCCGGGTCAAGGAGTACTACGCCACCATGCTGCTGCTGATGGTCGGCATGCTGGGCGTGTTCGTCAGCCTGGACCTGTTCCTGTTCTACGTCTTCTGGGAGATCAGCCTCATCCCGATGTACCTGGTGATCGGGATTTGGGGCGGGCCGCGGCGCATCTACGCCACGGTCAAGTTCGTGATCTACACCCTGGTCGGGTCACTGCTGATGCTGGTGGCCATCCTGGCGGTGGCCATCGCGCACGGGAACGACACCGGCACCTTCACCTTCGCCTACGAGGCGCTCCGCGGCCACCCGTTCGCCGACGGCCTACAGGCGCTGGCCTTCGTGGCCTTCTTCCTGGCCTTCGCCATCAAGGTGCCGATGTGGCCGTTGCACACCTGGCTGCCCGATGCGCACGTGGAGGCGCCCACCGCCGGCTCCATCATCCTCGCCGGAGTCCTTCTGAAGCTGGGCGGCTACGGCTTCCTGCGCTTCAGCCTGCCCCTCCTGCCGGATGCAGCGGTCGAGTTCGCGCCGATCGTGATCGCGCTGTCCATCGTGGCCATCATCTACGGCGCCCTGGTGAGCATGGTGCAGCCCGACCTCAAGAAGCTGATCGCCTACTCATCGGTCTCGCACATGGGCTTCGTCATGCTCGGCGCGTTCGTGTTCAACGAGCAGGGGCTGCAGGGCAGCGTCTTCCAGATGGTCAGCCACGGCATCACCACCGGGGCGCTGTTCCTGCTGGTGGGCGTCATCTACGAACGCACCCACGACCGCATGATCGCGCACATGGGCGGCCTCAACGCCCGCCTGCCGCGCTACGCGGGCATCTTCGGGCTTTTCACCTTCGCCAGCATCGGCCTGCCCGGCCTGTCGGGGTTCGTCGGCGAGTTCCTGGTGGTGTTGGGGGCCTTCCGCTACAACGGCTGGGTGGCCGCGGCGGCCATGGTGGTCGTCATCCTCAGCGCGGTCTACATGCTGTGGATGTTCCAGCGCGTGTTCTTCACCGTCCCGTCCGACTGGATGCGCCGCTGGTGGCCGTCGCTAACCGACATGAGCCGCCTGGAGTGGATCTCGCTGGCCCCGCTGATCTTCCTGACGGTGGCCTTAGGCGTCTACCCCGCCCCCGTGCTGGAGCTCATCGCCGAGCCGGTTCAGCGCATCATCGAGGGCGTCACGGACTCGACCGGCCTTGCGTCGCTGGGCCTGCCGTGGTGAGCGCATGACCGACCCGCTCAACGACCTGTTCACGCTGCTGCCCGAGCTCATCCTGACGGCCACGGCGCTGGTGGTCATGACGGTGGACCTGTTCCTGCCGCGCCGCGCGAAGTGGATCCTCACCCCGCTGGCCATCTTCGGCATGGCGCTGACCGGCATCGGCTGCGTGCTGGTGTGGGGCGTGAACGACACGGTCTTCGCCGGGTTCTACGTGGTGGACGACCTCTCGGTCTTCCTCAAGGGCGCCACGCTGGTCATCGGCATCCTAGCCGCCCTCTTCGCCCCTTCCTACCTGGTCAGCCGCCGCCTGCCGCTGGGAGAGTTCAACACCATCTTGATGTTCAGCCTGATCGGCATGTTCGTGCTGGCCAGCAGCTCGGACCTGATCACCATGTTCCTGGGCCTGGAGCTGATGGTCATGCCGGCCTACCTGCTGACCGGCTATCACAAGACCGACCGATTCAGCAACGAGGGCGGCCTGAAGTACTTCCTGCTGGGCTCGTTCGCCAGCGCCATCCTGCTGTTCGGCATCAGCTGGACCTACGGCCTGACCGGGACGACGCGGGTGGCCGAGATCGGGGCGGGGCTGGCCGGCGGCCCGGCGGGATTGGTGGCGATCGCCATGCTGACGGTGGGCGCCACCTTTAAGGTCGCGGCCGTGCCCTTCCACTACTGGACGCCCGATGCGTACCAGGGAGCACCCACGCCGCTCACCGGGTTCCTGTCCGTGGGGCCGAAGCTGGGCGCCTTCGCCCTGCTGGTCCGGCTCTTCGTGGAGGGGCTGGGCGGGGACGTCCGCGCCGACTGGCTGGCCGTCATGGCCGTGCTGGCCGTCCTCACCATGACCGGCGGCAACATCGTGGCGCTGGCGCAGGTCAATGTGAAGCGGATGCTGGCCTACTCCAGCATCGCGCACACCGGCTACATCCTGGCGGCCCTGGCCGCCTACGCCGCGGCGCCGTCGCCCGCGGTCCAGCAGCGCAGCGTGGAGGCGGTCCTGTTCTACCTGCTGGGCTACGGCGTCATGAACATCGCCGCCTTCGCCGTGGTCGGCATGCTCCAGCGCGATCCGCGCCGCTACGGCGGCCTGGCCAGCTTCGCCGGCCTGGCGGGGCGCGCCCCGTGGCTGGCGGCGGCCATGGCGGTCCTGTTGCTATCGCTGACCGGCATCCCGCCCACGGTCGGCTTCTTCGCCAAGCTGTACGTGCTGCTGGCCACCGTGGACGCCGGCCTGGCCTGGCTGGCGGTGGTCGTCGCCCTGAACGCTGCGCTGGCCGCCTTCTACTACCTGCGCGTCATCGTGTACATGTACATGCGCGACGCGGAAGACGAGCCGGCGCCCATCGACCGGCACCCGTTCGCCACCACCGCGCTGGCGATCTCGGTGGCCGGCGTCCTGGCCCTCGGCATCTTCGTGGAGCCCGTGCTGGACTTCCTGCAGGCGTCGGCAGGCAGCCTCTTCTAGGCCGATGGCGACGCGCCGGGCGGAGCCAGCACTCCAGGCGGCCGCACAACGCCTCCTGGGCGAGCGCCGGCTGCTGATCGCGACCAACCGGGGCCCCGTCAGCTTCGCGCTCGACCGCCGCGACGCGCTGCGCCCACGGCGCGGGAGCGGCGGCCTCGTCACCGCCCTCAGCCAGGTCGGTAGGCACGTGCCGGTCACCTGGCTGGCCGCGCCGATGAGCGACGGGGATCGGCGCGCCGCGGCCGACCCGCGGCTGATCGAGCGCGCGCTGCCGGACGAGCAGCTGAGCCTGCGCTTTGCCCCGGTGGAGCGTCCGGCGTACGAGGCCGCCTACAACGTGATCGCCAACCCGCTGCTGTGGTTCCTGCAGCACCAGATGTGGGAGCTGCCGTATCGGCCCATGCTGGACGCGTCCACGCTGCGGGCCTGGGACCAGGGCTACGTGCCGGTCAACCGGGCCTTCGCCGACGCGTTGCTGGCCGAGGCCGGCGACGACCCGGAGCCTCGCATCATGCTGCACGACTATCACCTGTACCTCGCCGGCGAGATGATCAGGCGCCGGCGGCCGCGCGCGGTGCTCAGCCACTTCACGCACATCCCCTGGCCGCCCTCCTCGCTGTGGCAGAACATCCGGCCCGCCGTCCGAACCGCCATCGTGGCCGGGCTGGCCGCCAACGACGTGGTCGGCTTCCAGACGGAGCGCTATGCGCACAACTACCTGCGCAGCGTGGAGTCCTTCCTGCCCGGTGCCCGGGTGGACTACCGCAGCCGGCGCGTGACGCTGGCTGACGGGCACGTGGCGCTGGTGCGCCATTACCCGATCAGCATCGACGTCGACGCCACCCGCTCGGTGGCGCGCTCCGCTCGCGCTCGCCGCCTGGCCGAGCTGTTACGGGTCGGCGCGCGCGAGCACGTCATTGTGCGAGTGGACCGGCTGGAGCCCTCGAAGAACATCCTGCGTGGCTTCGCCGCCTTCGAGGCGCTGCTCCAGCGCAACCCACGGCTGCGCGGCCGCGTCACCTTCCTGGCCTTCCTGGTCCCGTCGCGGACCGGCCTACGCGAGTACGGCGACTACGGCCGCCGCGTCCAGGCCGCGGTGGACCGCATCAACGCCCGATTCGGGCGCGCCGGCTACCGGCACGTCCAGCTGTACTACGAGAACGACTACGTCCAGGCGCTCGCGGGGCTGTCCATCGCCGACGTGGTGCTCGTCAACCCGCTGGTTGACGGGATGAACCTCGTGGCCAAGGAGGCCGCCGTCGTGTCCGAGCACGACGCGGCCATCGTGCTCTCCGAGACGGCCGGCGCCTACGACCAGATGGCCGACGGCGTGCTGCCGGTCGCGCCGGCGGACATCGTCGGTACAGCGGACGCCCTTGCCGAGGGCCTGACCATGCCGGGCCAGGAGCGCGCGGCGCGCATCGCGCGCCTGCGCGAGGGCGTGCAGCGCCAGGACATCACCTGGTGGCTGCGCAGGCAGCTGCAAGACCTGGCGGCCAGGGCACGCGGCAGACGTAGCTCACGCAGGGCGACTCGCTAGTCCGCCGACAGCTCGCGGAGCAGCTGAACCACAGCCGCGGGATCCGGCAGCAGGGCGTCCGCCTCGGCGGCGACCGCGGCGGGCACCTCGTCACCGGCGCCAACGCCCAGCACCGCGGCCGTGACTCCTGCCGACCGCAGGTCACGCGCCGCACGGAACATGTCGAGGTCGGTGACGTCGTCGCCCAGCACAACCACCCCGCGCAGACCGTGGCGGCCGGCCAGCGCCCGCACCGCGGTTCCCTTGTCTCCCGCGGCGGCGGGGCGCAGCTCCAGCGACATGCGCCCCGGACGCAGCGCAACGCCGGGGACGGCCGCGGTCTCCAGCGCTTCCCGGATTCGCCGCTCGGCCGCAGCCGGATCGGCCGCGTTGCGGAAGTGGACGGTGGCCGACAGGCGCTTGTCCTCGAGCGTCACGCCTGCTTCGTGCGGCACGGCGCGCAACGCGTGCTGGATCGCCGGCTCGGCGGCAGCGGCGTCGACTGGGGCCGCGGCCTCCGTCGCGCCGGGCTCGAGCCACTCGAGCCCGTGGTTGCCGACGATCAGGACCTCGTCCGTGCCCAGGATGCGCCGCGCCTCGGCCACTGCCCGGCCGGTCACCACCGCCACCACGCCCAGCCGTGATGCGAGGCGAACCAGCGCTTCAGCGGCGCCGGGCAGTGCCCGGGCATCGGGCGGGTGCGGGACGATGGGTGCCAGCGTCCCGTCCAGGTCGGTCAGCAGCCCCGCCGGCGCGGCGGCCAGCGCCGCCCGCGCCAGGGTCAGCGCCGGCTCGAGCCGCGGCAGCTCCATCGGGCTCAGGCGGGCACCGACCGCATGATTGCTAGACTCCGCCGCGAGATGCGACGGCTTTCATCGGGCATGCTGGTGCCTCTCCTGCTGGCGGTCGCCGGGGTCGCGCTCATCATCGTCGGCCAGCTGGACCTGGACCAGCCGCCGGCGGCCAGCCTGCCGCCCATCCCGGACCCCACCTCGCCGGTGGCGGTCGCGACGCCGAGCCCCACGCCAGGCAACACCCGAAGCCCACGACCGGGCGCCACGCAGGCGGAGTCGCTGTCACCATCCCCCTCCCCGACGCCGGTTCCGGAGGACTGGGTGGCGACCCAGCTCGAGATCCCGTCGGTGGGCGTCAACGTCCCGGTCAAGGTCGGCCGTGAGCCAAACTGCGGCTTCCCGCCGTTCGACGCGGTGTACATCAACTGCGGCGGGACGCAGCCCGGACGGGGCACCAACTCGTACATCGCGGGCCACGCCTACCTGCACCTGTTCAAGCCGCTGTGGAACGTGCAGCTGGGCGCGGTCGTGAAGGTGCTCATGTCGGATGGCGCCGTGCTGCGCTACGTGGTGACCGAGGTCCACCCCAACGTCCCCTGCCCCGACGACCGCGCCGACCCACACCCCAGCCCGCCGCTGGCGCTCAGGTACGCGCCCAACGACTGCAGCGAGGGCTTCGAGTGGACGCTGCCCACCAACCACGAGCGCCTGACCATGCAGACCAGCCAGGGCTACAACCGTAACTGGGGCGAGCTGATCGTTGTGGCCGAGCCGGTCTCCTGAACCCGGACGGCGCCCTGCCCGCGTCCGCCCAGCAGCGCCGCCGGGACGAGGGTGACGACCGCCACCAACAGAGCGATGTTCAGCACCAGCTGGAGCACGTCGGCGGCCTGGCCGCGGGACCACTCCTCCAGCAGGTCGACCAGCGCCAGGCTCTGGCGCGGATCCACGCCCACGAAGTCCGGCCGGCCGAGGGTGGTGACCAGCGCGTCCCGCCGTACGGGATCCTCGATCAGCGCCGTCAGCTCGTCGATTCGGTTCTGACCGATGCTGGTCAGCAGCGCCAGTCCCACGCTCATTCCCACCGTGCGCGTGATCTGGAGCATGGCGCTGGCCACGCCATAGGCCGATGCCCCCGCCGCCTCCACCGCCACGGTGGCACGCGGTGAGACGGTCAGCCCGAACCCCGCGCCGAACAGGGCAAGGTCGCGCACCAGGTGCTCAAGCGTGCTGTCCGTGCCCCAGCCGCCCGCGAGCCAAAGCCCCACCGCGGTCAGGGCCACGCCGAGCAGCGTGGTGATCCGCTCGCCGACGAGGGCGTTCAGGACCCCACCGAGCACGGCTCCGGCCGCGATGGCGACCGTCAGCGCGGTGAGCGCCGCCGCAGACTGCTCCGCGCCGGCGTTGAGGACGCGGTTGACGAAGACTGGACCACCGATGATGGCGGTGGCCAGCGTGTAGCCCGTCAGCAGGCTCACCAGGTTGGCGGCCGAGAAGCGCCGGTCCGCGAAGAGACGCGGGTCCACCAGCGGGCTCCGGAGGCGCAGCTCCAGCAGGACGAACGCGGCCAGGGCCGCTGCGGCGGCGGCAAAGCCCGTGAGGATCAACGGGTCACCCCAGCCGCGTTCGCCGGCCAGGGTCAGGGCCGCAACGCCGGCCAGCAGCGCGACGCTGATGAGCAGCGCTCCGGCCAGGTCGAGGCCGCCGCGCGCCCGCGGCGTCTCGATGCCGCCGGCCACCACGTAGATCAGCAGCAGGGCCAGGATCCCGGCGGGCACGTTGAGAAAGAAGATCCATTGCCAGGTGGCCAAGTCCACGCCGGGCAGCGGCAGCCCCAAGTTGAGCAGCACCCAGGCGCCGTACGCCGGCCCCACGGCCATGCCCACGAACGTGGCCGCGCCCTCAACGCCCAGCGCCGTGGCACGCTGGCGGCCGACGAACAGGTGGCTGGCCAGCGACATCGACAGCGGCACGAGCGCGCCGCCGCCCAGGCCCTGCACCACTCGTGACCAGATCAGCCAGTCCAACCCGGCATCCGACCCGGCAAACCGCGACAGCCCGGCCCCGAGGCTGCCAAGGCTGAAGAGGATCAGCGCGGCGGTGAAGAGCCGGCGCGCGCCCCACAGGTCGGCGGCGCGACCGGCCAGCGGCATGGCGACGATGTAGGCCAGCAGGTATGCGTTGACGATCCACGAGGCCTTGGCGAGGTCGGCCCAGCCGCCGAAGTCGGCGACGATGGCGGGCAGGGCGATGGCCACCACCATCAGCTCGGCGCCGCCCAGGAAGACCCCAAGCGAGGCGATCAGAAGCACCGCCCACGCGGCCAGTGGATGCATGCGAACGGTCGGCTCGTGCTGGCCGTTCACAGCTCGGCTCGGTCGAAGCCCATGACGGCGAGGAGCAGCGCGACCGCAGCGGTGGCCAGCGCAGCGCCCGCTCCACGTACCGCGTCCGCCAGCGGCCGAGCGGCCGTGTCCAGCGTGGCCAGCACGCCGATCCCGCTGGCCGGGAGCGTCGACCACCCGCTGAAGCCGAGCGCCGTACTGACCAGCACCGCACCGACCGGGAATGCGGTCGCCGCCGCCGCGGCCCACGGCGCCAGGATGCTGCCCGACAGCAGGCCAACGGCGATGCCGGCCAGGCCGGCGCACCCCGCGGCGGCGATCGAGGCCGCCAGCGGCAGCGGGCCGGCCGGCAGCACCGCGACGCCCAGGGCCAGCCAGGCCAGGAGCGCCGTGGGCACCAGGCCCACCACGAGCAGCACGGCGAACGCCGCGAACCAGGCAAGGACGATGGTCGGACGACCGACGCCACGCACCGCCATCCAGCCTGCCGTGCCGCGGCGGCGCTCGGTGGCCATCGTCGCGGCGGCGAGCCCCGAGGCGAGTGCCAGCGCGGCGCCGAGCGCCGCCGCCAGCCAGGTGAGCGGATCCGGTGGCGCGCCCGCAAGGTCGGGCGTCAGGACGTGAGGCAGGAGCGCGGCGGGCATGCCGGCCAGCAGCAGCGCACCAACGACGCCGAGGAGCCTGAAGCTGATCCAGAGCTCCCGCAGGGCCAGTCCGGTCAGTGTCACGAAGCGGCTCACCGCGGCCGCAGGTCGGCGTGTGTCGCCACCGGCGCGGAAGGTGCACCAAGCGCCGGCGCCCGGCCGACGCGCATGTCCGCCAGGGCCTCGATCCCCCGCGCATTGAACGGCAGATCCCGCGCCGCCAGTTCGTCCACGGCGGCATGCGCCGCCAGCCGCCCGTCGCGGATCAAGGCCACCTGGTTCACGAGCCCCTCCTCGCTGGCTGGGTAGCGACTGGCGAGGACCAGCGTGCGACGGCGTCCCGGCAGCGTGAGCAGCCGGCGGCGCTCGGCGGGGTCCACGGAGCGCAGCGGCTCGTCGGCGAGGAGCACCTCCGGATCGGTGATGAGGGCCGCGGCGAGAGCCACCTTCTGCGCGACCGGTGGCCCGCCGCGTCCGATCGGCCGGGTGGCATCGCGCCCCACTCCCATCCGGTCGAGCGCGTCCTCCACTCGCTCCTCGGCGTCACCGCGCTCGAGCCCGGCCAGGCGCGCGGCAAGGGACAGTGCCTCGCGCGGCGAAAGCCACGGATAGACGCCCGTCGCGGGGCCGACGTAGCCGACCCGGCGGCCCCAGCCGTCGGCCGCCTCCCGCCAACGTAGGCCGGCAATCGACAGCGTGCCGCCAGCGGGACGCGCCACGCCGGCGAGGATGCGGACCAGCGTGGTGGCAACGTCCTCGGGCTGCGAGACGAGGAGCAACCGAGCCCCGACCGGGACGCTGAGGTCGATCCCCCGCAGGTCCCCGCGGCGGGTCCGTACGCCGCGGACCTCGACCGCCGCCGGCCGAAGTGCGCGCACCGCTGGGGAGGACCACAGCGCATCGGGCGTGGAGCTCGTCATGCGCACCTCCCGGGTAGCTGTGGGACCGGCGGGTGCCGAGTCTATCACCCGGTTGACGCCCAGCCGTACGCGGGCCTATCATAAGCGCCGGCTTATATGAGTCATCATTTGATAAAGAGTGGCTTGGAAATGACGCTCTCCCAGGAGTCTGCCGCGGATCGCGACCTGCGCCGGCTCCGGACCCTGTACCGCGCCCTCGGCGACGAGACCCGACTTCGGGTCATCGGCCTGCTGGCCGAGTTCGGCCCGATGCCCGTCAACCAGCTGTCGTCGCGGGTGGGCCTCTCGCAGCCGCTCATCAGCTGGCATCTGCGCATCCTGCGGCTGGCCGGCCTGATCGAGACCAAGCGCCAGGGCCGCGAGGTGATCTGCCGGCTGCGGACCGCGGCCTTCGAGGAGCTGCACGAGGCGGAGGCCCGCCTGGTCGGCGGCACGGCCGGCATCGATGTGCGCGGCGCGACCCGCGGCGCCGAGGTGTCGGATGTCGGCTAGCCATCCCAGGACCCGCGACCTGGGGGCCGGCGACTCGCTGCTGTCGGCCCGCATCAAGGAGGGCGGCCGCGCCGTGCTGGCTCCGGTGGTGCGCCTGGCGGTGCGGCTGCACCTGAGTGCCAATGCCGTGACGGTCATCGGGTTCGGCATCGTCGTCGTCGCGTCGGTCCTGGTGGCCAGCGGGAACCTGCTGGCCGGTGCGGCGATCCTGACTGCCGGCTCGCTGCTGGACGCGGTGGACGGCGCGCTGGCGCGCGCGCCCGGCGGGACCACGGCCTTCGGCGGCTTCCTGGACTCGACCCTCGACCGCGCCGGCGAGGCGGTCCTGTACGCCGGGGTGGTCGGCTACTACCTGCTCGCCTCCCCCGATCCGGCGGTGCCAGTGCTGCTGGCCCTGCTGGCGCTGACCGGGTCGTTCCTGGTGAGCTACACGCGGGCCCGCGCCGAGGGGCTTGGCATGCACGCCGAAGTGGGGCTGGCGCCGCGGGTGGAACGGCTCGTGCTGGTCATCGGTGGTATCGGCCTTGCGGGCGTCGGCCTCGAACTCGCACTCGTTGGCGCGCTGGGAGTAGTGGCCGGCCTGTCGGTCGCGACCACGGCGCAGCGCATCTGGCACGTCCACCGGCTCAGCGCGGGGGCGCCTCGCCCGGCCGGAGAAGATACGACAAGGGAGAATGTGATCGGTGGCTAGCGGCAACGGCAAGAGCGCGACCAACGGCAAGCGCGCGTCGGACGGCAAGGTCCGGGTGGCCATCGTGGGCGTCGGTAACTGCGCCTCCAGCCTGGTGCAGGGCCGGTACTACTACGAGGACGCCAAGGCCGGCGACTTCATCCCGGGGCTGATGCACGTCAACCTGGGCGGCTACCACATCCGCGACATCGAGTTCGTGGCGGCCTTCGACATCGACAAGCACAAGGTCGGCAAGGACCTCTCGCAGGCGATCTTCGCCAAGCCCAACAACACCTTCAAGTTCTCCGACGTCCCGCACATGAACGTGCCGGTCGAGCGCGGCATGACCCACGATGGGCTGGGCAAGTACCTGGGCGAGATCATCGAGAAGGCGCCCGGGCCAACGGCGGACATCGTCGGCATCCTGCGCGAGCGCCGCGTGGACGTCATGGTCAGCTACCTGCCGGTCGGCAGCGAGCAGGCCACCAAGTGGTACGTCGAGCAGGCCCTCCAGGCGGGCGTGGGATTCATCAACGCCATCCCGGTCTTCATCGGGCGCGAGCCTTACTGGCAGCGCCGCTTCGCGGAGGCGGGACTGCCGATCATCGGCGACGACATCAAGAGCCAGGTGGGCGCCACCATCACGCACCGCGTGCTGACGCGGCTGTTCATGGACCGCGGCGTGCGCATCGACCGCACCTACCAGCTCAACTTCGGTGGCAACACCGACTTCCTCAACATGCTTGAGCGCGAGCGCCTGGAGTCCAAGAAGATCAGCAAGACCAACGCGGTCACCTCCATGATCGAATACGACGTGGACGACGAGAACGTCCACGTCGGGCCGTCCGACTACGTGCCGTGGCTGAAGGACCGCAAGTGGTGCCACATCCGCATGGAGGGCACCACCTACGGCGACGTGCCGCTCAACCTGGAGCTCAAGCTGGAGGTCTGGGACTCGCCGAACAGTGCCGGCGTCATCACCGATGCCATCCGCTGCGCGAAGCTCGGCCTGGACCGCGGACTGGCCGGCACGCTCGTCGCACCGTCGTCCTACTTCATGAAGTCGCCGCCGCTCCAGATCCACGACGACGTGGCCCACGAGCGGGTGGAGGCCTTCATCCGCGGCGAGGACAACGAGACGCTGGTCGGCACCGAGACGCCGCCGAAGCGGCAGGTGCGCCGGCTGTCCGCCAGCCGCACCAGGGCGGCCGCCGACGTCGGCTGAGATTGTCCGCCGATAACCTCTCGGCCGATGCCCTGAGCCCGATGGGCGGCGCCGCTCGCGCCGTCCAGGAGGCCACCCCGCGTGCTCCGTCGCGTGCCGAGGAGCGGGAGCGCAGGCGCGAGGTCCTCGCCTTCTGGGGCTACCGCGCCGCGGAGCGCCTGATCGGCTGGCTGCCGCGCGGCCTGGTGCTTCCCATGTCCGCCGCGGTCGGCAACGTCGGCTACGACCTGGGCGGGGATAAGCAACGCGTGGTGCGCGAGAACTTGGCGCGCGCCATGGGGCTGCGGCCCGCCGACCGTCGCGTGGCATGGGCGGCACGCCGCGCGTTCCGCAACTATGCCCGCTACCTGGCCGACGTCATGCGCCTGGCCGACTCATCCCCGGAGCAGGTCGGCCGGCTGGTGGACATCGCCGACATCGGCCCGCTGTACGAGGCCCAGCGGGAGGGCAAAGGCGTCCTGCTGTGCACCGTCCACGTGGGTGGCATGGACCTGATCGCGCCGCCGCTGCACCTGGCCGGGGAGGAGCTCAACGTGGTCGCCGACGACACCACCTACGGGCGCCTGTACGAGCACCTCAAGGCGGTGCGCGCGCGCCATGGCCTGACGCTCATCGGCTGGAGAAACCTTCGAGCGCTGTTCCGCGCACTGCACGCCGGCCAGAACCTGGTGCTGTTCTGCGACGGCGGCTACCGGCCGGGCGACGTTCCGGTCGACTTCCTCGGCGAGCCGACCACCTTCCCGCCGGGGCCGGCCACCCTCTCCGCCCGCTCGGGCGCCCCGATGCTGCCGGTCTCGGCTCGGCGCACCCGCGGCGACCGCTTCCACGCGGAGGGGCTGCCACTCATCCGCGCCACCAGCACGGAGCCTCGCGAGATCCACCGTGCCACCCAGCAGCTGGCCGACGCCCTGGGCGGGGTGATCGCCGCCGACCCCGGCCAGTGGTATATGTTCCGCCCGGTCTGGCCCCAGACCGATGCCGACCGCGCGCGCGCCCGCCGCGCCCTGGAGGCCGCGCGCCGCGGCGAGGACTGGTCGAAGGTCGCCGCCTAGGCCGATGGGGGGCCTCCTGCTGCGGGCCGGACTGCACCTCGCCGACCTCGCCGTCCCCCCCCTGCCGCGCCGCGTGGCGTATGCCCTGGCCGATCGTGCGGGACGCGCCTGGCACCGGCGCTCGGCGTCCCGCCGGGCGCTCGTGGCCGAGAACCTGCGCCGCGTGCTGGCCGCGCAGGGCCGGCCGACCGAGGGCCGCGACTTCGACCGCCTGGTGGAGCGCGCCTTCGTCGAGCATGCCCGCTACTGGATGGAGGTCTTCCGTCTGCGCCACTACCCGGAGGAGCGCTTCGCGACGATGCTGGAGGCCGAGGGCTGGGAGACCCTGCGGCCGATCTTCGCCGGCGGAGCGGTGGTGGCCATTCCCCATCTCGGCAACTTCGAGCCCTTCGCCCACTTCCTGGAGTCGCAGGGCATCAGCGGCCTCTCGCCGGTCGAGGAGACGGAGCCCAAGGAGCTCTACCAGTTCCTGGTGAAGCGGCGCCTGGTGGGTGGGCGCGCCATCCGGCTGGTTCCGCTGTCGCAGTCGGTGCGGCCCATGCTGGCCGCGCTGCGCAGCGGCCACCTGGTGGCGCTGGCCGCGGACCGCGACCTCTCCGGCGACGGCATACCGGTGACGATGTTCGGCCATGCCACCACGTTGCCGGCAGGGCCCGCCACGCTGGCGCTGCGAACCCAGCGCCCGCTGCTGGTGGCACGCGCGCTGCGCCTGGGCCCGGACCGCTTCACCGCGACCGCCGTGCCCGTCGAGGCGGAGCTCTCCGGGGACTTCCGGTCGGACATCCGGACCCTGACCCACGCGCTGGCCGCGGGCTTCGAGCGGGCGATCGGCGAGGCGCCGGAGCAGTGGTTCGCCGCCTTCCAGCCGTACTGGACGGACCAGCGCTCGTGAGCGGCCGCGGCCCGCGCGGCGGCGAGACCCGCGCCAAGGCGGACATGCACCTGCACACGCTCTACTCGGACGGCACTGCCGAGGTGCGGGCCCTGCTCGATCACGTCGAGCGGCACACCGACCTGGACGTGATCGCCATCACCGACCACGAGCGCATCGACGGGGCGTTGCGCGCCCGCGAGATCCACGCCGCGGGCGGGTACTCGTACGAGCTGGTGGTGGGCGAGGAGATCACCACCCGCCGCGGGCACCTGCTGGCGCTGTTCATCGAGGAGCGTATCCCCGCCCTGCGGTCGGTGACCGAGACCCTGGAGCGAATCCACGAGCAGGGCGGCCTGGCGATCGCCGCGCATCCCATGGCGCCGCTGACCCCCAGCCTCGGCCGCCGCACCCTGCTTCAGCTTCACGAAGATCCCGACCCGCGCCACGCTCTCGACGCCATCGAGATGCTGAACCCGTCGGCCGCCGGGCTCGTCCGGCGCCGCGAGCGAGGAGAGCTGAACGAATCGGTGCTGCACCTGCCGGGCGTTGGCAACTCGGACGCCCACCTGCTGGAGCACGTCGCCACGGCCTGGACCTGGTTCCCCGGGCGGACGGCCGAGGACTACCGGCAGGCGGTGGCGCGCCACGCGGTCGAGGCCGGCGGCGAGCACTGGAGCCACTGGCACAACGTCACCGTCTACCGCCGCCAGCTCGCGGCCAAGGTCCGCCACCTGCGCCATACTCTGCGTCCCACGGGAGAGTGGAGATGACCAAGCTCGAGCCGCTGCCGGTCGCGCCCCCGGTTGCCGAACCTTCGATACAGCCGCGGCCGGAGCGCCCCCTGCTGAAGGTGGGCATCGTCAGCCCCTACGGCTACCCGCATCCCGGCGGCGTCAACGAGCACGTGCGGCACACCTACGAGGCCATGCGCCGCCTGGGCCACGACGTGTGGATCATCACCAGCAAGTACGGCCGCGAGCGCGAGTCCGAGGGCCACATCATCCGTCTCGGTACGGGTTACGCCTTCCCGGCCAACGGCAGCATGGGCCGCGTCACGGTCAGCTGGCGCTTCAAGGAGCGGGCCCGCGAGCTGCTGGCCGAGCACCGCTTCGACGTCCTGCACTTCCACGAGCCGTTCGTTCCCTTCCTCTCCCCCACCGTCCTGGACCAGTCCGATACGGTGAACATCGCCACCTTCCACGCCTTCGGCGGCTTCAGCCCCTCGTACTGGATCGGCAAGCGCTTCGCCGGGCGCCTGGCGGACCTGCTGCACGGCCGCATCGCGGTCAGCGGCGCCGCGCGCCACTTCATCGGCCGCTACTTCCCCGGCGAGTACCGCATCATCCCCAACGGGGTGAATCTCGACCTGTTCGCCGATGCCGAGCCGTTCGAGGAGCTGCGCGACGGCACCCTGAACATTCTCTTCGTCGGCCGGTTCGAGGAGCGCAAGGGGCTCATCCACCTGCTCAAGGCCTACCACCGGCTGCGCAAGCGCAGGGTCGACTCCCGGCTGCTGGTCATCGGTACCGGGCCCAAGGCGCGCGAGTACCGCCGCTTCGTCGGCCTGCGCGGCGTGCGCGACGTGGAATGGCTGGGCCACGTGCCCGACGAGCACAAGGCCCGCTACTTCGCCTCGGCCGACATCTTCTGCTCCCCGGCCACCGGGCAGGAGTCGTTCGGGATCGTGCTGCTGGAGGCCATGGCCGCCGGCGTCCCGATCGTGGCCAGCGACATCCACGGCTACAAGAACGTGCTCCAGCGCGGCGTCCAGGGGCTGCTGGTCGAGCCGCGCAACCCGCGGGCCCTGGCCGCGGCGCTCTACCGCCTGGCCGTGGACCCCGAGCTGCGTCACCGCATGGGCGAGGAGGGCCGGGCGCGGGCGCCGGAGTACAGCTGGGACCGTGTCACCGAGCGCATCGTCGACTACTACCACGAGGTCCGCGAGCGCGTCCTGGCGGAGATGTGACGCGGCTGCCAGGAGCTCCACAAACGGGCTTGACGGGCGCGGACAGCACACACGTCGCAGGGCCGGGCCTGAGCTACTCCATGGGCTTGCGGTAGGCGGTCGAGCGGTGCTCCACCTCGAAGCCCGCGTGCTCGTAGAGGCGCAGCGCCCCGGTCGGGTTGTCGGCGTCCACCCCCAGGCCCGCGCTGGTCATGCCGCGGTCGCGAAGCACCACCAGCGAGCGGGCGACGACCGCACGCGCCAGCCCGCGACGCCGCCATGGACGGCGGACGAAGACCGATGCCAGCCAGCCGCGCTTGCGGTCAAAGGCGCGGTTCTCGGTCTCGTTGATCTCGTTGATCACCCCGCCGGCGATCTCGTCGCCGTCCCACGCCACCACGAACAGCGACGGGTCGAACTTCGGGTCGTTGCGCCATTCACGGTAGCGCTCGTCGGAGGCGTCGAATCCGCCCCAGTGGTCGCGGAAGGCCTCCACGTCCGCCTCCCACAGCTGACGCAGCTGGTCGTCGCTCACGGGGCGGATCTCCAGCCCGTCGGGGAGCGGCGGCACCACGATGTCGTCCATGGTGCGCCGCACCATGTCGAAGAAGTAGCGCACCGGCTGGTAGCCCTCTCGCCGCATCAAGGCGACGGCGCCCACCGCGGTGTCCGCCTGCCACGCCCCGAACAGGTGCGGGCGATCCGACGGCGGCAGCTCGCCGACCCGCCGCCGGGCGTGCTCCTCCGAGTCGCGCAGCAGCCAGGTGCCGATGCCTCGGCGCCGCCAGTCGGGATGCACCGTGCCACCCAGCCTGAACTCGCGCTGGCCGTCGTTCGTGTCGATCCATTCGACGTCGCGGTAGCCGACCAGCGTGCCGTCCGCCTCCGCCACAGAAGCGTCACGCGCCGCGTCGAAGTGTTCGTTGCTCCTCGACAGCCAGTTGGCGAGCTCGGCCGGCGACGCCCGCCAGGGCGCGCCGTCCGCCTCGGCGGCGCGGTTCAACAGGTCGGCCACAGCCGTCGCGTCATCGGGACGGTATGGCCTCAGGCTGAGCCCGGCGACGGGAGGCGCCTGCACGGTCATCGGTCCACCTCCATCGGCTGCATCGGCTTCCGGAAGCCGGTGGATCGCATGTCGACCACGAAGCCGGCGTTCTGGTACAGGCGCAGCGCGCCGAGCGGGTTGTCCGCGTCGACGCCCAGGACTGCCTGCGTCATGCCTCGGTCCCGCAGCAAGGCCAGCGAATGGCCCACCAGGGATGCAGCCAGCCCTCGGCCACGCCAGGGCCGACGCACGTGGACGCTGTCCAGCAGGCCGCGTGCGCGACCGAGCTCGGCGTTCTCGTGGGTGAGAATGACGTTCCACACGCCGCCGGCGACCTGGTGGCCGTCCCAGGCGATGACGAACAGCTCCGGGTCGTAATCCGGGTCCGCTAGCCATTGGTGGTAGGCGGCCTCCGAGGCGTCGAAGCCGCCCCAGTGGTCGGCGAAGGCCTCGACGTCCGCGTCGAAGACCTTGCGCATCTCCTCCGGCGTGCTCGGCGGCCGGATTTCGAGCCCGGCGGGAAGCGGCGGCACGACCACGTCGTCTAGGGTCGGTCGCAGCATCTCGAAGAACCAGCGCACCGGCACATAGCCGTGGCGCTCGGCCAGGGCGGTGGCGCCGACGCGCCGCTCGGGCGCTCCCAGGGCGAAGAACCGCGGCCGCTCCGTGTCATGCGAATCCGCCAAGGCCCGGAGGTGCGCCTCGTTGTGCCGCAGGATGGCGGTCCCGATCCCGCGCCGCCGCCACTCCCCGTGGACGTGGCCGCGGGTCGCGTACTCGCGGATACCGTCGGTGGTGTCCACCCAGGAGGTCCAGCCGTACGCCACCGGGCGCCCGTCCACTTCGGCCACCACCACGTCGCGCGAGGCGTCGAAGTGCGGGCTGGGGTGCGCGACCCAGTTGGCCATGGCCTCGTACGAAGTCCGCTCCTCGATGTTGTCGGCCACGTTCGCGGCGCGAAAGATCTCCACGAATGCGCGCAGGTCGGCCTCGCCGGCGAACGGCCGCAGGGTCACCACGGCCGGCGCCGCCATCGGCTCTGCATCCGTCGTCTGCTCAGTGGTCTGCATCGGTCAAAAGTCCTTGAACGTGAGAGTCCGTGTCATCACAGGTGTCGGATCCGTCAACCCACGCGCTTCAGCTTCCCGGTCCGCTTGGCGTAGCGCTCGGCCACGCCGAAAGCCCACATCCCGGCCGGGATCAGCACCACGCCCATCACCAGCAGCGGCCACACGTCGTGGAGCAGCTGGCCCATGCCGACACCGTCGATGAGCCCCGCACGCACCCCGTCGAGGACGTAGGTCGCCG
>DATADC010000195.1:0-6369 GCA_036258735.1 Candidatus Limnocylindria bacterium
TTGCAACTGGCGGGGGCGGTCGGCCTGCGTCCGGAAGCGGCGCGCCAGCCAGCGGCGGACGTTGGTGTCCACGGCGCCCACCGGCTGGCCGAAGGCCAGCGCGGCCACGGCGCGCGCGGTGTACGGCCCGATGCCCGGCAAGCGCTCCAGTTCGGCGACGTCCGTGGGCCAACCGGCGCGCGTCACGCTACGGGCTGCTCGATGCAGGGTCAGCGCGCGGCGGTTGTAGCCGAGGCCCGACCAGGCCGCCAGGACATCGGCCTCGGTCGACGCGGCCATGGCCCGGGCGGTGGGGAAGCGGCGCAGGAACGGCGGGAAGCGAGCGGCGACCCGCGAGGCCTGCGTCTGCTGCAGCATGACTTCGCTGACCAGCACGGCCCACGGATCGGTCGTGCCGCGCCACGGGAACCAGCGGTGGTTGGCGCGATACCAGGTCAGGATCGCGCCACGAACCTCCGCAAGGGCGGCCGCATCGGCCGGAGGGCTGGCTGGCACGAGGGCAGCCTAGCGCGTGGTCGGCTAGGCTCGGGCGCGATGCGCTACCGCCTGGTCTGCCTCGACGCCGGCTTCACCCTGCTCACGCCGCGGCGAACGCTCGCCGATGCGCTGGCCGGCGTCCTCGAGGAGCGTGGCCACCCAGTCGACCGCGAAGACCTCCACAAGGCCTGGGAGGCGGCCGACCGCTGGTTCTGGGACGAGTATCACCGGCCTCGCAACGATACGTGGGCGGACGACGCCGCCATCGATCGGACCTGGCGCGAGTACCACGCCGTCATGTTGCGCGAGCTCGGGTTTGCTGACGCGCAGCACGACCTGCTGGAGGCGATCCTGGCCGGCCAGTACGCCGCCGACGCCTGGGAGACCTACCCGGACGTCGAGCCGGCGCTCGTCGCGCTGCGCCGGATGCCGGGCCTCACCACCTGCGTCATCTCGGACTGGGGCTCGAACCTGGAGGCCATCGTGGCCGGCCTCGGGCTGGACCGATACCTCGACTTCACGCTGGCCTCCGGCGCGGTCGGGTTTGCCAAGCCCGACCCCGCACTGTTCCGGGTTGCGCTGGAGCGGGCCGGCGTGGAGCCATCGGAGGCGGTCATGGTCGGCGACTCGCTGCGCGCCGACGTCGAGGGCGCCCGCGCGGCCGGCATGGAGGGCATCCTGCTCGCACGACCGGCGGAGGCGGCCGACGGCCACGCGCCGGGGCCTCCGGACGTTCCCCCGGACACGCGGGTGATCAGCACCCTGGCCGAGCTGCCCGACATCGTGGCGGGGACCAAAGGGCCACATCAGGACCATCGACAGGCGGCACGCCGCATGGCGTAGAGTGCCGACCACGTGAATCCACCGCTGCCAGGGGGTCCTGCCGTGCGCCGTCGCTCGCTCTTCTCGCTACCGCTCACGTTCGCCGTGCTTGCGTCCGTCGCTTTGCCCGCGCCCGCCGCCGCGGCTCCCACGCTGCGCGCCACGGCCGTGCAGGATCGCCTGTCCCACCCATGGGACATCGCCTTTGCGCCCGACGGTCAGATGTTCGTGACCACGCGAGGCGGCCGCGTTCGCGTCTACCGCAGCGGCTCACCGGATGCTCGCCTGCTGGAGAGCACGGCCATCGAGAACGTTCGCGCCGTCGGCGAGTCGGGCGTGATGGGAATCGCCATTGACCCGAACTTCGCCGCCAACCGCTACGTGTACGTCTGTGCGTCACGCGACACGAACATGGGCTGGCGGAACCAGGTCATCCGGTATCGGGTCAACGCGCGATGGCACCTGGTGTTCAATCGCTTCGTCATCCGCAGCGGGATGCGGGCCAACACCATTCACAACGGGTGCGCGGTCGAGATCGGGCCCGACGGCAAGGTCTGGGTCAGCATGGGCGACGCCAACAACCGCGGCCTGGCGCAGAACCCTCGCGCGCTGAACGGCAAGATCCTGCGCGTGAATCGGGATGGCTCGGTTCCGTCCGACAACCCGATCATGCCCGGCACCTCGCGCCGCTCGTTCGTGTACTCCATGGGACACCGCAACCCGCAGGGCATCGCCTTCCATCCGGCCACCGACCGCGTCTACGCCATCGAGCACGGCCCCGAGCGATCGGACGAGATCAATCTGATCCGTCCCGGACGGAATTACGGCTGGCCATGCGTGGCGGGCTACACGGCGTACAACATGGGCCATTCGGCGTGCGCCGGGGACGAGGTCAGCGATTTCGTGAGGCCAATCTGGCATTCCGGCTCGTCCACGATCGCGACGTCGGGAGCCACCTTCGTGAGCGGCACCAACTGGGGCTCATACGCGCGGCAGCTGTTCGTGTCCCAGCTCAAGGAGCAGGACGTGCGTCGCTTCAGGATCGACAACGAAGGCCGCGATGCCGACTACCTGGCCACCCACTTCAACGACAGATGGGGCCGGCTGCGCGCCGCAGTCCTCGGTTCCCGCAATCATCTGTACCTGACGACGTCGAACGGCTCGAATGACCGGGTGATCCGAGTCGCTCCGCTGAACTAGGGGATCAGTCCACGCCGCCGCTGTCCCGCAGCCAGTAGCCGGCGAACCGACGCTCGACCACGTGGAACCAGCGGCCGGCCTGCCCCGGGATGCGGGCCAGCCGATCGACGATCGCCGTGCCGCCGTCGCCCAAGGTGACGCGTTTGGCACGGAGCTGGGTGCCGAGGTCGTTGAAGGTGCGGCCGGTGTAGGTACCGGGCTGGATGCTGACCGTGCGCGGCGGGTCGTACGTCCTCGCTCCGGGAAACGTGTGCGCCGGGGTGATCGCATCGCGACCGCAATCCGCGCCACTGTCCAGGACCTCCACCCGGCTGCCGGTGGACGGTATGCGGATGCGCGTCCATCGGCAATTGTCGTAGTCGTTCGTCTCGCGGTACCAGTCCGAGATGTCGACCGTCGAGCGGACGACGTATCGGCCTGACGGCAGGCCGGTGATGTCGATCCACTGGAACGCGAAGTCCCACGGATAGCGATCTCCCCAGCCGACCGAGATGCCTACCCGGTTGCTGAGCGCCTGGCGGCCGCCACACCACTCCTCCTGGTAGTACGGGGACTGGCGGGCGTGCGGCAGGCCCAGCCGCCACGGGGTGGTGTCCAGGAAGCAGAAGCCGGTCTTCGCTCCGCCTCGCACGGTGGCCGGGTTGTCCACCCTGTAGAGCTCGTAGGTCATGATCCGCTGCACGTGCCAGTGGTCGTGGCCGTCGCCGGCGTACTTGCCAACGGCGCCCGTGCTGGCCCGATGCGATCCACCACCCTCGTGGAAGATCACCTGGTCGATCTGCATCGTGGGATCGGACCGGCTCGTCCGCCGGCCCCGCACCTCGAACGGCCCGGGGCCCTGGTTCGCCATGATGGTGGTGAATCGCAGGAGGCGTCGTCCGCCGACGTTCTGGATCGTCCAATCGCTCAGCGGCAGCATGCGCAGGTTCGGCAGGCGGGCGCTGGCCGCGTCGGCCGGTCGCGGCGCGAGCGTCCCGACCACGAAAGCGGCCAGCAGCATGGCCAGCGTGACGGCCAGCGCGAGCGAGACGGTGGCCTCCCGGGTGCGCGCCAATGTGCTCCTCCCTGCGGCAGCTGCAGCTCGGCGTCGAGCATAGCCTCGCGCCGAAGCGGCCGCGGGCTGTCGGCGTCTAGAGTGGCCGATCACTATGCCGGCCCGTACCCGCCAATCGTCCAGCCCGGCCGATGGCCCGATCGTCGTGGACAAGTTCGGTGGATCGGTGCTGCGCCGGGCGGAGGACATCGTCGGAGCCGTGGAGGCGGTGGCCGCTCAGCGGGCGTCGGGCCTGCGCCCGGTGGTGGTCGTATCGGCCTTCGAGGGCGTGACCGATGCCATCCTGGCCGCGGCCGCGGCGCTCCTGCCTGACGGCGGCGCTTCCCTGCGCGCGCGCCAGGATGCCGGCGAGCCGGTGGCGCGCGAGACTGACCGGGCCCTGGGCACGGGGGAGGCGCTGTCCGCGGCGCTGTTCGCGCTGGGCCTCCAGGCGCGAGGTATCCCGGCCCGCTCGTTCAGCGGCGCGGAGGCCGGCATCCGCACCGCCGCAGACCACCTGGGCGCCGAGGTCAGGCGCGTCGCCCCTCGCCGCGTGCGCCACGCGCTCAGCGGCGGGCTGGTCCCGGTGGTGGCCGGCTTCCAGGGGATCGGCTCGCACGGCGAGCTGACCACGCTCGGCCGCGGCGGGACCGACCTGTCGGCCGTGGTCCTCGCCGCGGCGTTGCACGCCGAGCGCTGCGAGCTCTTCAAGGACACCGGCGGCGTGATGGAGGCGGATCCGCACCTGGTTCCCGACGCCCGCTTCCTGCCCGCGGTGGACGCCGTCCAGCTCGAGCTCCTCGCCGAGCTGGGCGCCGAGGTCGTCCACCCGGTGGCGGTGCGCCGTGCCCGCCGCGGTCGCGTGCGCCTCGTGGTCCGCGCGCTGGCCGCCGACCAGCCCATGACCGAGGTCCGGCCGCGCCCCGCACGCTCGGCGGATGCCTCCGGACTGATGCTGGCGGTCGACCGCAAGGAGCGCATCGCGCGGCTCAGCCTGGTCGGTCCGGCGGCGGCCATGCCCGAGCTGCTGCCGGTCCCGGCCCACGGCGCGGGGAGCTTCGACGAGGCGGGGATGCGGGTCGTCTGGGCCGACGTCCCGCTGGACCAGGCCGTTCCGGCGGCGCGGGCCATCCATGCCGCGCTGATGGAGCCGCGTGGCTAGGCCGCGTAGGCCCCGTGCTCCGAGGGCTCGGGCTCGGCCCGCAGCTGCAGAACCACGCCCGAGGCGATGATCAGCACGCCGCCGAGGAGCTGCAGCGGCGTGGGCTGCTCGGCCAGCAGCACGGCGGCCAGCAGCACGGCGACCACCGGCTCGAAGTTCGCCAGGATGGCGGCCCGCGGGGCGCCCAGCCGACGGATGCCGGTGATGTAGCACACGGTCGGGATGCCCGCTCCGACCAGGCCGGCGACCAGGACCGGCCACAGCGCTGCGCCCCCGGACAGCGGCACAGTCAGCTGCGCGGCCGCGCCGATCGCGAGCGCCACCACCAGGTACAGCGCCGCGGCCCCGCCCATGGTCAGGGCCGCCGCCTGCGCGCCAGGGACGCGGGCAAAGCCGTGGCGCGCGGCGAGCACGTAGAAGGTCTGGCCCACCGCGCCGACGAAGGCCAGCCCGATGCCGATGGGGTCGAGCGCTCCCAGGTCCCCAGCGCCGGCGACCACCAGCACCGTCCCGACCATGGAGAGCCCCAGCGCCCCCCAGCGCAAGCCGTCCAGCCGCTCGCCGAACCAGGCCAGGCTGACGAGCGCCACCAGGGCGGGGTAGAGGTAGAAGACGAGCAGTGCCAGCGCGATGCTCACCCGCAGGAAGGCGACGAAGACCGCCAGGTTGAGGATCGTGTTGGCCACGGCGGCGGCCGCCACGAACGCGAGGTCGCGGCTCGGCAGCCAAGCCAGCGAGACGGTGCCGCCGCCAACCGTCGCGCGGCGCGCAATCAGGAAGGCGGCCATCAGGCCTGCGCCCAGCATGGCACGCCAGAAGACGAGGGCCAGGCTCGAGACGCTCGCCTGGTCGGCGTACCGGCTCAGCGGCCCGAGCGTGGCGAAGCACGTCGCGGCCAGCAGGATCAGGCCCGCCCCGACGAGGTCGGGGCCGTCACGCGACGGCTCGGTCACCGGCGGGACTCGGCCAGCTCGTCCGAGGCCTCGGCGGCCTCCAGCTCGTCGGAGAGGCGCTTCCACTCGCCGGCAAGGCGATCGGAGCGCTCGCGCGCGTCGTTGTGGCGTTCCACGAGCTGCCGCACCAGGTCAGCGTCGGCGTAGGTGGATGGGTCGGCCAGGCGCTCCGAGGCATCGGCCAGGTCCGATTGCGCTCGGCGCGCATCGGCCTCGACACGGGCCAGCGCGTCACGCAGGTCGCGCGTGCGCCGGTAGCGCCGGTTGCGCTCCTCGGCCTCCGCGCGACGACGGCGGGCGGGGGCGGCCGCCGACTCCCGAGGGCGGGGCGCGGCGACCTCGATGCCACGCGGCGTCTGCCGCCCTTCCACCGCGCCGCGCGCCTCGATATCCAGGCCACGCTTGGCCGCGTAGTACTCGAAATCGCCGGGGTACAGGACCGCGTTGCCGGCGTTGACCTCGATGATGGCGTTGGCCACGCTGCGGATCAGGTATCGGTCGTGGGTGATCAGCACGATCGTGCCCGGGAAGGCGTTCAGCGCGTCCTCCAGCACGTCGCGGCTGGCGATGTCGAGGTGGTTCGTTGGTTCGTCCAGGCACAGCAGGTTGGCCGGGTCGGCCATCAGCTTGGCCAGCGCCAGCCGCGTCTGCTCGCCCCCGGACAGCACCTCGACGCGCTTGTTGATCGACTCGCCCGAGAAGAGGAAGGCGCCGAGCAGGCG
>DATADC010000196.1:0-4299 GCA_036258735.1 Candidatus Limnocylindria bacterium
GCGATCTGGATGATGGATCTGGCCTGGCCCTCGATCAGCGTGAGCAGTACCACCCTGGCGCCCCGCTTCTCCCCGCTGGGCGAAGGAGAGGGCATGGGGGTCTACAACGCGGCGAACGCCCTGGCCGGCTTGCTCGGGGCCGCGCTGGGGGGCTGGCTCGCCGCCCACTTCGGCTACGAGGCGACCCTCGCTTTGGCCGCGGTGAGCGGCGTCGCGGCGCTCTCCCTGGCGCTGCTGCTGCCCCCACCGCCGAAGGTGGCGCCGGCCGTTCCGTCCTCGCCGGCACCGGCTGGGGCGGGCCCCAAGAGCTGACCGCCCATCGGGCCTGACAGCGCCCTCGCCGGCGCCCAACGGACGCGTAGCTCTATCCCCAGGGCCAATCATGCAGCGCCACCGCCCGCTCCCAGGGACTCGGTTCTAGAGTGTGTTGGTGAGTAGGGGAGGGACGGGAGGCAGTTCGGTTGGCCCGGTGGCGGTGAAGGGCAGGGCTCGGCCACCATAGGAGTTGCCAGACAACCTGTGGTGGTCGAGCCCATGAACATCATAGAGCGGGGCCGGGCGTTCGTGCAGGGGCTACACGCGCTCGCCGGGCGGACGGCATGGGACTGGCGGCGCTGCCCGTACTGCGGGGATACGCTGACCTGCAGGTGGGGCCGCTATACACGGCGGCCGTGGACGTTCGAGGGGCGGCAGCGAGTGCCGGTGCAGCGGCATCGGTGTGAGCGCTGCCGGCGGACCTACAGCGAGCAGTCGCCATGGCTGATCCGAGGGAGCTGGTACGCGCGGGAGGTGCACCGGAGCGCTATCGACCACTGGCAGCATGTCGGCACCTCGCTGCGGCGCACGGCGGAGGTGCTGCGTTCGTGGCTGGGCCGGCAGGAGCGGTGGCGGCTCTGGCGCCCGCTGGACGGCGCCCCGGCCGAGGCCGTGCGCTGCCATCTGAGCGCGAGCACGGTGCACCGCTGGCTGGACCGCGCGGGGCAGCGGGCGCGGCGCCGGGTGGTCGGGCAGCTGGCGGGGATCCCGACCAGCGGGCAACTGCTGACCGACGGGCTGTGGGCGCGGCTGCGGCGCGGCGCCCGGCGGGTGGTCTTGCTGCTGACGGACAGCGTGAGCGGAGTGGTGTGGCCCCCCGTCGTGGTGGCGGGGGAGGAAGCGGCGCGGCCCTGGCAACGCCTGTGGGGGCGCGCCCGCGCGGCGGGCTTGAACCGCGACGACCTCTGGGGGCTGACCAGTGACGGCGCCGGCGGGCTGAGCGCGTATCTGCGGCGGCACCTGAGCTGGGTCAATCATCAGCGCTGCGTGTGGCACCTGTGGCGCGGGCTCGGGGGAGAACTCGCGGCCCAAGCGGCGGCGGCGGCGAGCGCGCTCACCGGGCGGGCGGCCGAGCGGGCTCGGCAGCAGATGCGCGCGGAGCTGGCGACGTTGGTGCGGGCGGTCCTCGATGCGGCGAGCGAAGCCGCCGCATGGGAGGCGCACGCGCGCCTGGCCGCCCATCCGCGGGGGAGCGGGCTCGCCGCCGCCCTGCGGGAGCAGGTGGCTGCCGCGCTGGTCCATCGGCGCAAGTACCAGGCGGGGCTGGTCCGCGTGAGCCCCGAATGGTGCTGGCGGGACTTCCGCTTACGCCTCGGCCACGGGCGCAACGCCGGCAGCGCGGGTCGGCTGGAGCGCACGGCTTTGGTGTGGGCCATCTACCGCAACTTTACCCCCGCGCAAGAGAGGAGCGAACGCAAGCGGAAGTACCGCCACCCCGGCCAGTGCCCGCTCGCCGTGGCCGGGGTCCCGCCCGGCGAAGTTAGCTATCTCGACGCTTTGGCCGTGTGAGCGCCAGGGAAGCGGCGGCTGCTCCGCCGCTTCCCTGGTCCACCAGACGGCCTACAGCCGAACCGACCCATTCACCCACATTCACCAACACGAGGTAGAACCGAGTCCGCTGCCGGCGGCGCTTGCCGCGCGGGCGGGGGGGCGCTACAATAGCGCGGTCCTGCCTGGCCGGCTGCTTGTGTCCCCTGCGCCGGCTGGCCAGCGGACTACGCGGGGTCGTCCGCACCGTCGCTCGCGCGGCGGCTGGCAGCCGCTAGCCGTCGGGCCCTGGGCGCCCCAATTTCCCACCGGGAGTGGGCAATGCTGGGGCGAGGGTTCGCGCCCGGGCCGAATGACCTGCCGCGGGGCGGCGCCTGGCCGCAGGGCCGTCCGCCGCGCAACCCCGTCAGCTTCTCCGTCGGCGACGGCTTCAAGTTCGGCTGCGGGTTCATGCTGGCGCTGGCCATCGGCCTGCTCGCCGGCCTGGTCCTGCTCTCGCTCCTGGTCCTGCTCGCGGTCGTGATGGGCGCCGACCTGCTCTCATTCCTGCGGCGTTTGGAGAGCGTTTCCATCCCTGGTGTGCGCCCCAGGCCCACACCAGCTATTCCGGGTTCCGCCAGGAGCGCTACGACCTTCCCTCGAGTTGCCGCGCGAGGAGGATCGCCTCGGCGACCTCGCGCATGGACTTGCGGCTGTCCATGCTCAGCTTCTGGATGCGGCGGAAGGCGTCGTTCTCCGACAGGCCGTCGCGGTCCATCAGGATTCCCTTGGCCTTCTCGACGACCTTGCGAGTCTCGAGCGCCGTGCGGGTGTCGCCGAGCTCCTTCTCCATCGCGCGGAACTCGCGGAAGCGGGCCAGCGCGACCTCCACCGCGGGTACGAGCTGCGCCTCGCCGAAGGGCTTGGCCACGTAGGCCAGCACGCCCGCGTCCTTGGCGTTGTCGATCAGCTCGCGGTGTGAATAGGCGGTCACCAGGAGCACCGGCGCGATCCGCTCCTCGGTCAGGACGCGCGCGGCGGCGATGCCGTCCATCTCGGGCATCATGATGTCCATCACCACCAGGTCGGGGCGCAGCTCGCGCGCCAGGTTCACGGCCGACAGGCCGTCGACTGCCTCGCCGACGACCAGGTAACCCAGGTTCTGGAGCATCTCGCGGAGGTCCATCCGCGGGATGGCTTCGTCTTCGGCAATTACGATTCGTGTCTGAGCCACGATGTCCTCTTTCAGGCTTGGGCCCTCTCGCGGCGGGGCGCGTCCTTGAGCTGCCAGCGCGGAAAGGCCACGATGGCCGAGACGCCCTGGCCGTTGCGGAGCTCGAACTGACCTTTCAGGTCGTCACGCACCAGCGTCTGGACGATCTGCAAGCCCAGGCTACTGTGGCCGCGCATGTCGAAATCGGGGGGCAGGCCCTCGCCGTCGTCGCAGATCTCGATCAGCATGCTCTCGGGCGTGTCGCGCAGCCGGACCTGGATCGTCCCGTCGGTCCGATTCGTGTACCCGTGCTCGACGGCGTTCTGGAGTAGCTCGTTGACGATCAACGCGCAGGAAGTTGCTTGCTGCGTGGCCAGGTAGTAGTTACGCCCCTCCAGCGTGAGGCTAATGTTCTTGGTAGGATCGAGGATGCCTTGTGTTACCTCGGTCAGGATACGGTAGCACACTTCGTGGATATTGATCACGCTGTCCTGCTCGTGCGACAGGAACTCGTGCACGACGGCGATGCTCAGGATACGCGTGATGCTCTGGTTGAGCATCTCGACCACGGCCGGCGACTGCGACCGGCGCGCCTGCAGGCGGAGCAGTGAGGAGATCGTCTGCAGGTTGTTCTTCACCCGGTGGTGAATCTCCTGGATCATCGCCGACTTGATCTTGAGCTCCTGCTCCTTGCGCACCTCGTCGGTGATGTCCTGGATGGCGATCAGCGCGCCGGCACAGCGCTTGCCGCGCCGCCCGCGCTCCCACCAGTGCCGAGCCAGGTTGGGCGGCAGCGGCACCACCCGCTTGATCCAGATCTGGTCTCCCTCCTCGACCCGTCGCTCCAGGCAGACGTTGCGCTCCATCGCCTGGAAGCAGAGATACTCGTTGGTGTCCAGCTCGGAGAGCTGGCTATGGACCAGGCTCTCCGAGTAGCCCAGGCGCCGGTACTGGTTCTCGGCCACGGTGCTGATGTAGCGGATCTGGCCGTCGGCATCGACGACGAGCAGCCCGTCGTGCTCGCCAAGCCGCCCCAGCCGCTCGCCGCCCACGAGCTGGCCCTGCAGCACCGTCTGGCGGATGCGGGCGAGCGCCCGCCGCAGCACGGCGTCCTTGCGGCGCATGCGCTCGTACTCCAGGACGTTGGTCTCGGCGCTCAACGCGCCCAGCAGGCGTCCGTCCCGGTGCACGGGAAAGACTTCCTGGACGGCCGGCGCGCCGCGCACCAGCAGCCCGTAAACTCCACTGCGCGCGCGGCCGGTCTGCAGCAGGGGCCCCACGCCGCCCTCGCGGCCGGAGAGACG
>DATADC010000197.1:0-9521 GCA_036258735.1 Candidatus Limnocylindria bacterium
GGTGACTGCCGGCCGACGCCTCCGAGGTGCACTTGATCGAGCGGGTCCGCCGGCGCCTCGCGGACCAGCTGCGCAACCACCGGCGGTGGGCCGCCCTGCCCGCGCCGGAGCGGGCCACCAGTGTCCTCCTCGACGGCCGCCGGACCGAGTGCCACCGCCCCGGCCGGGGCATCCGCCTGGTCCACACCTTCTGCAAGGGCGGTTAGGCCATCGGCTCCGCGAGGACCTGGTCGGCCAGGCGGGTGGCCTCCTTCAGGGCGTCGGGCACCTGCTGCTGGCCGTTGAAGGCCGGGTTCATGGCTTCGGTGATGGCGTCGAACCAGGGCGTGAACTTGGCGTGGAACGGCATCGGCTTGGTGTAGGCGAAGGCATCGACCAGCAGCTTCATGGTGGCCGGTGGCGGCGAGAGGTACCGGTCGCTGGTCTGGAGCTTCTTGAGCACCGGCGTCGTGCCGCGCAGGTCGGTGATGAGGCCCTGGGTGTACTCGCCGGAGAGGAAGAGGAGCAGCTGCGTGGCCTCTTCCGGCCGGTCCTTGGCGCTGCTCATGGCCCAGTGCGGCTGATCGCTGACCATGGCGACCCGTCGCCGGGTCCGGGGGGCTATTGGGGTCGGGAAGTAGTCCAGTTCGAAAGCAGGGTTCTGCGTGCGGATGGTGGCGGCCAGTCCGGCGCCGGTCACGGCCATCCCGATGTTGCCAGCGGTCAGGCCGGGCCGGTACTGGGTCCGCTCCTCGGTGGTGGGTGACACCCGGTAGCGATGGATCAAGTCGACGGCGAACTGGGCCGCCTCGATGGCGGGCGGCTGGTCGAGCAGCGTCTTCTTGAAGTCGGCGCTGATCCAGTCTTGCCCGTTGCTGTAAACCAGCGGTCCCCATTGCATTTCCAGGCCGTTGAACATCAGCACACCCCACTGCTGCTCCTGCGCACGGGTGAGCGCCTGCGCCGCCTCCAGGAGCTCGTTCCACGTCCAGTCGGTCGTGGGAGGCTTGACCCCGAACCTGTCGAACATGGTCTTGTTGTAGGCCCAGATGATCGCCTGCAGCTGGAAGGGCATGCCGTACCGCTTACCCTCGAAATCGGCGACGCCGGGCACCAGCGTGTAGTCGTTCAGGTCGACCTTGAGCTTCTTGAGCGTCGGCGAGATGTCGAAGAGATAGCCGCGGTTGACGAACTCGTGGAAGAACTGGCCGGCGCCGAGGGCGACGTGGGCCAGGGTGTTGGCGGCCGCCTGCGCGATGATCATGGCGCGCATGCCCTCGTCCTTGTACTGGAAATCGACGGTGATGTGGGGGAACTGGCGCTGGAACTCGGGGAGGGCCTTCTGGAGAGTCTCCAGGCGGGTGCCGCCGGCCCAGTTGGTGAGGAAGGCCACCGTCACCGGCCTGCGCTGGGCCGCGCCGCCCGTCTGGTCGCCGATCCCGGCGCAGGCGGCCGCCAGCGCGCCGGCGACGGCCGGCGCGCTGGCCAGCAGAAGCCGCCGTGTGTGCGCCAGTGGTGTCATGGTGCTGTCCATCGGTTGTTCCCTTCTACTGTGACCCCGCGGCCCGGTCGCCTGCCCTGCAGCAATCGGCGCTCGTGATGGCTTGCGGTGTGCGCTCACCTCCTCCGCTGCATTCTTGGCGAACGGTCCATCCGACGGCCGCACGGTGGCGCCGGTGGCGGCCGCTGGAGCGGGTCGGCTCCTCCTGCGGGCCTGTGCGAGCGCCCGCGCGGCCCCCCCCGGCCAGTTGGCGTCCCGGGACCGCGTCGCGCCCGACGTGCCGACCATCTGCTTCGAGCACGTGTCTATCGTCCCGCAGGTCCCGATCTCGCTGGTCGTTACTAACCTTTCCCTCATGCGGGTAGCGGGCGCCTGGAGTGCGCGCGCCCGATGCGGGCCGTCTCCTCGCTGCGTCCCCCGATGATGCGTACCCCTTCATCGATCTTCGCTGCCACCGTTTCCGGCGTCGCGCCCTCCAAGAAGGCGACACCGTACATTCGGCAGGCCGAGAACACGCGCCGACGTGCGTCAGCCATCTCCGGCGGCAGCGGATCGCGCGGTATCTGGAGATAGCCGAGCGACAGCCCGAGATCACCGGGTCCCATTTCCGCGAACCCGACACCGGGCACGGCCAGGATCTCCTCGCAGTGCGCGATACCCTCCGGACTCTCTAGCTTGACGCCGAGCAGCAGCTCGCCCTCTAGATTGACTGGCCAGGGATCGCACTTCTGGAGGTAGTCGTGGTCGGAGAGCCCCCAAACCGGCGCTGCGCTCGCCTCGGAGCCCCGCCCGCGCAGACCAATGCCAAGCAGCGGTCGGCCGTCGCCGCCCGTGCGGCCGCCGGCCGGCACCGTTGCGCCCCCCATGCGCTCGAGCGGTGAGGGCAGCTCGGGATCGACGCCCACAGACTGGTGCGGGTAGCGGCACGCCTCCACAAAGGCCCGCACCGCGCCCGCGGATTCCGCCTGGCACAGCAGGATGCCGTGGACGCCGCGGGCGAGGAGTTGCCGGAATTGCCACGCGTTGAAGCGCACGTTCGCCTCGTCGGTGCCGTTCACCGGCGCCTCCACGATCACCGCCGGGGTGCGGTGCCCGCTCGCCGTCGGCCCGCCGTCGACCAGGCCACGCACGTACTCCGCCAGGCCGGCCAGGTCGAACGAACCGTGCTCCATCCCCACGTTGATGTAGTCCGCCCAGGTGTGAGCATCCAGCTTGCCCTGCGCATAGGTCAACACGTGTCCCGTATGGCCACCCGTGTAGTAGATCGGCTGGTCCTGCGCCAGCAGCTGGATTGCCCGATTGACGCGCGACCTTCCCTTCACCAAGGCTTGAGTCACGGGATCACTCCCCGCGGGCGCCGCCGGGCCGGATCCGCCACCCGGACTGGTTGACGTCGATGGGGATGCCCTCCGGCGTCAACCACTTGCGCTCTCCGATCCAGTTGTCCGGCGTCCCCTCCGTGTTGCCATACTGGCGGTTGTGCTCGGCGAGTTCGACGGCCCCCAGGGCGGTCAGCTTTGCTTCCGTCTCCTCGAGATTCTCCACGTGGAGCCCGAAGTGGTGCAGCCCCGGGTGGCCGCCGCCGTACCGGTCCTCGATCCATTTCAGCACTGTGACGTTGATGTAGCCGTCGCTTAGAACCGCTGCCTCGACAGGGCTGTTGGGATTGCGTGGGAGCTCGATCAGCCCGAAGGCCTCCTTGAAAAACTCGGCCGTCGCTCTTACGTCGCGGGTGGTGATGCCGATGTGCCGTATCTTAGCCACGTCGCGTTCTCCCATCTGAAGGGCAAGCAATCGTAGGGGCGCGTCGGGTGAGGTGGGATGGTGCGGGAGCTCGGCGGTGCTCACCGCTCCCCCGGTGGCCGGTTCGATTCCGTCCTCCACTGGCCGTACCTCCCCCAGAGCGCTGACCTCCGGACCGCCTCCTTCTCCGGCCACGCCCTTGCCCGACCGCCGCCTTCCGGTGCACCACGGATGTGCAGCGTCGCCTGCCACGTGAGTCCCCCTTCGCGACGGCGGCCCCGGCGCCTCGCAGCAGCACGTGGACCTCGCCGGCACGCATCGTCACGGCGGCCGTGCGCCGGTCGAGCGTGGCGCCGAACGGCGCCACGACGTACCCGCCCTTCAGGCGCGACGCCCAGCTCGCCGGGTGCGCCGCCACCAAGCACTTGCGTCCGGCGCGCTCCGCCGCTTCCCAGATCGTCTCCGCCGTGATCGTGCGCGCGTCAAGGGTCGACAGCGGCACGCGCTCGGGTGGGTCGGTGGCGCGCCCGTCATACCACTCGGGCGCGCCGTGGGTTCCCGGCCACGCGCCCGTCGCGAGCGTCGCCCAGCTGGATGGCGTGTAGCACGACAGGCACGGCATCGCCTCGTTGGTGGTGCCTTCCGCCATCAACCGCGTGGGATGGGGGAGCACGCCCTCGGGCGCGAACCGGCGGAGCATGGCAAGCGTGAGGCAGTCCATGCCAAGCACGATGGCGCGCTCGGGTCGTGAGGTGGTGCCGGTGGTGGCCCCGGGAGCGGGTCGGCTGGTCATTCGGGCCTCTGAGGACGCACGTGCCGAGTGCGTTCGGCGCGGGGCTGCGGTTGAGCCTGGAGCTCGCGCTGGGCGCGCAGCAGTTCTTCGACGTGGGCGGGGGTGCCCCCGAACCGGCGCCAGGCCATGGCGACGATGAGGGCCTCGATAACCGCGGCCGTGACCACGCGTGAGGCAAACTGCTCCGAGCCCGAGACGGCGTCATGGCCAAAGCTCACCAGGTGAATGTCCGCCGCCCGGGCGGCCGGGGATCCGGGGGCGGCCGTGACGCAGATGCTGGGGACTCCGCGCTGGCGCGCGTGCCGCAGCGCCTGCACCACCTGTGGCGCGGCGCCGTGCTGCGAGACGGCGAACAGGACGTCGTCCCGGCCGAGCAGATGGATCTCGGCGATCATGACGCTCGGATCGACGGTGTACGACGCCCGCAGTCCGAGCACCGTCAGGCGGTACGCCGCCATGGCGCAGACGGCCATGCCCGCGCCGGTGCCGATGAACAGGACGCTTTCGGCCCGACTGAGCGCGTCGACGGCTCGCCGCACCATGTCGCGGTCCAGCGAGTGCACCGTCTCCTGGAGACACTGCATCTCGAGCGCGAGGGTGCGATACACGATGGCGAGCTCGTCGTCGTCACGCTCGACCGCCTCGGCGATGGACGCGGGCATGCCGTACGCGCCGCCGAGCACGCGGCCGAGATCAAGGATGAGGCCCTGCGAAAACTCGCGGTAGCCCCGCATCCCGAGGTCACGCGCGAAGCGGTTGATGCTGTTCACGGAGACGCCGACGCGCGCGGCGAGATCATTGATGGACAGGCCGCGGACTTCCCACGGGGTCGCGAGGACGTAGTCAGCGACACGCCCGCTCGTGCCGTGAAGCTGATCGCGGACCTGGCGGATGCGAGCGAGCACGCCACCGCCATTCAGCACGGGCGCACCGACCGAGGTGGAGCCGAGCCCCGCCTCGGCCGACACCGTCGCAGCCGCCTCCAGCCCTGCCGACGCGGCGGCCTTCCCCCGCCGGCGAGTGGACGCCGGCCTGTGCCGGGCGTGTCCGGGATCTTCCATCAGCCGAGGCGTACGATAACACCGAACCCGCCGCTGCGCAAGTAATTTCGCCGCTATTGGCCAAGAACGAAGTAGTTTCGCTAGCATTGGCGCTACTGGAGATGCGATGGGCGACGAACGGCGGCCGTGGCGCGCGGGGCTGATCGGCCACACCGGGCGCGGTGACTATGGCCACGACCTGGACCTGGCGTGTGGCGGGATGGCGGAACTCGAAGTCGTGGCGCTGGCGGACCCCGATCCGAGCGGTAGGGAGCGAGCGGCCGGACGATCAGGCGCGAAGCGGACGTACGCGACGTACGAAAGCATGCTCGCCGAGGAGCGGCTGGACCTGGTCGTGGTTGCGCCGCGCTGGGCCGACGGCCACGCCGCCGCCATCGAGGCCGCGGTGCGCGCCGGTGCGCACGTGTACGCAGAGAAGCCGTTCGTGACGACGCTGGCAGAGGCGGACCGTCTCCTGCGCCTTGCCGAAGACGCGGGCGTCAAGGTGTCGGTTGCGCACGTCAGCCGCGCGTACGCGTCGCTCGCCGGAGTACGCGAGATCGTCGAACGGGGCGTGATCGGGCGGTTGCGGCTGGTGCGGGCGTACGGCAAGTGCGATCGCAGAGGCGGCGGCCAAGACTTCGTGGTTCTCGGCACGCATCTCCTGGACCTCATGCGCTACTTCGGCCGGGAGGTGCGCTGGTGCCACGCGCACTTCACGCAGGACGGGCGTGACGCGCGAGAGGAGGACGCTCTGGAGGGGGACGAAGGAATAGGCCCGATCTTCGGCAACGGGCTGGCGGCGTACTACGCGTTCGAGAACGGGGTGGCGGGTGAGTTCGAGACGCTCGTGGCGGAGGACGGAGATGGCACGAGCTCGTTCAGCCTGCTGCTGTGCGGTACCGCGGGAACGCTCGCCATCCGCGGCCATGGGGACCGGAAGATGTACGTGCATCCGCGGGCCGTGCCGCTGCCCGGGGACGCAGCCGGCTGGGAGCCGCTGGTGCTAGACGGCCACCGGCCTGAAGGCCCGGATGATGCCGCCGAGCGGTACGTGTGGGCCCACCAGCAACTCCTACGGGACCTCATGGCGGCAGTCGCGGCCGGGCGCGAGCCCATCGCAAGTGCGCGTGATGGCGCGGCGGCGCTCGAGATGATCGTGGGTGCGTACCAATCCCACCTTTCTGGTTCGCGAGTCACCTACCCGCTGCTCGAGCGGACGCATCCGCTCGAGCACCTAGCCGGCGTGTTGGCGCGGGTCTAAGAGCGCGCGTTAGCGGCCCACCGCGGTCGTTCGCCGTAGCGTAGGAACAAGGAAAGGCAACGCATGAGTGGTAGCAAGCATCGTGCCGGACTGATCGGCTGCGGGCGGATGAGCCGGTTTCACATCCCGGCGCTCCAGGCGACACCTCGCGTGGAACTGGTGGCGCTGGCCGATCCCTACGGGCCGGCGCTGAACGAGCGCGGTGAGCAGTTCAACGTCCCAGCTGAGCACCGCTACGCCGACTTCCGCGAGATGTTCGCGCGCGAACACCTTGACCTGGTCACGATCTGCACCCAGACGCCGGTGCACTGCCCGGCCACACTCGCGGCCGCCGAGGCCGGGGTGCGGGGGATTTTCTGCGAGAAGCCGATCGCACTCGACCTGGTAGAGGCCGACCGCATGGTCGACGTGTGTGAAGCGCGCGGTGCGGTCCTCGCCATCAACCACTGGATGCGGCTCGCGCCTGCTGCCCGGGAAGCCGCGACGCTCGTTCGCCGCGGCGTGATCGGCGAGCCGCTCGCCGTCCGGATCCACGACAAGGGCGGACGGCCCGCTGGCATCGCGCTGATCGAGCTATGCACCCACTTCTTCGACCTGGTCCGCACCTTCGCTGGCGACCCGGCGTGGGTGCTGGGCCATCTTTCCGTCTTCGACGAAGGGGGCGTTCGAGCCGCGACCGCGGCGGATGTCAAGCCCAGCCTCGTGGCATGGCCGCGCGACCGCGACTGCGGCCTGGTCGTGGGGGATCGCTGTGCCGTCACGTTTGGCTTCCATCCCCATCCGGCGATGGGCAGCCGGGGGCTTGTGGCGACCTATCACGGATTCTTCCAGCCACCAGAGAAGACCTGGCGCTCGGGCATCGACATCCTTGGGATGGATGGTGTTCTGGCGCTCAACAGCGCCGGGGACGGCCGTGTGGAGTTATACCTCCACCGCGGTCCGTGGGCGACCCCTGGCCACTTCGAGCCCGTGGTGGTGGGTGACGCGGCGCTGCCGCAGTGGCCACAAAGCCTTCCCCTTGGTCGCGACCAGTACCACGTCCCGGGAATGATCGCGATGCTGCAGGCGCTGGTGCACGCCGTCGACACCGGCGAGGCGCACCCTTCGAGCGGCCGCGACGGCCGCTGGGCCCTGGAGATGATCATGGGCGTCTTCGAGTCGCACGCGAGAGGCGCTCTGGTCACGCTGCCGCTGGCCGACCGGCGGCAGCCACTCGAGCGCTGGGTGGCCGCGCCGGCGGTACTCGCCTGAGCTCGACCGATCAGGAGGACACGTGAAAAGCGAACCCCGACGCTACCGCGTCGGCGTCATCGGGCGCACGGGGCACGGCGACTATGGCCACGGCCTGGATTCGGCCTTCGTCGGTGTCGACAGGGCGGCGATCGTTGCCGTGGCGGACGACGACGAGCCGGGGCGAACGCGCGCGGCCGCGCGATTGGGCGCGCCGCGGGCCTATTCCGACTACAGGGAGATGCTCGAACGGGAGGCGCTCGACATCGTGTCGATCGGCCCCCGCTGGGTCGACCAGCGGGAGGCGATGCTGCTTGCTGCCATTCGCCACGGCGTGCACGTCTTCACCGAGAAGCCATTTCTACGAACACTCGTGGAGGCGGATCGCGTGCTGTCCGCGGCGGCTGAGAAGGGCGTGCGGATCAGCGTGGCGCACCAAGGGTGCACCTTCCCGATCATGCGGCAGATCAAGCAGCTCATCGACGACGGCGCCATCGGCGAGTTGAGGCTGCTCCAATCCTTTGGTAAGGGTGATCGGCGAGGCGGCGGGGAAGACCTCATGCTCCACGGCCCGCACGCATTCGACATGATGCGCTACTTCGCCGGAGAGGTGGCGTGGGTGCAGGCACACGTCACCGAGGGAGGCCGGGACATCGGGCCAGAGAGTGTCCGGGAGGGCGTGGAGGGTATCGGGCCCGTGGCCGGGGACGCGGTCTACGCCTACCTGTCCTACCGCAGCGGCGTGCGGGGAACGTACGACTCGTCGGTGCTGCGGATGGGGCTCACTGGTAGCTACTTCTCGCTGCTGCTCCACGGCACGGACGGGATCATCGCCATCCGCAGCATGGGCGACCGGTACGTGTATCGCTATCCGCGTCCCGTGATCGTCCCCGGCCCTAACACCGGCCCTCCCCTGCCGCCCGGTCCCTCCAACGACTGGGAGCGCATCGTGCCGGAGAACCCGGTGCCGCCCGATCAGTCGATTCACGCGTTCGGCAACCGCGTGCTGGTAGAAGATCTGCTCGACGCGATCGAGGCAGGGCGGGACCCCCGGTCGAGCGGTGGCGACGCCAGAGAGACGCTTGAGCTCGTCATGGCGATCTACGAATCGCAGCGCCGGGGCGCCCGTGTCTCCCTCCCGCTTGCCGCGCGCGAGCATCCGCTGACGCTGTGGAAAGGAGACCGTTCAATCGGAGTGGGCTGGCCGCCCGAAGGGGCCGGCTCTGCGCCCACGGCGGGGACACGGGAGGAAGCGGGCACCGCGGTGGGAGATGGCACGGGGGCGGAGGAGCTGACGCCACGCGGTCAGGCGGCACGGCGGAGATCGCTCGCCAGCAGGAAGAGGCGCTCGGTCTCGTAATGCACCCGGTCCCACTGGCGGATACCAGCCGGGAGGGGCGGCAGGCATCTGCGGGTGTCGCCGCGACGGGGGCCTGGATGAGCTCGACCGCCTCGAGCACCCGCTGGCCCGTGGCGACGGAGTGGAGCCCCCGCATGGCGCGCAGACGGTCCTTCACCGGCGCGTGGGAGCGCTCGCTGGGCTGCGTCGTCTCGCCGCGGGCGCC
Organism: Candidatus Limnocylindria bacterium; assembly: GCA_036258735.1. GTDB lineage: Bacteria > Chloroflexota > Limnocylindria > QHBO01 > QHBO01 > JAPSGM01. The sequence goes on from DATADC010000197.1 coordinate 9,116, forward strand.
GCCCGAGCGGACCGGCTTCCGGGGGGTGCTTCCGAGGAGGTGGGTCGTGGAGCGGACCTTCTCTTGGACTGGGCAGAGCCGGCGGCTCTCGAAGGACTACGAGCGCCTGTGCGAGACGACCGAGGCGCTGCTCTACGTCACCATGACGCGCATCATGCTCAGACGGCTGGCCTGTGCGTGACATTCGCACACCGTCTCTAGCTGGCCGAGTGCGGGGTCACCCCGACGCTGCCCACGAGTTACACCTGGGCGCCTGTCGGCGTACGGCCCCTGCTGCGTTACGAGGCGCCCGAGCGGCGGCGGGTCAACGTGCTGGGCGCACTGGCCCCCTGCGGCCTCCGGCTCCGCCCCGTCTTCGAGAGCCGCCTCGCCAGCGAGAGCAATCTGGACGGCGCTGCGGTCCTAG
>DATADC010000198.1:0-13045 GCA_036258735.1 Candidatus Limnocylindria bacterium
CCGCCGAATGCGCGTAAGAACTCGGGGGTCCAGACGATCTGGAGCGGGTCATCGGGTAGGCCGACGAGGTCGCGCTCCCGCACGAAAGCCTCGATGCGCTGGTTTTCCTCGCGGCAGAAGTCGAGGAGGGCCTCGGCCGGCGGGTGCTCGGCGGCGATGGCGTCCAGGACGCGGCGGATGACCACGTTGTCGTCTGCCGGCGTCGGCTCGTCGCCGACCCACGCCGGCCACAGCGCGCGGCCGATGCGCGCCATCTCGCCGCGGACATTGTCGTATGCCTCCCTGGCGCGTGCCTCGAGCTCGTCCGGCGAAAAGTCGGTCTGGAGCGCGTGGCGGAACTTCGCCGCGTACAGCTCCGGGCCCAGGCGAAAGTCGCCGTCCGCGCCTGGCAGCAGCTCGTCGCGCAGCCAGGTCGTGAACCGATCCACCGCGGCCTCCGCCTCCTGGGCCGCCAGGCGCACCTCCTCGGCGAGCGTCGCGTCGCCGTGACCCTCCGCCTCGCGCACCGCGGCGTGGCACAGCTCGGTAATGCCCGACATGCGGTCAACGGCCTTCTCCGCGTGGAAGCGGCTGACCGGACGCGGCCCACCGGCCTCCAGCGTTTCGCGCGCCGCCACAAGGGCGGCCGGGAGCCCGGACATCCGCGAGGCGGCGCTGCGCAGCCGGTCCGGCAGGGGGGCGAACTCGCGGGCCAGCAGGGCGAAGAGGCCATTGCCGAACAGGTAGACGTAGCTCAGCGGGCTCCAGCTCGACTCGCGCAGCTCCTCCTCGCCGAACTGGATGGCGCGCAGGTTGTCGAGCAGGATCCGGCGGTCGATCCGCTCGTCGCGCGAGAGGGCGGCCCCGTCAAGCCGCTCGAGGCGGGTGATCCACCCGTCTGCCCAGGCCGAGCGTTCGACACGGCCGGCATCGGTCAGGTCGGGCCAGACGCCGTCGTAGGCGTGCTCGCCGATCTCGGTGGCGTGGTCCGGGTGGAGCCGGAAGTAGCCGGCCAGGAGCTCGTCCACGAGCGCAGCGAAGTCCATCGGCCCATGCTACAGGCGGACTCCGCGCTTGGTCGCCTGCTAGGCTCATGCGGCCAAATTCAGCGCGCCAGGAGGACCACGGCTAACGTTGGGCAGCCGAGAGACCAAGAAGGCAGCCACCCGCAAGGCCCTGGTCGATGCGGCCGCGCGGCTATTTGCCGAGCGCGGCGTGGAAGCCACCACCATGGACGACATCGCCCGCGAGGCAGGCACCAGCCGCACCAGCGTCTTCAACTACTTTGGCTACAAGGAGATGATCCTGTGCGAGATCGGCGCTCGCTACGTGGCCGAGGTGGCCGCCACGGCCGAGGCCTCGCGCAGCCGCCGCCGCTCTCCGCGGGCGATGCTGCTGGACATCATCGACAACCTGGCCGAGATCGCCGAGCGTGACCCGGTCATCGTGGCGGCGATCGCCCGGGAGCTGACGCACACCGACCCGGAGCGCCGCCGCCTGGCCGACGCCACGCTCCAGTACGGCGAGTTCGTGAACGTCACCCTGGACGTCCTGGAGCAGGCGGGCCTGCTCCGGGACCCCGGCCGGCGCCCCAGCTACATCCGCATGTCGGTGGACATGGCCGCCGGCGCCCTGGTGCGCGCCGGTGGCGACTTCCCGATGTCGCAGCTGCGCACCGAGCTGCACCACAACGTGGACCTCTTCATGGACGGGGCGGTCAAGCCCGAGTGAGCGAGAACATCTGCTACACCGATGCCTACGCCCGCAAGGTGGAAGCGGTGGTGGTCGACGTGGACGCCGATGCCAATGCCGTGCTGCTTGAACGTACCGTCTTCTACCCCGGTGGCGGTGGCCAGCCGCCCGACACCGGGCTGCTGCAGGGCGATTCCGGCGGATCGTGGCGCGTCACCGGCGCGCGCAAGCGCGACAACGACATCTGGCACGTGGTGGACGGCGCGCCTCCGGCGGTCGACACGCAGGTCACCGCGGAGCTCGACTGGGAGCGGCGCTATGCGCTGATGCGCACCCACTCGGCGCTGCACGTGCTCTGCGGCGTCATCTGGCGCGACCACGGCGCCTCGGTCACCGGCGGCAACATGGAGCCGCTGTCGGGGCGCATGGACTTCGAGTTCGAGACGATGCGTGCGGAGCTGGTGGCCGAGATCGAGCGGCGGGTCAACGAGGAGGTGGCGGCCGACCGCGAGATCCGCGTCCAGGTCCTGCCACGCGAGGAGGCTTTCGCCATCCCCGACCTGATCCGCACCAAGGTCAACCTGCTGCCCGAAGGGATCGTGGAGGTACGAACGATCGAGATCGTTGGGCTGGACCTCCAGGCGGACGGCGGCACTCACGTGGCCCGCACGTCCGAGATCGGCCGCGTGCGGGTGACCGGGTATGAGTCGAAAGGCCGAATCAACAAGCGGATACGAATAGCGCTCGACGAATAGTCGGCGACCGGCCACGCCCGTACATAGTCCCAGGGCGACTGACGCAGCGATCGGGACGCCGTTTCCGCCGCGCCATCCGACGGCCGAGTCGGCTGACGACTCAGCGCGCCTCGAGCAGGAAGAGGCTGCGCGCGCTGTCCTCGATGGGCACCTCCTCGAGGATCCGGAAGTGGCGCATGAACGCCGCGCGGAAGCCATCGGGCGTATAGCCGGGGAAGATGTCGGGGCGCGCCGCCAGCAGGTGCTGGGTCATCGGGTCCTCCTTGGGCACGAACTCGACGATCGCCCGGCGGCCGAGGCGAGCGAAGAAGGCCGCCACGCGTTCAAGTGGCACGTTGTTGCCGATGGCGAGGTGGTGGACCAGGGCCAGTGCCAGGATGACGTCGGCCGGGCCGCGATCAACCAGCGAGCGCCGCTCCTCCAGCGCCCATCCCAGCGCGGGGCTTGGGTTGGCGACGTCCATCACCAGCGGCAGCACCGATGCCCGGGCATCGGCGGACAGCGTGCGCCAGTGGCGCTCGACGCTGGCCGCGTCCTGGTCGAAGGCGATGACGCTGCGGCCCTCGCCGGCAGCCACCGTCGAATAGGTTCCCACGTTCGCGCCCAAGTCCCACACAACCTTGGCCGATGAGGTGGCCAGCAGGCGCTCCACCACCTCCCGCTTGGAGGCTGCGCCGCGCTCGGTGTAGCTGGTCTGGATGCCGTATTGCACCCAGTGGCCGGAGGGCTGCCAGCGCAGCCCCTCCACAGCGCGGCGCAGCGAGTCCAGCAGCGCCTCCTGGCCGAGCGCCGTCATGCGGCGCGGCCGCTTGTGCTCAGCCGTCGGTCCGGCGGCGGCGCTGCGTCGCTGTGCGCCCGCGTGGAGGTGCAGGTGGGCGAGCAGGCCGGGGCGCAGGCGCGTCCGTCCGGGGAGCAGCCGCGCCGCGTAGTCCAGCGGCACCCCGTCGATGAAGTCGCGCAGCAGCAGCCCGCAGCGCGGGTCCCGGTACGCGATCAGAGCAAGGGGTCCCAGGAAGTGCTCGCAGAACTGGCGATAGGCGGGCCACGGCTCGGCGGGATCGGCGGCCGCGAAGGAGAGCGTGTCGATCAGGATCGGGCTGCCGCGGTCGAACTGGACGTTGAAGGCGCTGGCGTCCTTGAGGCGCATGCCGGCCGCCAGGGCCCGGCGCTGGAGCTCGAGGGTGAGCAGCGCGGCCTCGCGCAGCTGGCTGAAGCACCACTCGTACGGGTACGAGATGAGGGGCAGCTCGCGCGGCCGGATGACCGCCACCGCGCCCGGGACCGCGGCCAGGTCCAATCCCGCCGGCTCATGCTCGACCAGCAGCCCGTCCGCCACCAGCGACGCGTACAGGCCCCGCTCGTGGAAGGCGGCCCAGTCGGCGGCAAAGGCCTCCTGCACCTGGCGGTGCAGCACGCCGTTACGGCGGAAGACGTACCCGCTCGGATCCCGGAACGACGCCGGGTCGACGGATGCCTCGCTCAGCTGTGGCGGTCCTCCGGGTCCCCAGCGGGCGGCGGTGCCGCGCCGCGTCGGTCGTCGGACCGGCCGCGCACGCGGTCCACGAAGCCGCCGATGGTGCGTCGGAAGAAGAACGGGATCGCCAGCAGGGCTGCCAGGATCGCCTGCAGCAGGAGGCTGCCGGAACCCGGATCGATGTACGCCAGCAGTTGCATATCGGGCAGGTCACCCTTGCCTTACTGTTTGGCGGATGTTAACCCGGCGGCCGCGCGAGGGCCGAGTCGATTGGCGGACGCTCCCCGTCCACCCGCTCGGCATGGCGGCCTTCCCGGTCCTCTTTCTCTTCGCCGAGAACGTGGTTCAGCAGGTCACCCTGCGACCACTGTGGGAACCCCTGGCGCTCGCCCTCATGATGGCGGCGGTCACGCTTCTCGCATGCGTGGCGATCCTGCGCGACTGGCTCCGCGGCGCGCTTCTCGCCTCGCTGCTGCTCGCCCTGTTCTTCTCGTTCGGCCACGCCCGCAACCTGCTGGGCGCCGTCGTCCCTGCGGTACAGGTGCTCGCCGCCGCCTACCTGTGCGTAGGGCTCGTCGGCGCCTGGCTGATCCGGCGGGGAGGCGGCTGGGTGCGCCCAGCCACGACCGCGCTGAACCTTGCGCTGGTGGTGCTGGTTGCGATCAACGGCGCCCGCATCGTGGCCTTCGCCGGTGGCTCGGCCCAAGCCGCCGGGCCGATGGCCACGCCGGCCTTCGCCGCCGACCAGTCCGCCCCCAGGCGCGACATCTATTACATCGTCCTCGACCGCTACGCGAACGCTGAGACGCTGCGTGAGTTCTTCGGCTTCGACAACACGCCGTTCCTCAGCGCGCTCCAGGCACGGGGCTTCGTGATCGCCGAGGACGCTTGGGCCAACTACTTCAAGACGGCGTTCTCGGTGGCTGCCGCCATGAGCATGGACTACCTCGACCCCGAGCGTTTCGACCTGACCGAGCCACCCACTTTCGGGCCGTTGCACGACTACCTCCGCGACCACCTGCCGGTGCCGGTGACGCTCAAGGCGCTGGGCTACGAGTACGTTCACCTGGGCAGCGACTGGGAGCCGACCGCCACGAACGTGGACGCGGACCTGTCGTTGCGCTACGAGGACTACTCGGAGTTCAGCGCCGCACTGTGGGCCACGACCGCGCAGTCGCTGCTGTCCCCACCCGTGGACGAGGACGAGGACCCCGAGTCCGTCAACCGCCCGGAGCTGGCGCGCGCCACCACCCTGTTCACGTTCGAGCAGCTGGAGCAGGTGAGCGAGCGGCGGGGGCCCACGTTCGTCTTCGCCCACCTGCTGGTGCCACATCCGCCCTACGTCTTCGACTCAGACGGCAGCATGCCCACCGAGGAGGAGAGCCTCACTCGGAGCACCGTCGAGAAGTACACCCATCAGCTGAAATGGACCAACCAGCGGGTGCTCGAGGTGATGGACGAGCTGCTGGACGCGCCGCCCGGCCAGGAGCCCATCATCCTGCTGCAGGCCGACGAGGGTCCCTACCCCGGACGCTTCAGGGGCGACCCGGCCGACTTCAACTGGCTCGAGGCAAGCGACGAGGACATCCAGCACAAGTTCGGCATCCTCAGCGCCTTGCACCTTCCCGGGGTCGACCACCGCGAGGCGGGCGTCACCGACCGCACCAGCCAGGTCAACCTCTTCCGCATCGTCTTCAACGCCTACTTCGAGGCGAACCTCCCGCTGCTGCCCGACATCACCTACCTGTCGCCGGACTACGCCCACATGTACGACTTCGTCGCATATCCGCGATGACCGATGCCCTGCGGCGCGCTCGCGCCCTCCTCTCCGAGCACCCGCTCGTCGACGGCCACAACGACCTGCCCTGGACCATAAGGGTCTCGCGCGTGTCCGAAGGCGACCTGGACCGATACGACCTGAATGCCGCTCCCCCGCCGGGCCACACCGACTTGCCGCGCCTGCGCGCGGGCCGCGTGGGCGGTCAGTTCTGGAGCGTCTACGTCCCCGGCGAGGCGGGCACCGGGCTGGCCCGCATGCAGCTCGAGCAGATCGACCTGGCGCGCCGCATGATCGCCCGCTTTCCAGCGGACCTGGAGCCGTGCTGGACCGCCGACGAGGTCGAGCGCGCCTTCGCGGCCGGCCGCATCGGGTCGCTGCTGGGCATGGAGGGCGGTCACGTGCTCGAAGGCTCGCTGGGCACGCTGCGGGCCTTCCGCGAGCTGGGCGCGCGCTACCTGACGCTCACCCACAACACCGCCAACGAGCTGGCCGACTCGGCCACCGCCGAGCCGCTCCACGGCGGCCTGTCGCCCTTCGGGCGCCAGGTGGTGGCCGAGATGAATCGGCTGGGGATGCTGGTCGACCTCTCGCATGTGGCGCCCTCCAGCATGGCCGATGCCCTCGACGCAAGCGCCGCGCCGGTGGTCTTCAGCCACTCATCGGCCCGCGCGCTGTGCGACGTCCCGCGCAACGTGCCGGACGATATCCTGGCCCGAGTTCGGGCCAACGGCGGCGTGGTGATGGTGACCTTCGTGGCCGGCTTCGTCAGCCCCGAGGCGGCGGCCGTGCTGATGCCGGCCATTGCCGAGTTCGGCCGCCGCGCGCGGGGGATCACCGACCCGGTGCAGCTGCGCCGCATCCGGGAGGAGATCGTCGATGGGCTCGACGTGCCGAGGCCGCCCATCGCCGCGGTCGCCGACCATGTTGAGCACGTGGCGCGGGTCGCCGGTCGCGCCCACGTGGGGATCGGTAGCGACTTCGACGGCAACACCTTCTGGCCCATCGGCCTGGACGACGTCTCTTGCTTCCCGAACCTGTTCGCCGAGCTCATCGAGCGCGGCTGGAGCGACGACGACCTCGCAGCCCTGGCCGGCGGCAACGTCCTTCGCGCCATGCGCGACGCGGAGGCGGTCGCGACGGCGCCCGCGCCCGCACTTCGCCGCTAGGCGGCGTTCATCACCGCGCGCTCAGCCAGGGCGATCGGCAGCGTGCCAGCCGACGCGATCGTGTCGTGGAAGGCGCGAAGGGCGTCGATGTCGGAGGCATCGGTCCGGCGGGCGGCGAGGTATCGGTCGCGGATGCGCAGGATCTCCAGGCAGCCGGTCAGATAGGACGAGGCCTGGGTGGGCCAGCTGCAGTAGCGGGTGACCTCGGCCACGGCGGTCGGCTCGGTCAGCGAGGAGTTGGCCATCATGAAGCCCACGGCCTCCTCGTGCGACATCTCCCCCAGGTGCAGGCTGACGTCGGCCACGATCCGAGCGGCGCGGAACAGCGTGGCCTCGTACTGGAACATCACGTGGCGCAGGTCGTCGTAGAAGCCGGCCTCGCGCATCATGCGCTCCGCGTAGAGGGCCCATCCCTCGGCGAAGTAGCTGGTCCCGAACCACTGCCGCACGTGCGAGGGGTTGCCCTTGGCCATGACCAGCTGCCAGTGATGGCCCGGGTAGGCCTCATGCACGGCGGTGGTGGGGATGGCCGGATAGGCGTTCGACTCGAGCCGCTTGGCGACCTCCTCCTGGCTGGCGCCGTCCGGCGGGTAGGGCACGAAGAAGTGCCCGCGCATCGACTCCGCGAAGGACGGCGGCGCGACGTACGACGCCACCGCCAGCACCGGCCGCTGGAAGGGCGCGGACGGCTCGACGCTGCACTCCTCGCCGGGCGGGAAGGTCACCAGCCGGCGCTCCTCGAGGAAGGCGCGCGCCCGACCGGTCCACTCCTCGTAGCCGCGGCGCATGTCCTCCGGCGTCGCGGGCCGGTCCTTGTTGAGCTCCAGCAGCACGGCGTGCCAGTCGTGGCTGCCGCTCAGCTCGCGCGCCCCGTCGCGTAGCGACGCGGTCAGCTCGTCGATCTGCTGCCGGCCCTTCTCGCGCAGCTCGCGCGCGTCAAAGGCCAGCAGCTCCGCCTGGCGCAGCACCACGTTGTAGCGCTCCTCGCCGAAGGCCCAGTCGCCGGTGGCCCGGGGCCGCATCTGCTCGAGGAAGGCGGCATAGCCCTCGTAGGCATCGGCCGCCTCGGCGCCGGCGGCGGCCATCTCTGAGCGGTTGGCCTCGCTCACCTGGGCGGGAAGCAGGTCGCGCGTGTAGTTGGCGCCGGCGCGTGCCTGGTTGATCGCACGTGTGAGCAGGACCTCCGGCACCAGCTCCGGACGCAGGTTGGCGCGGCCGGCGGCCAGGTTGTGTGGAACCTGGCGAAGCCGGGCAGCGGCCGCGGCCACCAGGTCGCGCTCGGGCCGCAGCGCGTGCAGGAAGAGCGTGAAGACGCCCCGCATGCCGGGGTTCAGGTAGTAGTCGGGCTGGCGGCGCCAGACCTCCCACTCGTCGTAGACGCCCTGCTCCACCAGGCCGGCCACGATCAGATCGCGGTCGATGGCCTCGTCGAACGAGAGGGAGTCGGCGCTCAGGGCTCGAAAGCGGTCAAGCCACGCGCGGCCGGAATCGGCCCGGCGCTGATAAGCATCGGCCGAAAGGTCGTCCAAAGAGTCGTCGAACTCGGTCAGTCCCATGCCGCTGGCGCGGACGGGATGCTCGCGATACTGCTCGGACAGGAAGTCACGAACCAGCGTGGCGAATGGAGCGGGCACGGCTCATCACCTCTTGTGGGCTGCCGGGAGGCGGCGCCAGTTTAGGTCACTGCGGCGGTGGGACGAGACGGCCGAAGCGCTCGGGATCGGCGCAGGCCGCCACCTGGATGGCGTTGAGCGCCGCGCCCTTGCGGAGGTTGTCGCTGGAGAAGAAGAGCGCGAAGCCCCGCTCCCGGCCCGGTACTGCGCGCAGCCGACCGACCAGTACCGGGTCGCGCCCTGCGACGTCGAGCGGCATCGGGTGGCGCTCGTCACCGTCGGGAGCGCGGTACTCGACGCCGGGTGCCGCCCGCAGCGCCTCCTCCAGTTCGTTGAGTCGCACCGAGCGCTCGGTTCTGAAGTGCAGGGCCGCCGAGTGGCCGGTGTGGACCGGCACCCGGACTGCAGTCACCGAAACGTCCAGGTGCGGCAGGTCCAGGATCTTGCGCAGCTCAGCCATGATCTTGCGCTCCTCGCCGCTCCAGCCTTCCGCGTCGAGCGTGTCGATCTGCGGCACGACGTTGTCCGCGATCCGGCCATGGAACGGCGAGCGCTCCATGCGGTCGGTGCCGTCGGTGCGCCGCTCCGCCTCGAACGCGTCCAGGCCCGCGCGGCCAGCGCCGCTCACCGCCTGGTATGAGGCAAGATCGACGGCCTCCAGGCCCACCAGGCGGCGGATCGGCGCCAGCGCCACCACGGCCGCGGCGGTGGTGCAGTTGGGGTTCGCCACCAGGTTGCCGGCGTGGCCGTTGAGGGCTGTCCCGTTCGCCTCCGGCACAACCAGCGGAACGTCCGGGTCGAGCCGAAAGGCGCTGGAGTTGTCGACGATCAGCGGCACGTCCCGGCCAGGCCCGGCCACGATCTGGCGCGAGATCGCCCCTTCGGTGGCCAGGAAGAGGACGTCCAGGTCCCGCGCAGCGTCTTCGTCCAGGACGCGAACCGGCACGCTGTCGTGGCCGTAAGCGACCATGCCCGGCTCGGTGCCGAATGCGCGCAGCGAGCCGGCCGGCAGGCCGGCATCGGCGAGGATGGAGAGGAAGACGCCGCCCACCACGCCGCGCGCGCCGGCGACGCCAACGGTCGGCCAGCTGGCGCTCACCACCGCCTCCCGACCAGGATCGGGCGCTCGCCGGCAGCCAGTCGTCCAAGGTCGGCATAGACCGCTCCCGCCGTGGCCCCGCCGCCCGCGCCCGGGCCGCTGACCCGGTAGGCGGCGCCACCGGCGTCAACCTCCAGCACGCCCTCGACTCCGCTGGCACGTGCGAGCGCCGAGTCGGCCGCGAGCTCCACGGGCGCCACGCTCATCGCATCCTCCGTCGCCTCGGCCACCAGGCGCGCGGTCGCGCCCGGCTGCACGTCGACGCCGACGATACCCCGCGCGTCCACCTCGCGCTCGGCGCGCCATCGGCCCCACGCCACCGAGGCGAGGATGGCCAGCTTCTGAGCGGCATCACGACCCTCGACGTCGAAGGACGGATCGGCTTCGGCATAGCCCGCCTTCTGTGCGGCGGCCAGCGCAGACGCGTAGGTGGCGCCTTGGCTCATGGCGCTCAGAACGAACGTGGTGGTCGCGTTCAGCAGGCCCCTAAAGCGCTGGATCCCACGCGGCGCAAGGTGCTCGACCAGCTCGATCATGGGCGTGCCCCCGCCGACGCTGGCCGAGGCGAGTAGTGCCGCGCCGCGCTCGGATGCCAACTCCGCCAGCTCACCGCCGTGGTTGGCGAGCAGCGCCTTGTTGGCGGTCACGTACGGCCGTCCGTGCGCCAGTGTCGCGCGCGCCCACTCGAGCGGGCCTTCAATACCACCCGCGAGCTCCACGACGGCGTCCACATTGGCTTCGACGACCTCCGTGGCTGAACCGATGCCGACGCCGCGCGGCAACGTTCGCGCCCGCTCACGATCGCGAACCGCCACCATAACGACCTCGACCGAGAGCGGGCCTGCGTCCACGAGCCCGCCCAGCGCGGAAGCCACCGTTCCCCACCCAATGAGCCCGATTCGCAGCTGGCTACCCATGGGCGCACGAGTCTAGCGCCGTCCGCTGCTCGCGCCGCCAAACGACCGGATCGGATGTTCGGCGCGACCGCGGGCCCGAACATCGGTCCAGCGACCAGCCGCTACACTCGCTGGCCATGGGAGCCACCGAGACCGTCGACCTCTTCATGGAGCTCATCAACGACGACGACCGCGAGCGGGCAGTGAACCTGTTCGCCGAGAACGCGGTCATGGGGATATCGGTCCCGGGCTCTGACGAGCGGACGAACCTGCGCGGCCGCGACAAGGTGGGCGGCTGGTTCGTGCGAGCCGGTGATGGCTTTCGGATGTACGCCAATGACGGGCGCTCGATGGGGGCCAGCTACATCGCCGACATGACCGTCATGCGACCGGGCGCGCCGTCAATGCGCGTGGAGGCCAACTTCCGGGTCGAGAACGGGGAGATCGTCAGCCTCTTCCTGCAGCCGATCTGACGCCTGGGCGGCGTCAGTCGTCGTTTCCGCCGCCGTCATTGCCGCGTCCCTGGTTGCCCTCGTTCCCGTTGCCGCGGCCGTCGTCCTGTGGCGGCGGACCGCCTTCTCCGTCTCCTTCCTCGTTCGCCTCCTCCAGGCACTTGGTGATCTCCTCGTTCACCTTCTCGACGAGCTTGGCAAAGTCGTCCTCCTCGAGCTTGTCGGGAGGAATCGGCTCGCCACACGCTTCGAGGTAGGCGGCCTGGAGCTGCGCGAGCGGGTCCGGGGTCGGCTCGGGCGTCGCCGTCGGGGTCGGCGTGGCCCTAGGCCGCCGGGTCGGCTCCTGCTCGGCGACCCCGGAGAAGAGATCAGGAACGAGCAGCAGCGCAGCCATGGCCAGCCCGACCAGCGCCGCACCCGCCACCGCCGCCGGAATCCAGCCGACGCGCCTGGTCCTGCGCGGTGGAGCCCCCGCGGCTTGGGGTGCCGCGGCGGGTGCCGCGGCGGGCGCAGCGGGCACCACGGCCACTGGGGCGGTGATGGTCTGGGCGGTCGTCTCGCTGCCGTGCGCCAGCCATGCGCGCAGGGCGTTGGCCACCGCGTGCGCATCCGGCGGGCGCTGCGCCGTGTCGTACGCCAGGCAGGAGCCGATGATCGAGGCAAGCGCGGGATCGACGTTTTCGAGCGGCGGTGCGCCGGCCTGCTGTGCCTGCGCGATGGCCAGCGGGGTAGGCCCGGTGAAGGGCGGGCGGCCGCCCAGCGCCTCGTACAGCACCACGCCCAGCGACCACAGGTCGGTCCGTGGACCGACGCGACCGCCGGCCATCTGCTCGGGCGCCATGTAGCGCGGCGTACCGACGGTCAGGCCGGTCTGGGTCAGCGACTCCGCGCCGGCCGCCAGGCTGTGGGCGATCCCGAAGTCGACGAGCTTGGCGCGCCCTGACTCGCGCTCGAGCAGGATGTTCCCCGGCTTGACGTCGCGGTGCACGATTCCGCGCCGGTGCGCGTGGTAGAGGGCATCCGCGATCTCGGCGCCCACGCGGGCGACCTCGCGCGGCGCCATCGGGCCATGGGTTGCAAACCTGGCAGCCAGCGACTCGCCGTCCACCAGCTCCATGACGATGGCGGGCGCCGCCGCGTCGGGGTCCACGTCGTACACCATCACGACCCCGGGGTGGCTCAGCGAGGCGGCGGCCCTGGCCTCCGCTGCGAGGCGACGCCGCGACGTGTCGTCTGGAAGCAGGTGCGGGTGCAGGATCTTGACCGCGACGTCGCGGTCCAGCTGCTCGTCGCGGGCGCGGTGCACCCGGGCCGTTCCCCCCAACGCAATCTCCCCGGTCAGGCGGTAGCGGCCAAGGACACGCTGCTCGGTGGTCTGGGTCACGGCACGCAGGGTGTGCACGAAGCGTGCTAGCGCTTGCCTCGCCTGGTGCCCGGCAGCACCACCCGCTCGCGGGTGTGGCCGGGCCTCCTGCCTACGGGAACAGGTCCTGCTCGCGCGGCATGACGAGCGCCGCGGCGCCGCGTTCCGCCGAGGGCACCACCGCCCGGTACCGATACCCGCGCACCACCACTACGGGGCGCTGATCGACCTTGCCGCCGGCCAGATCGGCCGCCGAGGCCAGCTCATCGGCGACGGCGATGACCGTGGCCCGCATCGGCCTGCCCTGCGCATCCGGCACGCCCCGCAGGTCGAGCAACGGCTCCATGCCGGCCACGCCGATGGCCACGTTCACGATCCCGAGCCGCCAGGGCCGTCCGAACGTGTCGGAGATGATCACCGCAGGACGGGCTGCCAGCAGCTCGCCCAGCCGCGAGCGCAGGCCGCGGGCTGAGCCGTCCGGGTCCAGCGGCAGCAACGTGGCCAGGTCGCCGCCGCCAACGTTCGACACGTCCACGCCGGCGTTGGCGCACACCAGCCCGTGGCGCGTGCGCGAGATGATCAGCCCTCCGTCGGCCATGCGCAGCACCTCGACCGACTCGCGCAGGACGAGCTCCACCTGCCGCGGATCCTTGCCCCACCGCTGCGCCCACTCGCGGGCTGGCTCCCCCGGATGGACGGTTGCCAGGTCGACCACCCTGCCCTCGGCCTTGGAGACGACCTTCTGGGTGACGACCAGCACGTCCTCATCCTTCAGG
>DATADC010000199.1:0-1581 GCA_036258735.1 Candidatus Limnocylindria bacterium
GCCAAGCCGGCCAGGACCTCCCCCGGAATGCTCGCATCGGCCATGAGGGCGATGAGCTCGGAGCGGAGTAGTGCCCCAGGCGGTGGTGTAAGAGGCCGCGCGCGGAGCCCGCGGCGTAGCGCAGCGCGCGGCCGGTGGCGCTGCGGGGCGGCCACCGCCGATCTTCGGTAAGGTTCGGGTTGCGACACCTGTGACCGAACCGGAGACCGACGATGACCGAGGAGAGAATGGCGCTCCTGGAGCTGGTGGAGAAGGAGGCCGACGCCGACCTGGTGAGGGACATGCTCGCCTTCGCCGCCGAGCGGATCATGGAGGCGGAGGCCGAGGTGGCCGCCGGGGCGGCCAAGGGCGCCCGCACGCCGCTGCGGGAGGCGCACCGCAACGGCTACCGCCAGCGGGACTGGGACACGCGGGCGGGCCGGATCGAACTGGCGATCCCCCGGCTGCGCAAGGGCTCCTATTTTCCGAGCTTCCTGGAGCCGCGCCGGACGGCCGAGAAGGCCCTGGTGGCGGTGATCCAGGAGGCCTACGTCCATGGCGTCTCGACGCGGGCGGTCGATGACCTGGTGAAGGCCATGGGCGCCGGCGGGATGTCGAAGAGCCAGGTGTCGCGGCTCTGCGCCGAGATCGACACCCGCGTGAACGCCTTCCTGAGCCGTCCCCTCGAGGGGAGCTGGCCCTACCTGTGGCTCGATGCCACCTACCTCAAGATCCGCGAGGGCGGGCGGATCATCAGCCGTGCCGTGATAGTCGCCGTGGCGGTGAACGAGGACGGCAAGCGCGAAGTGCTGGGCGTCGCCACCGGGCCGTCCGAGGCGGAGACGTTCTGGACCGACTTCCTCCGCTCCCTCGCCGATCGCGGGCTGCGCGGCGTGAAGCTGGTGATCGCCGACGACCACAAGGGCCTGCGCGCCGCCGCGCGGCGCGTGTTCGACGCGACCCTTCAGCGGTGTCGGGTGCATTGGATGAGGAACGCGCTGGCGCACGCCCCGGCCAAGCAGCGCGCCGCGGTCGCGGCCATGCTGAAGACGATCTTCGCCCAGGACACCAAGGCCGAGGCCATGGCGCAGTGGGACACCGTCGCCGACGCCCTGCGCGAGAAGCAGCCGAAGCTCAGCGCCATGATGGACACCTCCCGCGAGGACGTGCTGGCCTACATGGACTTCCCCAAGGAGCACTGGCCGCAGATCGCGAGCACCAACCCGCTGGAGCGCATCAACAAGGAGATCAAGCGCCGCTCCGACGTCGTCGGCATCTTCCCCAACGACGAGGCCGTCATTCGCCTCGTCGGCGCGCTGATGCTCGAACAGAATGACGAGTGGGCCGTCGCGCGGCGCTACATGAGCCTGGAAGCGCTCGCCCGCGTCCTCCATACTGACGCCGTCAGGCTGCCAGCCATGGCAGCCTGATCAGCATCGAACCTCTCCGAGGATCGGCGCTCTTACACCACGCCACGGGGCACGACCAGCTGGGATGAATACGACCTCGTGCTGCCAGAGCCCGATGGGCGCAGCATCGAGGTCAAGGCGAGCGGGTATCTGCAGACCTGGCACGCACCGGTGGCCCCGCCCTCGGTCATCC
>DATADC010000200.1:0-38445 GCA_036258735.1 Candidatus Limnocylindria bacterium
GAGCGCGGCTCGTGCATCATCAGCGGCCGCTCGGACGCAACCCTGAACCGCGGCGGCGTGCGGATCGGGACCGCGGAGTTCTACGCCGTGGTGGAAGCGCTGCCGGAGGTCGCCGACGCGCTGGTCCTGCACCTCGACGAAGGCGACCAGCTGCTGCTCTTCGTGGCGCTGCGCGACGGTGCCGCGCTGGACGCACCGTTAGAGGACCGGATCCGCAGCGAGCTGCGGCAGAGCCTCTCGCCGCGCCACGTGCCGGACCGCATCGTGGCCGTGCCCGCCGTCCCGCGCACGCTTTCCGGCAAGAAGCTCGAGGTGCCGGTGAAGCGGATCCTGATGGGTACGCCCGCCGAGCGCGCTGCGTCTCGGGGATCACTCGCGAATCCCGAGTCCCTGGACGCCTTCGTGGAGCTCGCCGCCCACGGTATGCCCGGTTAGGGCGGCGGTCCGTGCGCCGCCGGGCGTTCTACTAGCGGCCCCGCGGCCGTTGCCGGATAGGCACCAATGCGGCGAGTTTGTCGAGGATCGGGTGGGTGCATGTGCCACGGGTTGCGGGATAGGCACCGAGGGGGTATGCGTGGCAGCCCACCCGCCCCCATTGGTGCATTAGCGGCAACGCGCTACAGAAGCGGATACGGCTCCGCCGCGCGGCCGCCCTACATGGCCCGCAGGCCGAGCAGGTTGCGGGCGATGACCAGCCGCTGGATCTCGCTGGTCCCCTCCCCGATCTCGGTGAGCTTGGCGTCGCGCAGGTATCGCTCGACGTTGTACTCCGACACGTAGCCGTACCCGCCGTGCACCTGCACCGCGTCGTTGGTGACCTGACGCGACACCTCCGACGCGAAGAGCTTGGCCATGGCTGCCTCGGTCGAGTAGGGCTTGCCGCAGTCCTTGAGCCACGCCGCGCGGTAGACCATGAGGCGCGCGGCGTCGATCTGGGTCGCCATGTCGGCGATCATGAAGGCCACACCCTGGAATGAGCCGATGGGCCGGTCGAACTGGCGGCGCTCCTTGGCATACGCCGATGCCGCCTCATAGGCCGCCTGCGCCAGCCCGAGGGCCATGGCACCGATGCCGATGCGCCCGCCGTCCAGCGTCTGCAGGAACAGCTTGTCGCCCTCGCCTTCCTCGCCAAGCAGATTCTCGGCCGGGATGCGGCAGTCCTCGAACAGCAGCTCGCCGGTATTCGAGGCATGGAGGCCCATCTTCTCCTCCATGCGGCCGACGGAAAAGCCGGGCGCGTCCGCGGGCACGATGAAGGCGCTGATCCTCCCGGTACCGGCCTCCCGCTCGGTGACCGCGGTGACGACGTAGGTGCCGGCAACCCCGGCGTTGGTGATGAAGCGCTTGCTGCCGCTGAGCACCCACTCGCCGCCGTCGCGGCGGGCGCGCGTGCGCGTGCCGCGCGAATCCGAGCCTGCGCCGGGCTCGGTCAGGCCGTAGGCGCCCAGCACCTGGCCGGAGGCCATCGGGCGGAGGTATCGGTCCTTCTGCTCATCGGTCCCCGCCATGTAGATGGGGTTGCAGCCCAGGCTCGTATGCGCCGAGACGATGATCGCCACCGAACCGCTGGCGCGGGCCAGCTCCTCGATGGTGATGGCGTAGGCCAGCGAATCGAGGCCGGTGCCGCCGACCTCGTCGGGATAGGGAACGCCCAGCAGGCCGAGCTCCGCGGCGCGGCGGATGATGTCGTGTGGGAACTCCCCACGCGCCTCCAGCTCCGCGGCCACCGGCGCGATCTCGCGCTCCGCGAAGTCGCGAACGGTGCGGCGAATGTCCTGGTGCTGCGGGGAGAGGGCGAAGTCCATGCGCAGGCGGCACCACTGCGGGTTCGGCGGCGGGGCGCCAGTCTAGCAGCGGGTCAAGAGGTCAGCCGCGGCGCCAGCGGTCGAGCTCGCGTCGGGCACGCTGCTCGGCGGCGCGGAGCCGGGTGGCGCGGCGGCGACGCGTCCCAACCGGACGCGGCCGTGAGCGCTTGGCGTGGTTCGGCTTGGGCATGTGCGCCCTCTAGACGCGAGCCGGCAGGCTTTGGTTGCAGCGGCCTGTCGGCCCCTCCTATTCGTTGACAGCCGCGGCCGGCCGAGGCCTATACTCGCCGCCCACGAAGCCTCCAGTAACGCTGCAAGGTTCGGGTCGCGGGCCGGACCTGGGGAGTCGGATTGGCGCCGGAGACGGACGTTCGCCTGGACCGGGTCACCAAACGGTTCCATGAGGTCGTCGCGGTCGACGACCTGTCGCTGGAGATTCGCCGCGGTGAGTTCTTCTCCCTGCTGGGGCCGTCCGGCTGCGGGAAGACCACCACGCTGCGCATCATCGGCGGGTTCGAGGAGGCGACCGCCGGCACGGTCTACCTGGGCGACGCCGACGTCACCAACCTGCCGCCCTTCAAGCGGGACGTCAACACCGTCTTCCAGAACTACGCGCTCTTCCCGCACCTGTCCGTCTTCGAGAACGTGGCCTTCGGGTTGCGGCGTCGCAAGGTGGCCGGTCCCGAGCTCGACCGACGCGTCAAGGAGATGCTCGACCTGGTGGAGCTCCCCGGCTACGAACGCCGCAAGCCCTCGCAGCTGTCAGGCGGGCAGCAGCAGCGCGTGGCTCTGGCCCGCGCCCTGATCAACCACCCGCGCGTGCTGCTCCTCGACGAGCCGCTCGGCGCGCTGGACATGAAGCTGCGCAAGCAGATGCAGCTCGAGCTGAAGCGAATCCAGACCGAGGTGGGCATCACCTTCGTCTACGTCACGCACGACCAGGAGGAGGCGATGACCATGTCGGACCGCATCGCCGTCATGCGCCACGGGCGGATCGAGCAGCTGGGCACGGCCGAGGAGCTGTACGAGCGGCCCACCACCGCCTTCGTGGCGGGCTTCCTGGGGGTCAGCAACCTGCTCGACGGCGACGTGGTCGGACGCGACAACCGCTGGGTGGAGGTCCGCCTGCCTGACGGTGCCACGCTGCGAGCGCCGGCCGAGCTGGCCAACGGCGGGAAGTCGGTGCGCGTCGGCGTCCGGCCCGAGAAGCTGCGGGTCGTGCCCTTCGAAGGCGACGAGGGCAACGGCGACGCCGCGTTGAACAGCCTCGGCGGCACGGTGCTGGACGCCAGCTACATCGGCGTCAGCACCCAGTACCTCATCGAGACCCGTGACGGCCACCGGCTGGTGGCCTACGCCCAGAACCTGGAGACCAGTGGCTCGTCGGAGGCGCTGGCCGATGGTCAACAGGTTCGCGTCAGCTGGAAACCCCAGCACACCTTCGTCATCCAGGCGTCCGAGCACGTCCACGAGGCCCACAGCCAGGAGGAGACCGATACCGATGCGTGACGCAGAGCAGACTCGCCTGGAGCGTGCCATCGCACGGGCGCTGCGGCCCCAGCGTCGCCTGAGCCGGCGCGACTTCATGAGGGGCGGCGCCTACGCGGCCGGCGCCCTGTCGCTGCCCGCCATCCTTGCCGCGTGTGGGATCGAGGCCTCTCAGGCGCCATCGCGCGGGGCTGGGGCGACGGCAGGGGCCACGGGCCAGGCGGTCGGCGGGGGGCAGCCGAGCGGCACCCTTAACTTCGCCAACTGGCCGCTATACATCGACGTCGTCGGCGGCGAGGGCAGCCGGTCACCCACGCTTACTCAGTTCGAACGTGAAACCGGCATCCAGGTCAACTACGTCGAGGACATCCAGGACAACGTGTCCTTCTTTGGCGAGCACCAGCCTGATCTGGAGGCAGGTAATTCGATCGGCTTCGACCTCATCGTCCTGACCGACTGGATGATCGCCAACATGATCAGCTTCGGGTACCTGGAGCAGATCGACGTCGCGCGGGACGTTCCCAACTTTGTGGAGCACGCCGCCGACAAGTACAAGAACCCCTGGTACGACGCCAACAACGCGCACAGCGTGCCGTGGCAGTCGGGCGTCACCGGCATCGGCTACAACCCCGCGCTGGTGGACGAGGAGATCACCTCGCTGGCACAGCTGTTCGATCCGGCGCGGATCGAGAAGTACTCCGGCCAGATCGGCATGTTCACCGAGATGCGCGACTCGATGAACTTGGCGCTGCTGTACCTGGGGATCGACCCCACGACGGCCACGCTCGAGGATGCGGAGCGCGCCCAGGAGGTCCTGCTGGAGCAGGGCCAGTACGTGCGCGACTACTACGGCAACGAGTATGCGCAGGGGCTGGCCGACGAGAGCCTGGCCATCACCATGGCGTGGTCGGGTGATGTGTTCCAGCTGCAGTTCGACAATCCCGACCTTCAGTTCGTCGTCCCCGAAGAGGGCGCGAACCTATGGATCGACAACATGGCCATCCCGAGGAACGCGGAGCACCCGAACGACGCGCTGGCCATGATGAACTTCGTCTACCAGCCGGAGGTCGCGGCGCAAATCGCCGAATGGGTCAACTACATCTGTCCGGTGCCGGAGGCGCAGGACATCATCCGTCAGCACGCCGAAGAAGCCGGGAGCGCCGGCGACCGGGAGTACCTGGAGGCCGTGGCCGAGTCCCCTCTCGTCTTCCCCACCGAGGAGATGCTGGCCAACCTGTACGGCTACCCGATCCTGAACGAGGAGCAGGAACGCCAATGGAACGAGCTTTTCCAGGAGGTCACGCAGGGCTAGGCGCGGACGAGAAGGGCTGAGCGCGTCGGTTCGGCAGGGCCTGGGTGGCTGGCTGGCTGCGCCGCCACAGCGGCATCATCCCCTACCTCTTCCTGGTCCCCGGCGGCCTGTGGCTGGCCATCTTCTTCGTCGTCCCCATGGTCACCATGGCGAGTGTCAGCCTCCAGGAGGGTTCGCTGGGGACGGGGTTCCGGCTGACGTGGAACTTCGACATCTTCCCGGAGGCGGTCGCCCGCTGGGACACGCAATTCATCCGCTCGCTGATCTTCGGGCTGATTGTCACCGTGCTGGCCATGGTCATCGGCTACCCGATGGCCTACACCATCGCCTTCCGCGGCGGCCGCTACAAGACGATCCTGTTGCTGCTGGTGATCATGCCGTTCTTCACCAGCTTCGTGATCAGAACCATCAGCTGGAAGTTCATCCTGGCCGACCAGGGCTTCGTGCTGGGCACGCTTAAGGACATCGGCCTGCTGGATGAGGGCTTTCGCCTCATCGCCACGCCGGTGGCCGTGATCAGCGGCATCACCTACAACTTCCTGCCCTTCGTGGTGCTGCCCCTGTATGTGGCGCTTGAGCGGATCGACTACCGCCTCATCGAGGCGGCCAACGACCTGTATGCCAGCCGACTCCAAGCCTTCCTGCGCGTGACGCTGCCGCTGTCGATCCCCGGCGTGTTCGCCGCCTCGCTACTCAGCTTCATCCCGGCCGTGGGCGATTACCTCAACGCGGACCTGCTGGGCAGCCGCAACGAGACCATGATCGGGAATGTGATCCAGACGCTGTACCTCACCAACCGCGACTACCCCGAGGCCAGCGCCCTGTCGCTGATCCTGATGGCCGGCATCCTGGTCAGCATCTTCCTCTACGTTCGGCTGCTCCGCGGCCAGGAGCTGACCGCCTGATGGCCAGCGTGACGGCACCCGTCGCCCGCGCCGGTGCGCCGGCGGCCACGCGGCGCCCTCGCGCAGGCGCCCGCCTCGCGCGGGCGGCACTGCCGGTGTACACCGGACTGGTGGTGGCGTACCTGTTCCTGCCGATCGTGGTCATGGCTGTCTTCGGTTTCAACCAGGTCCAGGGCCGCTTCAACTTCACCTGGCAAGGCTTCACCGTAGAGCACTGGCGGAACCTGTTCAGCAGCTACCCGCAGCTGAACCAGGCGCTGGTCAACTCGCTGATTGTGGCGGTGGCCTCGACCCTGGTGGCCACCACGCTCGGCACGCTCATCGGCCTGGCGCTGACGCGCTACGAGTTCCGAGGCCGCGGCCCGCTGAACCTGCTGATCTTCCTGCCCATCGCCACGCCAGAGATCGTGCTGGGCGCGGCCCTGCTGGCCATGTTCGTGTCGGTGGGCGTGGGCCGTGGCCTGCTGACGATCATCCTGGCCCACGTCATGTTCAACATCAGCTACGTGGTCGTCACCGTCCGAGCCCGGCTCGCCGGCTTCAACCGAGCGCTGGAGGAGGCGGCCATGGACCTGGGGGCCGATGAGTGGACGACCTTCCGCAAAGTGACCTTCCCGCTGATATTCCCCGGCATCCTGGCCGCGGCGCTCCTGGCGTTCGCCCTCTCGGTGGACGACTTCGTCATCACCCAGTTCACCGCGGGCAGCACCCAGACCTTTCCGCTGTGGGTCTACGGCGCCTCGCGCATCGGCGTGCCGCCGCAGGTCAACGTCATGGGCACGCTCATCTTCCTCATCGCCATGGTCGGGGTCGTGGCCTGGATCGCGCTCCAGCGGCGGGAGCTGCAGGCGTCGCCGACCAGGACCGACGCCTGATGGGGCCCCATCACGCTCCGCTTAGGGCGCCTGGCGCAGCTGACCCGAGCCAGACGCCTCGATTCGCCACCCTGCGGATCGGCGAGGCCGCGCGGCAGGTGGGCGTCTCGGCGTCCGCCCTGCGGCTGTGGGAGCGCCAGCAGCTGGTCACACCCGCGCGCACCGCATCGGGCTACCGGCTGTACTCGGAGGACGACGTCGCGCACCTGCGCCGGATCAGGCGCATGCGCGACCAGCAGGTGAACGCTCCGGGCATCCGTCGCATGCTGCCCCTGCCCTGGGCCAGGGCCGCAACCCCCGCGCGGGATGGCGCGCTGGTGTCGCGCCTGCGCGCGCATCGGCGGCGGCTGGGCCTGTCGCTGAAGGAGGCCGGCGGGCGGGCGCGGATCTCGCCCTCGTTCCTGTCCGCCCTGGAGCGCGGCGCGGCCGATGCCAGCCTGGCCACCATGCAGCGCCTGACCCGTGCCTACGGCGTGACCATGCTGGACCTGTTCGAGCCGGCCGCCGGCGTTGGGCGCCGGGTCCGCCCCGCGGAGCGCCCGGTGCTCGACCTGGAGGCCGCCGGTATCCGCATCGAGCAGCTGGCGGTGGGCGCCGCGGCGCTGGAGCCGCAGCTGTTCGTGCTGGCGCCCGGATCGTCCAGCGAGGGGCGCTACTCGCACGCCGGGGAGGAGTTCCTGTACGTCCTGGAGGGGGACGTCACCTTCTGGGTCGGCGCGCGCGAGGTCTACCGGCTGCGCACCGGCGACTCGCTGTCGTTCCCGTCAACCCTTCCGCATCGCTGGCGCAATGCCGCCAGCGGGGAGACACGACTGCTATGGATCAATACGCCGCCGACGTTCTGACCGTCGCGACCGACGAGGACCAGCGATGGCTCGCCCGTCGGAGCCGGGTGCCGGCCGTGTGGACGCGCTACACCGACCTGGTGGTCGAGCGCGGCGAGGGCTCGTGGCTCGAGACGATCGACGGCCAGCGGTACCTCGACTACACCAGCGGCATCGGCGTGACGAACACGGGTCACGCCCATCCGCGCGTGGTGGCGGCCATCGCCGACCAGGCGGCGCGTGTCATCCACGCGCAGCAGAACATCGTCTTCCACAAGCCCGGCCTGGACCTCCACGAGCGCCTGCCGCGCACGTTGCCCGGCCTTGCCGATGGCGAGGAGGCGGGCCTCTTCCTGTCGAACTCCGGCGCCGAGGCCATCGAGGCCGCCGTCAAGCTCGCCAAGCTTGCCACCCGGCGGCCCGCGATCGTGGCCTTCCGTGGCGGCTTCCACGGCCGCACCCACGGCGCCATGGCCTTGACCAGCTCGGGCATCAAGTTCCGCGGCCACTACGAGCCGCTGCCGGGCGCGGCGGTGTACCACGTGCCATTTCCGTACGTCCTTCGCAACCCTACCGGCAGGACCGATGACGCGGCCCTGGCCTTCAGCCTCGCCGCGCTGGACGAGCTATTCGCGACGATGGTCTATCCCGACGACGTGGCCGCCCTCCTGGTGGAGCCGATCCTGGGCGAGGGCGGCTACGTGGTGCCGCCCGACGGCTTCCTGCCCGCCCTGCGCGAGGTGGCCGACCGTCACGGCATCCTGCTCATCGCCGACGAGGTGCAGACCGGCTTCGGGCGCACCGGCCGCATGTGGGCCACCGAGTGGTACGACGCACGGCCGGACATCGTGGTCACTGCCAAGGGGCTGGCGTCCGGGCTGCCGCTGTCCGGGATGCTCGCGCGGCGCTCGCTGCTGGACCGTTTCCCGCCGGGGTCCCATGGGGGCACCTACGGCGGCAACGCGGTGGCCTGCGCGGCAGCGCTGGCCACGCTGGACGTCATCGCCGCCGAAGGCCTGCTGGAGAACGCCCGCCGACAGGGCGACCAGCTGCTGGCCGGCATCCGCCGCGCGGCGGCAGGCCACCCCGGCGTGGCGGACGTCCGCGGGCGCGGACTGATGATCGGCATCGAGTTCGCCGACCCGACCACGCTGGCGCCGCTCCCCGAGCTCGCCAGGGCCCTCCTGCGCGAGGCCTTCGACCGGCGCCTGCTGCTGCTGACCTGCGGGACGTGGAACCAGGTCGTCCGCGTCATCCCACCCCTGGTGACGACCGACGCCGAGGTCGATTCGGCCGTCGGCATCATCGGCGAGGCGCTGGCCGCGGTGGCCGGCGGAATCGGCCGGACGACGACGCGCGGCGACGGCTAGCCTTACCGCCGTACGGCAGAACCGCACGGAAGGATGAGCCGATGGGTGCGCGCATCTGGGTCGTCGACGATGAGCCGCTGATCCGGGCAGCGATCGTCGCCGTGCTGAGCGAGGTCGGCCACGAGGCACGCGGCTTCGAGGGCGCGGCGGAGCTGTACGAGTCGCTGGTGGCTGGCGAGCGGCCCGACCTGGTCATCCTGGACCACATGCTCCCCGATGAGAGCGGGTCCACGGTGGTGCGCTCGCTCCGCGAACGTGCCGAGTACCAGGACATTCCGATCCTGTTCGCCACCGCGGTCACCGAGGACGAGGCCGAGCGGCTGACCGACCTGGCGCCGGTGCTCACCAAGCCGTTCGACTTCCGTGACCTGGTGGAGACGGTGGAGCAGCAGCTGGCCGAGGCGCAGCCCGCGGAGGACGACCAGCCGCCTATTGACGGCGATCAGCCGCCTGACGAGGGCGCCGCGAAGGCTTGAGGCCTATTCCGGCTCGGCCGGCGAGAGCTGGCGATACCCCGACCCGTACCAGATGAGGGGCTCGGCGGCCTCGTCGTAGCCGGCGCCCACGATCTCCCCGATGAAGATGGTGTGGTCGCCGCCGGGGTGCTGCGCCACCAGGCGACAGTCGAAGTAGGCGATCGCCCCGTCCAGGATCGGTGAGCCGGTCTCGCCCTCGTGCCAGGGAGCGTCACAGAAGCGCTGCAGCTTGCGGGCCGTGGTGGATTGCGCGAAGCAATCCGCCACTCGGCGCTGGTCGGCGGCCAGGACGTTGACCGCAAACGAGTGGCTGCCCCTGATGGCCACGTGAGTCTCCGAGCGCTGCCCGATGCTGGCCATCATGAGCGGAGGGTTGATGCTGATGCTGGCGATGGCGTTGGCCGTCATGCCCGCCAGCAGCGGCCCGTGCCGCGCCGCCACGACCGTCACGCCCGTCGCGAAGCGGGCCATCATGGCGCGCAGGACGCGTTGCTGCTCCTCGGTGAGCGGCTCGACCGTGGCGCCGGCCGGTGGGCGCTCGATGCGCCGCAGGACGGAGGCGAGGTCCTCGCTCACCGGTAGCGTTCGAGCTTCTCCAGCACGGCGTTCGCCGTGGCCCACTCCTCGGGCGGCGGCTGGGTACCGCGGTGGACGTGGACCAGCGGCACAGTGTTCCAGCTCGGCCCGTCCTCGCGCGGGATGTGGATCGCCAAATCCCCGCGGTCGAGGAGGGCGACCACCGTGGCGCCGCGGTCCCCGCCGCGCGCCAGCGCGCGCTCGAGCGTGTCGGCGAACCCGTCGGCGGAGCCGTACTCGGCTGTGATGCGCATGGCCATGAGCCCGGCCGACGGCGGCTCGACGCGGGTCACGCCGGCGACCTCACGACAGCGCCGTGACCAGCCACGAAAAGACGGTGGCTGAGCCGATGAGCGCGAAGGCGATGAAGGCCACAACCAGCACCAAGCCGATGGCGCTGGCCCAGCCGGGGACCGGCGCGTTCGAGGCGCTGACCGATCCGCGCGCCAGCCAGACGGCGAGCGCGTCGCCGTCCATGCGCAGCTCCACGTCGTCGTCCAGGGGCACGACCACGAGTCGGTCGCGCTCACTGGCTTCCTCGCTGGTGATCAGGGCACGACTGCGATCGCCCTGCCGCACCAGCATGGCGTGGTCACCCGTGGCGTTGACCAGCGGCTGGACCTCCAGGCGTCCCCTGGCGCCAAGCGGGAGGGGCGGCGGCAGGTCGTGCATCGGACGGCGAGGATAGCAGCCGGGCTCGTGCGCCCCTCAGGCGTCGAGGCGCTCGAGTGTCGGCTTCAGCGCCCGGATACTGTCGGCATTGATGGGGTCCAGGACGAGCTGGACGTGTCGCACGCCTTCCTCTGCGAAGGCGCGCAGCCGCTCGGCCAGGACGGCGGGCTCGCCGCTGATCGGCTCCACCTGCGGCTCGGCCGACTCTCCGATGGCCACCCGTCGGTCTCCTGCACCGCCGAAGGCCACGAGCAGGGCCACCGTGCGCTCCACCTCGTCGGGGTCTCGGCCGGCGGCCCGGCAGGCGTCGTCAACCTTCTGGCGTAACGGGCGATAGCCATCGGGCGTGTTGCCGAACCAGGTGAACCAGGCGTTCCAGGCCTGTACGTGCGGAAGCGTGATGGACAGCATGCGCGGGCCCTCGGAGCCCACCATCAACGGCGGCCCGAGCGGGCGCGGCCCGCGCGGGAGCAGCTCGCAGTGGTCGAGCTGGTAATACGTCCCGCGGAAGTCGACGCGGCCCTCGCGCAGGAGCGTGCGGACGATGGTGAACGCCTCCTCGAAGCGGCTGACGCGATGGTCGTACGCGAAGCCGTACGCCTCGTACTCCGGCCTGTTCCAGCCGGCGCCGAGCCCCAGGATCAGCCGCCCGCCGCTGATCTCGTCGAGCGTCGCCGCCTTCTTGGCGATCATGGCCGGGTTGTGGAAGCTGGTGGCCGCCACCAGCGGCCCCAGCTCCACGCGTCGGGTGACCGCCGCCAGCGCGGCGAGGGTCGTCCACGCCTCCCACGGCCCTCGCGGGGGCCGCCCATCGTCGCGGTACAGCAGGTGGTCGCCTACCCAGATCGAGTCCAGGCCGATCTCCTCCGCCGTTTCGGCCATCCCGCGTTGCTGCGCCCAGGAGGCGACGTACTCGACCTCGGGCAGCTGGACGCCGACCTTGAGCGGCTTTGTCACGCGACGCGCTTGGTCTTCTTGCTGACGTAGTCCACCAAGATGTACTCACCCAGCCGCTCCGGCTCCACGTAGAAGGCGCGCCCGCGGTTGATGCGGCTCATCAGGTCGACGAAATCCGACAGGTACCGGGAGCGCTCGAGCATGAAGGTGTTGATGACGATGCCCTCGCGCGTGGCGCGGCCGACCTCCCGCAACGTGGACTGCATGGTGCGGATGGTCGGCGGGTAGGCGAACTCGACCTGGCCGTTGGCGATGTGAGCGGTCGGTTCGCCATCGGTGATGACCACGATCTCCTTGTTTCCGCCGGATCGGCGGCCAAGCAGCTGCCGGGCGATCATCAGGGCGTGCTGCAGGTTGGTCCCGTACTCGAACTCGTACGGCGACAGCGTGGCGATCGCCTCCGGCTTGATCTGGCGCGCGTAGTAGGCGAAGCCGACCACGTACAGCCGGTCGCGCGGGTACTTGGAGTGGATCAGCGTGTGCAGCGCCATGGCCACGCGCTTGGCGGCGGTGGAGCAGCCACGCAGCAGCATGGAGCGGCTCATGTCGAGCAGCAGGACGGTGGACGACACGGTCGTCTCCTCGGTGCGCCGCACCTCGAAGTCGTCCGGCGATAGGCGCACCGGCGTCCCCGGTCCGCCGCGGGCCATGGCATTGAAGAGCGTGCGGTTGAGGTCGACTGCGAAGGCGTCGCCGTGCTCGTAGCGCTTCGTCTCGTCCGTCGGCTCGCCACCGCCGCCGGCCTGGGGCAGCGGATGACCGCCCAGCGACTCGCGCCGCAAGCGGCTGAAGATATCGGTCAGCGCCCGCATGCCAAGGCGCCGCGCGGCCCGCGGCGTGAGCTCGAGCCGCCCGCCGTCGCGCTCGAGGTAGCCCGCATCCTCCAGGGCTCGCGACAGCTCGCGTAGCCGGTCCAGGTCCTCGGCCGCATCGTCGCCGCCCAGGTCGCGCAGGGCGTCGGCGTCCAGGCGCTCCAGTGAGTCGGGGTCGCGCACGCCGAGCAGCTGCTCCTGCATCTCCTCGTAGCGCTGCTGTCGGTCGATGGCCGCGAGGGCGTCAACCAGCCCCATTGGCTCGTCGCCACTGAAGGGGTAGGGCTCGCCGAACGACAGCTCGGGTCGAAGCGCCTGGAGGTTCCCGGCCAGGCGGGACATGTCCCAGCGCAGGCGGTCATCACGCAGCAGGTCGTCCATCATCTGCTGCAGCTCCTCGCGCATCTGGCGGCTCATGCCCGCCAGCAGCGACGCCATCTGCGACGCCTGGCGGTGCAGGTGGTCGATGAGCTCGTCCACGTTGCCGATCCCCGGCGGGAAGTACCGACCGTGGCGCCCCATGAAGGCCTCGAAGTCGGCGCGTGTATCGGCTCCAGAGGCATGCTTCTCGAGCAGGGAGTTGAGGTCGCGAACCATGTGCCGGACGCCGTCCAGGTCGTCCGGGGTCAGTCCGGCAACGCCTTCCTTCAGTCCCTGGAAGTAGGTCTGCAGCAGCTGCTGGCGCAGCTCGTCAGTGAGCGCGTTGAAGGCATCGCGCGCGTCAGGATCCATGAACTCGTAGTCCCGCAGGCCATGAAGCCGTCCGGCGAGGTCCGGCGGGAGGGCGTCCAGGCGGTCGTGCCGCTGCTGGGCGGTACGGCGCAGGACCTGCTCGCGCATGCGCGCGCCGTCCCGTTCGTCGCCCGGCGGCGCGTCGAGGGCCGCCGCCTCGGCGTCGTGCACTCGACGCTCGATGCCGCCTCGCTCTTGGTCCACGATGTCATCCAGCCGCTCGGACAGGCCGTCCAGCACGCCATCCAGGTGCGAGCGCTCCAGCTCGGCCTGCCGACGCTCGCGCAGCCTGTCCACGATCCGCCGCAGGCCCGGCACGTCGCCGCCGCGCGTACCGCGCATGCCGCGCTGCATCAGCCGCTGGAGTGCACGGCGAATGTCGCCCTCGGCCAGCAGGTCGTCGGACAGGGCCTCCAGCACATCGTCCGCGTCGAAGGGCGGCAGCTGCTGGCTGCCGTCCCAGCGCGAGTAGCGGAAGACGCTCACCGGATCCGCCCGATGGCCGCGCGGGCGCCTGCCACGGCCGCGCGACCCATGCCACGCCCTACCCGCAGGCCAATGCGCCCGCCGCGCCGCAGCAGCCAGCCGGTGCCCATCCACACGGTCGAGAGGTCACGGTCCAGGTCGGCGGCCTCGATGCCGGCCGCTGCCAGGTGCTCGTCGCGGGCAGCAACCGGCAGCCCGGCGAGCGCGAAGCGCAGGCCGACCAGGGCAACCGCGGCGTCGTCCAGCTGGCCGGCCAGCGGGATGATGCCCGGCACCAGGTCCACCGGCGAGGCCAGGTACGCCGCCGCTCCAACCACCGCCGCTCGGCGGCCGCGCGACAGGCGCTCGTCGCGGCCCAGCCGCCACGCCAGGCGGGCGTACGCCGGGAAGCGGCGCACCAGCGCGGCGAGCCGCTCGCCGGGGAACGCGTCGGACGGGGCCCTAGCGGGCGTAGCGGACGCCACCACCCCGGCGCTCCTTGTTCAGCCGCCGGTTGAGGTGCAGCCCCTCCAGCACGAACTCCACGCCGCTGGCCAGGCCGGCCGGCGACTCGCCCACGTCCAGCCGGCTCACGGCCCGGTCGAGCTCCCCGATCTCAGCGGCGAGCCGCTCGTGCCGGCCGGAGGGAACCGTCTCGCCCACTTCGGCCTCGGCGCCTGCCTCGAAGCGCTCCATCAGCGGCACGAGCTCGGAGAGCGCGAAGTGCCGGTTGAAGACGTTGACGATGGCGCGCTGCACGAGCTTCTCGATGACCTTGTCCTCGCGCGTCTCGTCGCCGAGCGTCTCCAGCTCGATCTTGCCCGCAGTCGAGGCCACCACCGCCGGCAGGTCGGAGATGCGCGGCGCCGCAACCGGCTCCCCCAGGCGCACGGCGCGCTTCAGGGCCGCGGCCAGCAGCGTCTCCTGGTTGGAGATGGTGACCCGCACGCTGACCCCGGAGCGCTGGCTGACCTCGGACGAGCGGCGCGCCAGCTGCGACAGCTCGGCCACGATCTCGCGCATGAAGCCGGGCACCTGCACCAGGACCGATGTCGCCGCGTCGTCGGCAAAGGTGGTGCGCTCGGCCTCCACGATGGCGATCTCGACCTCCGGGTCCTCGGGGTAGTGGGTGCGAATCTGCGCGCCGAAGCGGTCCTTGAGCGGGGTGATGATGCGGCCGCGGCTGGTGTAGTCCTCCGGGTTGGCGGACGCGACCACGAACACGTCGAGGTCCAGGCGGACCTTGTAGCCGCGGATCTGGACGTCGCGCTCCTCCATCAGGTTGAGGAGGCCGACCTGGATCCGCTCGGCCAGGTCTGGCAGCTCGTTGAGGGCGAAGATGCCGCGATTCGTCCGCGGCAGCAGGCCGTAGTGGATGGTCAGGGCGTCCGACAGGTAGCGGCCCTCGGCCACCTTGACCGGGTCCACTTCGCCCACCAGGTCGGCGATGGTGATGTCCGGCGTGGCCAGCTTCTCCCCGTACCGATCGTTGCGGTGGAGCCAGGCCACGGGCGTATCGTCCCCGCGCTCGGTCGCCAGTGCCCGCGCGAAGGGGCTAACCGGCGCCAGTGGGTCGTCGTGGAGCTCCGAGCCGGCCACCACCGGGATCCACTCGTCAAGGAGCGCCACCAGCGAGCGCGCGATGCGGCTCTTGGCCTGTCCGCGCTCCCCCAGCAGGATGATGTCCTGCCCGGCCAGGATGGCGTTTTCGATCTGGGGCAGCACCGTATCGTCGTAGCCCAGGATGCCCGGCAGCAGCGGCTGGCCGTCCCTCAGCAGGCGGACAAGGTTGGCGCGCATCTCCTCCTTGACGTTGCGTGGCCGGTAGCCCGCGGCGCGTAGCTCCGAAACGGTCCCGATGGACGGTGGCATCATGCGCTGGCTCCTCGCGAGGAAAGGCTGCTGGGCAGGTGCGGGTAGCGCGCAGCCGCCACGGCCACCTCCGCCGGACCGCACAGGCCACGCTCCTCGAGTGCCGCCAGGAACGCCGCCCGCTCCGCGATCTCGGACTCGAGCACATCGGGGTGCAGGCCCAAGCTCGCGGCCAGAACGGCATAGGCCTCCGCGTCGTGCACGAGGCGGCGATTGGCGCGGCCACCGTCGCTTGGCAGCACGGGTGGAACGGGCATCCGCTGCGCGCCGGTCAGGCGTGGCGACCGGCCGCCCTCGAGCTCGGCAAGGCGCACCGGCGCCAGGCGCCCTGTCGCATCGGTCCTCAGATGCCAGGCCTCCTCCACCCTGCGGTACATGCCGGCCGGCGTGCGGTAGGCGGAGTACTGCAGGTAGAGCGTCAGCCCTCCGAGGTCCGCGTCGCGGGCGCGAAGTTCCTCACGCATGCAGGCGAGCGCCTCGTCCAGGGAATCGGCGTGCATGGTGGCGCCCAGGCCGTAGCCCGATCCCGCCAGCCGCAGCGCGGCGCGGGCGTTCGGCCCCCAGACGTAGATCGGCAGGTGATCGCTCATCTCGTTGACGAGCAGGTACCCGCGGTCGGGACCTATCTCATCGGTCCAGGTCATGTCCTGCGCCCAGCCGCGCAGGAAGATGCCAACGGTCTGGTCCGGCAGGAAGTCCACCAGGGCCGATAGCGTGGTTGTCTTGCCGGCCTGCGGCGCCTCGGAGGCGAGCATCACGCTGCGGCGGCGGGCCATCACCGCCCACAGCGTGGCCATCAGGCGGGCGTCAATGGAGCGGCTGGCCACGATCTCCACGGCGCTCATCGGCCTCGGCAAGGTCCAGTGGTATCCCCACCAGCCCTCGGGGAAGCGGTTGTACCACTCGACGAGGCCGCGATCCATCGTGCCGGCCACGGTACGCGGGGGTGGACGGCGGCGCAACTGACGCGTTTACGACACTACCGAGGCAGATCCCTGCGAGGCCCGAGGCAGGGCGAGGGCCGTTGCCACGATATGGCGGCAGGCCTCCGGCACGTCCGTGCAGGAGCAGGTGTAGCCGAAGCGGTCGCCCGCGGTGAGCTCGACGCGTGCCGGCCCATCGGCGGCGTTGACTGTCGCGACGACGCGCTCGGGCGTGACGGTCTCAAACACGACCACGTTGGCATCGGCCAGCGCCATGCCATCGGTCCAGCCGCGGGCATCGGCCAGGGCGCGCATCTGCGAGTGCGAGGTGAAGTCGGTCACGCTGGGCATCGGGCTGTCTCCTGTGATTCAGACGCCGAGGGGGTTCACGGGCTTAGGACTGGTGCCGACCAGGACGGCCTTGGTCTCGGTGTACAGGTCCAGCGCCTCCAGCGATTGCTCACGCCCGTAGCCGGACTCCTTGAAGCCGCCGAACGGGATGCCGGGGAACGCGACGAACGGCGTGTTGATGCCGACCGCGCCGGACCGGATGCGCTGTGCCATGCGGTGGCCGCGCCCAGTGTCGCCGGTCCAGACGGTGGCGGCCAGCCCGTAGCGCACGTCGTTCGCCCAGCCGATGGCTTCTGCCTCGTCACTAAAGCGCTGAAGGGTGACGACGGGGCCAAAGACCTCCTCCTGCGCGATGCGCATCTGGTTGCTGACGCCGCCGATGACCGTGGGCCGGACGAACGCCTCTGCGTCGAGGCCCGCCGGCAGCAGTCCATCCACGGGGCCGCCGGTGAGGAGCTCCCCGCCCTCGTCGACGGCCGATTCCACGAAGCCCAGCACGCGTCGGGCGTGCGCACGGCTGATGAGGCTGCCGACCTGCGTCTCGTCCGCCAGTGGGTCCCCCAGCCGGAGGGCTGCGGCCTTCTCCGTGAAGGCGGCCTCGAAACGCTCGTAGGCCTCGTCCTGCACCAGGATCCGGGACCGAGCCTCGCATGACTGGCCGGCCGAGTAGAAGATGGCCCACAGCGATCCCACCATGGCGGCGTCGAGGTCGGCGTCGGCGAAGACGATGTTCGGCGACTTGCCACCCAGCTCCAGGGAGATGCGCTTGAGGCTGTCTCCCACCAGAGCCGCGATGCGGCGGCCGGTCGCAGTCTCGCCGGTGAAGGCCACCTTGTCGACGCCGGGGTGGGTGACGAGTGCCTCGCCGGTGTCGCCGCCGGGACCGGTTGTGACGTTCAGGACGCCCGCCGGGATGCCGGCCTCCAGCGCCAGGGCGCCCAGGGCCAGGGCAGTCAGTGGCGTTGCGCTGGCGGGCTTCAGGACGAGCGTGTTGCCCGCGGCCAGGGCCGGAGCGACCTTCCAGGCCGCCATCATCAACGGGTAGTTCCACGGGATGATGGCGGCGCACACGCCCACCGGCTCGCGGAGGGTGTAGGTCACCACGGAAGGGTTGACCACGTGGGAGCGGCCGTAGAGGTGCTGGGCCGCTCCGGCGAAGAGCTCCAACGTGGCGACAGCGGTCTTGATTTCGGCGGCGGATTGCCACTTCGGCTTGCCGTTGTTGCGCGATTCGAGCGTGGCCAGCTCGTCGGTGCGCTCGTCGAGGAGCTGCGCCAGGCGGTTCAGCGCGCGGGCTCGCTTGGCCGGGCTGGTCTTGGCCCAGGCGCCCTCGAACGCTCCGCGCGCCGCAGTCACCGCAGCATCAACGTCCTCCCGGCCCGCGCGGGCTACGGCGGCCAGCTCCTCGCCGGTTGCCGGGCTAAACGTGCCGAAGGTGGCGCTCTCCGCGGCATCGCGGAACTCGCCGTTGATGAGCAGGCGCGTTTCGAAGGACGTGTCCCTGGGGCTGACCGTGGTGGCTTCAGTCATGGTCCGGATGGTACGCGCCCGCGGATACGAGTGCGCCAGGTCGCGTGCCCGTCGCTCGACTGCGGCTGCGTCGAGCCTGTTTGTGGGCCACAGGACGCGTGGGCCACAGGACGCGTGGGCCACAGGACCCGTGGGCCACAGGACCCGTGGACCACGGCTCCACAACGGCCATGACGCGCGAGCCGACCCGGCCGACACCCGGGCTCGGGCCGCCACGCCATCGGTATGATGCCGGCCATGCCCGGAGCCGAGCCGCGCCATCCCGACATGCTGCCCATGCTCCGCGGCGAGCTGGTGTGGCTGCGCGCCGCCGAGAAGGCAGACTTCATGGGCGACCCCCCGCCGGTCAACGACCCCGAGACCGGGCACCTCCTTGGCCTCAAGGTGCCGGTCGGCGCGGAGGGCGCCGCCGAGTTCGCGCAGATGGTCGTCTCGCAACAGGGCAAGACCATGTATTCCTTCACGATCTGCCCGCTGGGCGAGCGGCGGGGCATCGGCAACGTGACGCTACGGGACATCGACCGCGAGAACGGCAGCGCCGAACTGTCCATCGTGATCACCGACAAGGCGTTCCAGGACCGCGGGTACGGGACCGATGCGGTCAACTGCATCGTCGACGTGGGCTTCGGCGAGATTCGCCTGGAGCGCATCTACCTGTACGTCTTCGACTACAACCGGCGCGCCATCCGTGCCTACGAGAAGGCCGGCTTCCAGACCGATGCCACCCTGCGCCGCTCTCGGTTCCATCGCGGACACCACCATGACGTCCACCTGATGTCGATCCTGCGCGGCGACTGGCTCAAGCTCGAGCGGCGCCGTGCCTGGGACCCGCCGGCATCGGGCAGTTAGGCTTGGCGGCATGACGAAGATCGGGTACGCATGCATGCTGGAGCAGTTCCACCCCAGCGACCTGCTGGGCTGGGCGGAGCAGGCGGAGGCGGCCGGCTTCGACGCAGGGTTCCAGGTCAGCGAGCACTTCCATCCGTGGACTCCGGAGCAGGGCCAATCGGCGTTCGCGTGGAGCTTCATGGGCGCCCTGGGCGAGCGCACCTCGCTGCCCTTCGGCACCGCGGTGACCTGTCCGGGCTTCCGCTACCACCCCGCGGTGATCGCCCACGCGGCCGCCACGCTGGGCGCCATGTACCCAGGACGAGTCTGGCTGGGACTGGGCGCCGGCGAGGCGCTGAACGAGCATGTGATCGGCGGCGAGTGGCCGGAGATCGGTGTGCGAAGCGCCATGCTTTTCGAGGCGATCGAGGTCATCGGTAAGCTCTTCAGCGGCAAGGTCGTGAAGCACGACGGCGAGTACTTCACCCTCGAGTCAGCCCGTCTGTACACCCGGCCGGAGCAGCCAATCCCAATCTACGTGGCCACCGCCGGGCCGCTGAACGCGAAGCGCACGGGCAGGTACGCGGACGGAATCATCACCGTGGGCGCTGCGGACGAGAAGATCAACATGCTGTGGGACAAGTTCCGCGAGGGTGCCGAGGAGGCCGGCAAGGACGCATCGGCGATGAAGACTCAGCTGCAGGTCCACGTCTCCTGGGCCGATACGCAGGAGGCGGCCGAAGAGCAGGCTCTGAAGGAATGGCCCAATGGCGGCATGCCGTTCCCCAAGCAGGACATTCGCAATCCCGAGGACTTCGCCAACATCGCGAAGCTGGTGCGGATCGAGAACTTCGCGAACCGCATGCTGATCAGCGCGGACCTGGAGGAGCACGCCGACGCTCTCCAGAGCTACGTGGACGTGGGCTTCGACGAGGTCTACCTCCACAACGTGGGGCGCAACCAGGCCGATTTCATAGCCGCCTTCGGCGAAAGGGTGATTCCACGGCTTCGACTCTCGTAGGTCGGCTCGGGTTGTGCCGATTGCCGTCGCCGCCGCGAGCTGATGCCACAGCTCACTGAAGCCGAGGCGCGGCAGCGCTTCGCCGACGCCCGCGTGGCGTACCTCGCGACAGTGCGCGCCGACGGGTGGCCTCACGTCGTGCCGATCGTGTTCGCGGTCGACGGCGACCTGATCTACTCCATTGCCGATCCCAAGCCCAAGCGCGGGCCGGACCTGCTGCGCCATCGGAACATCGCTGCCCACCCCGCGGTCTCGTTGATGGTTGACGAGTATCGCGAGCCGTGGGACGGCATCTGGTGGGTTCGGGCGGACGGCACAGCGCACGTCGTCGAGGAGGGCTCGGAGCGCGAGGCCGCCATTCGCCTGCTGCGCGCCAAGTACCCGGACTACGCCACCTGGACCACTCCGTTCGGAGCAGCCATGGTCATGGAGGTAGAGCGCTTCGCGTCCTGGACGCTCTAAGTTCAGCGAGTCGCCCGCTCGGCGTCGTCACCTGCTCGCGATGTGAGCGGTAACTGCGCGAGCGAGGCCATTGAGCCTGAACCGCCGACCCTGTGAGCGGGCGATGCCGATTCGACCGTCGAAGCAGCGTTACCGCTCTCCACACGAGCGGCTGGCAACAACCGGGCGTCACCGCCCTGCTACTCGGCCGCCTCCCAGACGGTGGCGATCCCCTGCCCGACGCCGATGCACATGGTCGCCAGCCCGTACCGCGCGCCACGCCTGCGCATCTCGTGGAGCAGGGTCGCCACCAGGCGCGCGCCTGACGCCCCCAGCGGGTGCCCGATGGCGATGGCGCCGCCGTTGACGTTCACCCTCTCGTGATCAAGGCCAAGCTCGCGCATGCACGGGATGGCCTGCGCCGCGAACGCCTCGTTGAGCTCCACCACGTCGAGATCGTCGACACGCAGGCCCGCCCGCTCCAGCGCCAGTCGCGAGGCCGAGATGGGGCCGAGGCCCATGATGTCGGGGTGCACTCCGGCCACCGCTGACGACAGCATGCGCGCCATCGGCCGCAGCCCGAGCTCGCGGGCGCGGGTCGCGGACGTGACCAGCACCGCCGCCGCGCCATCGTTGATGCCGCTGCTGTTGCCCGCGGTCACGCTCCCCGCCCCGTCGTCACGGAACGCGGGCTTCAGCTTCGCCAGCTGCTCGAGCGTCGTTTCGGGCCGCGGGTGCTCGTCCACGGCCACGCTCACCGTCTCGCCGCGACGCTCGCCGGCTGCCTCGACCGGAATCACCTCGTCAGTGAAGCGGCCCGCCTGCTGAGCCGCACGCCAGCGCCGCTGGGACTCGAGCGCGAACTCGTCTTGCTCGTGCCGCGAGACTCCGCAGCGCTCGACCACGTTCTCGGCGGTCTCGCCCATGGAGTAGGGGTAGTACGCGTCTGCCAGGCGCGGGTTGGTGAAGCGCCAGCCGAGCGTGGTGTCGTACAGGGTCTGCTCGCCGCGCGGGAAGGCCGCGGATGGCTTGGCCATGACGAACGGCGCCCGCGTCATCGACTCCACGCCACCGGCCACGAAAAGCGAGCCATCACCGGCCGACACGGCGTGCGCCGCGTCGATCACCGCGTTCATGCCCGACCCACACAGTCGGTTGACCGTCGCGCCGGGCACTTCCACCGGGAACCCGGCGAGCAGCACCGCCATGCGACCGACGTTGCGGTTGTCCTCGCCGGCCTGGTTCGCCGCTCCCACGATGACGTCGTCCACGGCCGCCGGGTCCACGCCATTGCGCTCAACCAGGGCGCGGATGACGTGCCCGGCCATGTCATCGGGCCGCACGCCGGCGAGGGCGCCGCCGTATCGGCCGAAGGGAGTTCGCACGCCGTCGACCACGACCGGCGTGCGCGCTGGATCGGTCCTCATCACGGGAGCGATGCTAGCACCGGCTCGCCGAGCGCCCGGCTGCGGCTAGAACGAGGGCGGCGTGAGGACGAACAGGACGCGTGCCCGTGACGGCCCGGGGTTCTCGTTGCGGTGCGCGATCCTGCTCGAGTAGCGGATGGCGTCGCCCTCCTCCAGCCGGTAATGCTCGTCGCCCACCCACAGGTCCAGGCAGCCCTCGAGGATGACCAGGCACTCCTCGTCAGACTCGTGCGCGTACGCCTCCGGGCCGGTCCCACCCCCCGGTTCGATGACCGATTCGATGACCTGCAAACGGGCATTGGGCCCGTCGGTGAGGAACTCGTCGCGGGCATCCAGCCCCGGATAGCCCACCGAGCGCCGGTCCGCCCGCCGAACCAGGTGCGCCTGCGGTCCGGCGCCCTCGAGCAACGCGCCGATGCTGGTGCCCAGCGCCATGGCGATGCGGCGGAGGGTCGCGATGGACGGGCTGGCAATGTCGCGCTCGACCTGCGAGAGGAAGCTCTCTGTGACCCCTGCCCGGTCGGCGACGGCGCGGAGCGTCATACCGCGCCTCTGCCGCGCGCGCCGCAGGCTGTGGCCGATCAGCGTCTCGTCAGCGGGCATGGGCGCGATTCTAGGCCCTGCCCGGCCATTGACCGCCGCCCGGCGACCGGCATAGCATCCGGCACGGTCTTAAGTTGTACTTCAGAGGCTAGTTTGCGTGTAGGTTCCGCGGCTCCTGTCGGCTGGTGGATGCGCGAGGCACTGGCTGCCGAACCCCAGAGCCCTGCGGCAGCGACAGTTTCGGTCGAGGACGGCCGTCCGTTCGACGTGGCGATCGTGGGCGGCGGCTACACCGGCCTGTGGACGGCATGGTGGCTGACCGAGAGCCAACCGGGGGTGCGGCTCGTCATCGTCGAGCAGGGCACGTGCGGCGGCGCGGCCAGCGGCCGGAACGGCGGCTTCGTGCACGGCTGGTGGGACCAGCTGCCGTACCTCGTCGAGCTGTTCGGGGCGGAGCGGGCGCTGCAGCTGGCCGGGCTGGTTGACGAGAGCGTCCAGGCCATCGGCGACTGGTGCGCGGGTCACGGTGTCGACGCCTGGTATCGGAAGGGCGGCTACCTCCGCGTCAGTGCCTCGCCGTCGCAGGATGGCGAGTGGCGCGCGGCCGTGGACACGGCGCGCCGGCTGGGGGTGCCCGACCAGTACGTGGAGCTGACCCGAGACGACGTGCAGGCGCGCTGCGCCTCCCCGGTCCTGAGAGCCGGCGCCTGGATGCCGAACGCCGCCACGGTGCAGCCGGCTCGCCTGGCGCGCGGCCTGCGTCGCGTCCTGGCCGACCGCGGCGTGGTGATCCGCGAGGGCGCACAGGTTCGCCGCCTGCGCTTGGATGGCAACGTCACCCTGGAGACGCCGGCCGGCCGCATCGAAGCCGATCAAGCAGTGCTGGCGGTCAATGCCTGGGGCGCCGGGTGGCCGGGGTTCCGAACCGCGCTCCTTACGTGGGGCAGCCACATCGTGATGACCGAGCCGGTCCCCAACCTTCTGCGCGATGTCGGCTGGACCCGCGGTGAAGCGATCGCCGATGCGCGCTTCACGGTGCACTACTTCCGCACCACGGCGGACGACCGGATCGCGTTTGGGGCCGGCGTCGGCGCCGCCGGCTACGGCGGACGGGTGAACGGCCGGTTCGACGCGGACCGGCGCGCTGAGGCCCGAGCCCGCGCTTCGCTGGCGCGCTTCTTCCCGGCCTTGGCCGACGTCACCATCGCCGACGCGTGGGGAGGCGCCATCGACATCAGCCCGGATCGGCTGCCGCTGATCGGAAGCCGTCACGGCGGGCGCGTGCACTTCGCGCACGGCTTCTCGGGCAACGGCGTGGCGCCGGCGCACTTCGCCGGGCGCGTCCTGAGTGCGATGGTGGGCGCGCCGAGCGGCGAGCTGGCGCGGCTGCCGCTCGTGAACCGCCCCCATCGGCCGTTCCCGCCCGAGCCGCTGCGCTTCGTGGGAGTGCGGGCCGTGCGCGAGGCGCTCGTCCGTCGCGACGAGCTCCAGGACGCGGGCCGGCAAGTCCCATGGGGACTGCGCCTCCTGACGGCCGTGCCGAAGCTGCTGGGATATCGGATGGGCGTCAAAGGCGAGAGAAATCATTGACCGCCGGGCACGGCGGTCATACCATCGGCCTTCAGTGCCGCTTAAGCAACGGCATTAACCGCAACGGAGGTTGGACCCGAGCGATGACCATGCACTCCCGAGCCGTAGCCCGCTGGGGGGCCCTGCTGACCACCCTGTCCGTGGTTCTTGTCGCGTGTGGGGGCACGGGCGCCAGCCCTGGCAGCCAGGCGTCCGCAGGTGCCAGCGAGGCAGCCTCGACCGAGCCGGAGCCGGATGAGCTGCTGGTGCTGGAGTGGGCCGGCTACGAGGATCCCGACTTCTGGGTCGACTTCGCCGAGGCGAACCCCGACACGCAGGTCGACTTCGAGTTCGGCGCCAACGATGCCGACATCCTGGCCCAGATGCAGGCCGGTAGCCAGGCGGACATCTTCCACTTCTACACCGGCTGGCAGGAGTTCTACGTGGACGAGGGGCTCGTTCAGGAGATCGACACCAGCCAGCTGACGAACTGGGACAAGGTCCCGGACGCCTTCAAGGAGATGGGGCAGGTCGACGGCAAGCAGTACTTCATCCCGTGGGACTGGGGCTTCACCTCCATCCTCTACAACACCGAGCACGTGGACGAGGTGACGAGCTGGGACGCCCTCTTCGACGAGCGCTACGCCGGCCACATCTCCATGTGGGATGACGGCCCGGCCGCGGTGACCGTCTCGTCGTACATCCACGGCTGGGACGAGACGCAGATCACCGACGAGCAGCTCGCCCAGATCGAGCAGGAGTGGATCGAGCAGAAGCCACTGAACTTGCACTACTGGGACTCCGAGTACGAGAACCTCTGCCCGGAGGTGATCAGCGGCGAGATCTGGGTGGCGTACGCGTGGCAGGGCTGCTATGCCACCGCGCTGTACGAGGGCGTTCCGGTGGCGTACGCGAACCCCGAGGAGGGCCGCAACTCGTGGGTCGGGCTCTACGGCATCAGCGCCTCGAGCGACAGCCCGCAGCTGGCCCTGGAGTTCCTCGACGCCAAGCTGGCCGAGGCGACGTGCGGCAACGCCGTGACGCTCTTCTATTACGGCTGCGCGAACGGCGACGTGATGGCGGCGATCGAGGACGAGACCCTGATCGAGGCATTCGCCATCAACGACCCGGAGATCCTGGAGCGCACCAACTTCACGCCGCCAGTCACGGCGGAGCAGCGCGACGCGTGGACGGCGATGTGGACCCGGGTAAAGGCCTCATAGCGACGGTCTTGCCCACCGGCCGATAGGACGGGCGGCGCGTGCTGGGCCGGCGCGGGTTCCTGCCCGTGCTGACCCTGCCGCCCTACCTGTGGCTGACCGCTTTCCTGGTCGCGCCGGTGGTCCTCGTCTTCCTCATCAGCCTGCGGCCGGAACCTGGACCGATCGACTTCGGTGACCCGTGGACGCCGTCTGCGGAGCAGTACCGCGCGATCGTCGACACACCGGTCTACTTGCGGCAGCTCGGCATCTCGGTCGCGATGGCCGCCATGGTGGCCGGGGTCGCGACGGTGCTGGCGTATCCGCTCGCCTACTTCCTTGCCTTCCGCGCCGGCCGGCGCGCGACGCTGTTCATGGTCTTGCTCCTCATTCCGTTCGCCGTCAGCTTCCTCCTGCGGGTCATGGCGTGGCGCCTGATGCTGGGCCAGGAAGGGGCCATCAACACCTTCCTCCAGTGGCTCCGCGTCACCGACGGCCCGCTGGACCTGCTGCTCTACTCGCGCGAAGCGGTCGTCATCACGCTGATCTACGTGTGGGTCCCCTTTGCCGCGCTGCCGATCTACGCCGCGATGGGCCGTATCGACCGCCGGCAGCTCGAGGCCGCCGCGGACCTGGGCGCCGGCCCGTGGACCCGCTTCCTGCGAGTCACGCTTCCCCTGAGCGCGCCGGGAGCGGTGGCGGCCCTGTTCATGGTGTTCATCCCGACCGTCGGCGAGTACGTGACGCCACGGCTGGTGGGCGGCAGCGAGACGTACATGTACGGGCAGCTGATCCAGGACTTCTTTGGCCGCGCGGCGAGCTGGGCCACCGGCGCCGCCGCCGCCATGGTCATGCTGGCGCTGACCGCCGTGCTGGTCCTGGTCGGCACGCGGCTGGTGCGTGCCCAGGTGGCGGCGTGAGCCGCGCGGCGAACATCGGCGTCGGCCGCACCCGCGTACCGCTGGGCCCGGTGTACGGCCTGCTGCTGCTGCTCCTGTATCTGCCCATCGCCGTGCTCTTCGTGTTCTCGTTCAACGACTCACCGGTGCTGACCTTCCCGCTGGACGAGCTGACGCTGCGCTGGTACGGCGAGGTCTTCTCCGACGAGGCCCTGCTCGAGGCGGCTCGCAACAGCCTGGTGGTGGGTGCCGGCTCGGCGACGGTTGCCACCGCGCTCGGCTTTGCCGTCAGCGTGGCGTTCACGCGCTTCCGGTTCCGGGGCCGCCGGCCGCTGCTGGCCGTCTCGGTGCTGCCGCTGGTGGTGCCCTTCATCGTCCTGGGCGTATCGCTGTTCCTCTTGTTCTCGTTCCTCGACGTCCCGCGCTCGCTGGCCACCATCGCCGCGGGCCATAGCATCGTGGCGATGCCGTTCGCGACCCTCATCCTGCTGTCCCGCATGGGTGGGATGGACGCCGCGCTCGAGGACGCGGCCATGGACCTGGGCGCCACCTATCCCTCCACGTTACGAAGGGTGGTGCTGCCGCTGGTCGGCCCCTCGCTCGCGTCCGCGTGGTTGACGTGCTTCATCGTCTCGTTTGACGAGGTGGCGATAGCCCTGTTCCTAGCCGGCGGCGATCCGACCTTCCCGGTGTTCCTCTACGGCCAGCTTCGCTTCGCCCAGCGGCTACCGGTGCTGATCGCCATGGCGGTCCTGCTCATGGTGGGAACCCTGACCCTCACGCTGATGGCATTCGCGCTGGCACGCAAGCGACCATGATCGCTGCCTAGAGGCCGCGCTCCGCGTACTCGCCCTGCCGCTCGGCCTGCTGGTGGATGCCGCGTAGCCGGAAGCCGAGCAGCGCCAGCGCCACGCCGAAGGCGATGGCGAAGATGCCCGCCAACCACAGCAGGCTGAGCATTCCGGGGCCCGGGAAGATGGCCAGGTACAGGCCGAAGAGGACGGACAGGACGCCCGCGATGCCCATCCACAGCTCGCCGCTGATCTGCTCTCGCAGGCGGATGGCGGCCCAGATCTCCAGCACGCCGGTGACGATTGCCCAGGCCGCGACGACGTAGACCAGCGCCAAGGCGGTCAGCCCGGGCACGACGACGGCGATGAGCCCCACCACGATGCCGGCGATGCCTTCCAGCAGGCCGACCCACCAGTGCTTCCGGCCGCGCTGTCGCCAGGCGGCGATCAGCTCGGCCACGCCGTCGGCGATCATCCACGCCGCGAAGAGCAGGATGATGGCCGGCAGGCCGATCTGCGGGAACAACAGCACGATGACCCCGAAGGCGATGGCCAGGATGCCGCGCAGGATGAACGTCCACCAGCCGCGCGCCAGCAGGATCGCGGTGCTGAAGTCCAGCGCCACCGGCTAGCCCGCCGCGCGTCGCGCTGGGTGGGTGGCAGTCACCGCCTCCAGCAGCCGTTGTGAGGCTGTCGCGACCTCCTCCACCGCCGCATCGAACGCGGCCTGGTTGACGGGAGCCGGCTTGCGATAGCCGCTCACCTTGCGCACGTACTG
Organism: Candidatus Limnocylindria bacterium; assembly: GCA_036258735.1. Classification (GTDB taxonomy): domain Bacteria; phylum Chloroflexota; class Limnocylindria; order QHBO01; family QHBO01; genus JAPSGM01. The sequence goes on from DATADC010000200.1 coordinate 27,442, forward strand.
GAGGGCCGCGGCCCGCACCTCGTCATCGGTCGCTGGCTGGTCGAGGACACGAAGGGTCTTGATGGATCGGCACATGGGCAGAGTCTACGTCTCCGCCAGCAGGTCCTCCAGCGAATCGATGACCCGGTCTGCGGCGGAGACATCGATCTCGGCGAACTGCGGCACGGCGATGCAGGTCAGCCCTGCCGCCTTGGCGGCCGCGATGCCATTCGCCGAGTCCTCCAACGCCAGCGCCGCGTCGGGCGGAACGCCGAGCCGCTCGCAGGCAAGCAGGTACAGGTCGGGGGCGGGCTTGGAGCGCTCGACGTCGTCCGAGGTCACGATGGCGTCGAAGGCGTCGGTCAGCCGCGCCGTGACCAGCGCGGCGTCGACCAGGCGGCGTGGCGAGTTGGAAGCGAGGCCCAGGCGGGTCCGGCCTCGCAGCCGCTGTACGAGCTCCACGGCGCCCGGCCGCCCCTCCACCTGCTTGCGGAGGTGCGCGTACATCAGCTCGATCATCTCCTCCACCAGCCCCGCCCCCTGCTCGGCGGGCAGCCCCAGCCGGCGCGCGAAGTACCCGGCGGTGAAGTCGAAGCTGGACCCCATCACCGCCATCTTGTCGTCCCACGTGAACTCTGAGCCGTGCACCGCGAACAGCTCGGTCTCGGCCCGGTGCCACAGCAGCTCGGTGTCGAGCAGCAGGCCGTCCATGTCGAACACGACCGCCCGGTAGCGGTCGACCAGCAGGCGCGTCACCCCCGAGCGGCGAAGAAGGAGCCGCCGGCGTCCGCCAGGCGGCGCAGCAGCGGCACGACCCGGTAGCGGCCGTCCGGCACCGATGCATGCAGGGCGTCAAGCGTGTGGACCACGTGCTCGAGCCCGATGCGCTCGCCCCACTCCAGCGGTCCCCACGGATACGCGGTGCCCAGCCGCATAGCGATATCGATGGCGTCGGGGGAGGCGACCCCATCGGCCACCGCGGACGCCGCCTCGTTGACGATGGCGGCCAGCACCCGCGCGGCGATCTGCTGGTCTTCCAGGCGCTCGGGCATCGGCCCGTCCGGCCGCCGTGCCAGCGGCGCCCACACGGCGCCGCGCTCCCCGGCCGCGTCGTAGTCGTAGAAGCCGCCACCCGCCTTGCGGCCGAGCCGGCCGGCGTCGACCAGCGATCGCTGGAGCAGGTGTGGGCGGTAGCGTGGATCCCCGAAGAACTGCTCGTACACGCTCTTGCTGACGGCCAGGTTGACATCAAGCCCGATGGTGTCGATCAGCTCGAAGGGGCCCATCCGAAACCCGATGCCGCGCATGGCCGCGTCGACCTCGGCCACGCCCGCCGCCCCCTCGCCGAGGATCCGCAGCGACTCGAGGTAGAAGGGCCGGGCCACGCGGTTGACGATGAAGCCCGGCGTATCGGCCGCCACCACCGGCGTCTTGCCCAGCCGCCGCGCGAAGAGGGCGACGGCGTCCACCGCGGCCTGCCGCGTCATCGGTCCTTGCACTACCTCGACCAGGCGCATGCGCGGCACCGGATTGAAGAAGTGCATGCCGAGCACGCGCTCAGGATCGGGCGTGGCCGAAGCGATGCGCGCGATCGGCAGGCTGCTCGTGTTGGAGGCCAGGATGGTGGCCGATCCGCTGGCCGCGGCAAGCCGGCGGAACGCCTCGCGCTTGAGCTCCAGGTCCTCGGGGATGGCCTCGACCACGACGTCCGCGTCCCCCAGCTCCTCCAGCCTGGTCGCCACCCGAATGCAGCGCTCGGCCGCAGCGCGGTCCTCGCCGGAGAGCTCGCCCTTCTCCACCTTGCGCGCCAGGAAGCGGCCGATACGCTGGCGTGCGCGGTCCACCGCCCCCGGCACCGGGTCGTGCACCCGGACCTGGACGCCGGCCTCAGCCGCGACCTGCACGATGCCCGCGCCCATGGTGCCGGCCCCCAGGACGCCGAGCCGCTCGGGCACGCGGAGGTCCTGCGCGTCAGCGGCCAAGGAAACGCGGCTCCCGCTTCTCGGCGAAGGCGGCGATGCCCTCGGCGTGGTCGTCGGTGCGCCCCGCCAACTCCTGGAGCGCTGCCTCGGCCGCGAGCGATTCGTCCAGCGTGGCGTCCTCGGCAGCGTTGATGAGGCGCTTGGAATACGCGATGGCTCGAGTCGGCCCCTTCGCCAGGCGCTCCGCCGCCTCGAGGGCCGCGGAACGCAGGTCGGCCGCTGGCACGACCACGTTGATCAGGCCGGCCGCATGCGCCTCGGGCGCCGACAGCGGCTCCCCGGTGAAGATGAGCTGGGCGGCGCGGTGCCTGCCGAGGGCGCGCACCAGCGTCCGGGTGGAGCCGCAATCCGGCACAAGGCCGATCTTCACGAAGGCCTCGATGAAGCGCGCTTCGTCGGCGGCGTAGACGAGGTCGCAGGCGAGCGCGAGGCTCACGCCGGCGCCCGCTGCCACGCCGTTCACCGCGGCGATGACGGGCCGGGGTAGCTCTCGGATGGCGCGGATCAGCGGGTTGTACTCGTCGGTGACGACACGGCGGAACTCACGCTCGCTGCTGCCGCCCCGGAGGTCCGCTCCCGAGCAGAACCCCCGGCCCTCGCCGGTCAGGATGACCGCACGCGCGGCGTCGTCGCGGCCGACCGCCTTGAAGGCGGCCAGCAGCTCGCGGCGCATGGCGGCGTTCAGCGCGTTGAGCGACTCCGGCCGGTTGAGGACGATGGTGACCACGCCGGCGCTCACCTCGACTCGGATCGTTTCCTGCGTGAGGCCCTCGACGAGATCCGGCATGCGCCCGATTCTAGTCGCAGCGGCCCTGCTTTCCCCGGCCGGCCATGGCGTTACCACCTACGCTTCTTGACTGGTTACGGCGATGCGCGTACGATCCATCGGAGGATGCTGGAACGAGGGATCTAGATGGATCGCGCAGGCGTGGAACGTTGGATCGACGGGTACCGCAAGGCGTGGACGACGGACGATCCGGAGGACATCCGCGCCCTGTTCACCGAGGACGCCACCTACCGACCGTATCCCTGGCCGCGCGATGCGGCCGGCTGGCAAGGTCGGGACGAGATCGTGCGGAAATGGATCGAACGGGGCGACTCGGAGCTTCGGTGGCGCTTCGAGCACGACACGCTGGCCGTCGAGGGCGACACTGCGGTCATCCAGGGCTGGACGTACTACGACCGCGGCGAAGGCCAGGAGGAGGAGGCCTACGCCAACATCTGGGTGGTGCGCTTCGCCGACGACAGCCGCGCCAAGGCGTTCAGCGAGTGGTGGGTCGAGAAGCCCAAGGACTGACACCGACCCACGCGGCGCGTCCGCGAGAAGCGTACGAGATCGCGCGAGCGGCGCTCACGCATCGCGGCTGAGCACCCAGGTTCGGCCGCTGTCGACGAAGCCCATGGACCGATAAAGGGAGTGCGCCGCCTGACGCTGGGCGCCCGATTCGAGGTCGACGCGTGAAGCGCCTCGCCCCCGAGCCAATGACAGCGCGTCGGCCATCAGCGCCCGCCCAACGCCCCGGCCGCGCATCGGCTCGGTGACGACGAGATCGGCCACCCAGGCGTGGATCTCCGGCGTCCAGAAGGGGAGCTGCCAGTGCGTGGTGCACACGCCGATCACCTCGCCGCCCATCTCCGCGACGCGCGACGCGGCCGTCCCTTTCTCGACCTCCCGGACGTGGTCGGCGAAGGTGCGCAGCACCGCGTCCATGCGCTCCGGGACCGGCGAGCGGCGTGGCCCGAACTCGGCGATCAGCCGCGTCACCCGCTCGGCGTCCTGCGGCCCGAGCGACCGGATGCGGAGACCTGGCGGCACGCGCGCCTTAGGCTCCGCCCGCACCGGTGCCAGTCGGAAGTTCAGGAACGCCTCCTCGAAGCCGGCGGCCTCCAGCGGGCCGGCCTCGTCACCATGCTCGACCGCTGCCAGCAGCCGGTGGCCGCGCCGAAGGCGCCACTCGGCGGCCACCGCCTCCACCAGCGACCGATCCACGCCGCGCTGCGAACCGGCGGCCGTGACGTACAGCTCGGAGATCCAGCCCTCGAACGTCGCAAAGTTGAGGCGCCGGCGGAAGTGCGCCACCGCCAGTCCCGTCGGATGGCCATCCGCCAGCGCGACGAAGGCCGCGGTGTCCGGATGGTTGACGAGCGCCTCGTACCGGTCGCGGATCGGGTCGACAGACGGCAGGCGCCCGAGGCCCCGGCCCTCACGTGCCAGCTCGACCGCCACGGTTAGGTCGTCACGGCCCGTCGGCCGCAGCTCGATGCCCGCCGGAGTCCGCACGGCCAGCGCCCCGACCGGCCGCTCCGGATTGCCGAGGCTCACCCTCAGCGCCCCTTGAAGTCCGGCGTCCGCTTCTCGAGGAAGGCCGCCATGCCCTCCTTCTGGTCCTCGCTGGCGAACAGTAGATAGAACAGCCGCCGCTCGTGCGCGAGCGCCTCGGTCAAGCCCATCTCGTACGCGGCATTGACGGCCTCCTTGGCCAGACGCAGGGCGATGGGAGACTTCCCCGCCACCGTTGACGCCAGCGCGAGAGCATCCTCGACCACCAGCTCGTCGGGCACCACGCGCGCGACCAGGCCGCGACGCTCGGCCTCGCGCGCGTCCATCGGCTCGCCGGTCAGGATCATCTCCATGGCCCGGCTCTTGCCGATAGCGCGCGTCAGCCGCTGCGTCCCACCCGCGCCGGGGATAACGCCGATATTGATCTCCGGCTGCCCGAATTTCGCTCCCTCGCCGGCGAGGATCAGGTCCAGGGTCATGGCCAGCTCGCAGCCACCGCCCAGGCACCAGCCGTTGACGGCGGCGATCACCGGCTTGGTGATGCGGCGGATGCGATCCCACTGCCCGATGCGATTGCTGGTCAGCATATCGACCGGCGTGGCGTCTGCCATCTCCCCGATGTCCGCGCCGGCGGCGAAGGCGCGCTCATTTCCCGTGACCACCATGGCCCGTACGCCGTCGTCGCGGTCGAGCTCCTCCAGGACCGCACACAGCGCGTCCATGACGGCCGCGTTCAGCGCGTTCAGCTGCTTGGGGCGGTTGAACCGGACCAGCGCGGTGCGCTGCTCCGGCTGGCGCTCGACCAGGACGAGCTCATCCGTCACGCCTCGGCGCCCTCCCAGGCATCGGTCAACGGCGAGCCGCAGATGCCGCAGAAGCCGTGGTTGGCGGGAAGCCCTGCCGCTCCGCAGCGGCCACATCGGCGAGGATGTTGGGCCATGCGCCGCAGCGCGTCGTAGCGTGGCGGCCGCTTGTCGTGGAAGGCGGCCACGGCCTCCCGGGTCTCGTCCGAGGTGCTGTGGATGGCCAGCCAGTCGCGGGCGTGGGTCACGGTCTGGGCCCAGACCAGATCGCGCCACCAGTTAAGCTGGACCTTGGTGTAGCGGATCGTCTCCGGCAGCTTGCGCCGCAGGGAGTTGGCCAGCTCGGCAACCATGCTGTCCAGCTCGGCACGCGGCACGACGCGAGAGACCAGGCCCCACTCCAGCGCCTGCTGCGCCGAGATGCGTTCGCACAGCATCACGATCTCCCGCGCGCGTCGGTCGCCCACCACGATGGGCAGCCACTGCGTGGCGCCGCCGGCAGGCACCGACCCGTGCTCCGGTCCGACGTGGCGGATGTACGCGTCATCCACCATGACGGACAGGTCGCACGCCAGCTGGAGCTCCTGCCCGCCGCCAACGCAGGTGCCGTTGATGCGCGCGATGGTTGGCTTGCCGATGTTCCGCAAGCGGTCGTGCATCTCGACGAACGCGCCCATCCAGCGCCAGTACTGCCCCGAGTGGGCGCCCATCGCGGCCTGCTCGTCGAGGTCCGCGCCAGTGCAGAACGCCCGCTCCCCCGCACCGGTCACCACGACCACCGCCACCGAATCGTCCCAGGCGGCGTCCTCGAAGGCCCGTGCCAGCTCCCGCAGGGTGCCGAAGTCAAAGGCGTTCAGGACGTCCTGACGGTCGATGGCCACCGTGGCCACGCCCGCTGCCGCGTCCTTCGCATAACGCACGTTGGCGAACCCCAGGTCGGCCGGGTCCGACGGCAGGGGCGCGGCGGGCTCCGGCATGCGCCTAGACGTCCAGGGCTGCGTCGTCGTCCACGACGAGGAGCGTGACGCCCGCGGTGGCGAAGGTGCGCAGGTCGCGTCCGCTCTCCATGCCCGGTTCCGAGGCAAGCGCCGCGTCCAGATCCGCGCGGCTGTCGAAGACCATCTCCGCCACCAGGTAGAACGCTGCCGGCCGTCCGGCCACGCCATCGGCCCGCGCCAGGCGCAAGTCACGGAGGCCGGGGTAGCGCCGGACGATGGGCGCATGCACGTCGCGGTAGTGCGCGTCGAACGCGGCTGGGTCGTCTGGCTGGTTGTACAGCGCGATCAGGCGGACGGCCACGCTACTTGTTCGCGAAGTAATCCGCGTTGATCCGGGTGTAGTTCGCCCACTGGTCCGGGACCGCGTCCTCGGCGAAGATTGCCGTGACCGGGCACTCCGGCTCGCACGCGCCGCAGTCGATGCACTCGTCGGGATCGATGTAGAACTGCGGGTCGTCATCCGTGGCGTGGATGCAGTCCACCGGGCAGACGTCGACACACGACGCGTCCTTGACGCCGATGCACGGCTCGGTGATGACGTAGGTCATGCGGGCGTTCTCTCCTCAGGGCCAGCATACACCGATGGCGCCTGCGAGCCATGTTGCGCCGGGGCGCCACACGGGGCCCGGGCCACGCCCGAGCCCCGTTAAGACGTGGCGCTTAGCCGCTCAGCCGAGCTTGCAGTCGTAGACCTCCACGTCGTCGAGGTACCAGCCGACGTCGGTCCCGTTGCAGAAGTCGGTGCCGAAGCGGAACCGGAACTGGACCTGCTTGTCGGTGTCCTGAGTCACGTACGAGGTGAGGTCCACCCGCGACTCTGCGTAGGTCAGGGCCGGGAAGTCGCTCGGCGTCCGGTACCCGGTGAAGACCTGACGGCTGGTGGGCGTCCAGTTCGGCGCCGTCGAGTCGAGGCTCATGTTGCCGTTGTACCCATTCAGCGTGAAGTCGCGGTTCTCGAGCTTGGTCCAGTTGCCATTGAGGTTGATCTCAACGGTGCCTCCGTCGTATCCGCCCTCGGTGAAGAAGTCGTGGAGGAACCGCAGCACGGGCCGGTTCGTGCCCGTCAGATCGACGCTGGGGCTGATGAGGTACACGTCGGACGTCCAGGTGCCACTGCAGTCAGTCAGCTCATCATTGACCCGCCAGGCGTGCGTCCCAGATGCAGCGAAGTCGGTGACCGGGTGCCAGCGCTGCCCGGTGTACAGGGTCTCGTTCAGCGACTCGGTCCAGCCCGGACTGCCCGTCTCGTGGTCGTCGTAAAAGAGGCGTGCCACCGTCTCGCCGCTGTTGCACAGCGGACCGGGGGCAGCCGGCGCGACGTCGGTGCATACCGGCGCCGTCATCTGCACGGCATCCAGCGCCCGGCGCACCTGGTCACAGTCGGCCTTGGTGACGCGCTCGGCGCGGCCGCCTCCGGTTTCGGGGTCCGCGTTGTTGACGTACTTGTTGCGTAGGTCGCGGCACGAGCCTTGGAGCGCGAGGTACGCATCGGTGAAGTCCGAATAGACGCTCAGGTACCGCGTCAGCGCGCGGTACTGGATGGCAGCCGCCTTGTTGAGCCCGATGCCGGTGACGGTGACGCCGTTGTGCGTGCCGCCATCGACCATGAGGTAGTAGGCCTTATTCGGCACGCCACTGTTGACGTGCACGCCGCCGTTGTCGGACGAGGCGCAGTGGTAGTTCGGGCTGGTGCAGCTATCGGGATCGCCGAACAGCGTCGGGTCGCTCATGTCGCGGATGCCGCCAGGGATGAAGTCCTCACCGATGACCCAGCGCTGACTGTTCTCGCTGGAGTTCATCTGGTCGATGGACTCGCCGAAGATGTCGGAGAAGCTCTCATTGAGTGCGCCGGGCTGGTACGCGTAGACGAGGTTCGCGCTGAACTCGGTGACCCCGTGGCTGATCTCGTGCCCGGTCACGTCGTCATGCGGGCCGTTGGTGCAGTAGGTCATCACCGACCCGTTCCAGAACGCGTTCGGGCACAGCGTGGGGCTGAAGTAGTGGACGTACGACTTCAGCGTCGTGCCGCGGTTGTCGAAGCTGTCCCGGCGAAAGCCATTCCAGAAGAAGTTGTAGGTGTCGCCGGTGAAGGTGTATGCGTTGTCGCAGTCGGGATCGAGGGACGGAGGCTCGCCCTCGAAGCGGCACTTGACCGCCAGGTCGTAGTTCGACTGCCCGAGCATGTTGTAGTTCTCGCGCCGCAGACCATCGTGAATGCCCTCGAAGACCTGCAGCACGTTGCCCGAGATGGCGTCCACGTACACGAAGTTGCGCACCGCATTGCCGGTCACGGTCGTGTACCAGGCCAGCGCCTGGCGGTCGGGCTCATCGGCGGCCAGCCCGACCTTGGTGATGCCCAGCCGCGGCGCCGATGCGCGTAGGCCGGTGACGTTGACGTTCGCCAGGTTGGCCACGGCACTCCGTGCGGCCGAGACGGCGCTGGACGCGGCCACCCGCGGCTCAAGCGGGACCTTGATCCCGGCCAGGTAGGTGCCGCTCACCGCACTGATCCGGCCCCCAGCGTCAAAGTTCACCAGCAGCTCGGCGTTGAAGACGGGTAGGCCGGCGTGCTGCTGGGCCAGGCGGACGGTGCTGCCCGCGGGATCGGAGCTGGTGGAGGTTACCGTCAGCTCTTCACGCGCCGCCTCGATGCCGAACAGCGTGCCGTACGCGGTCAGGAAGGTGAACGCCTTATCGGCCAGGCTGCCGGCGGTGGTCGGGAGGGTCACGTCGTCATGTGCGCGGACGAACTTGGCCACGCCGGTGGCCTCGGCGAGGTGGATGTCGACCTGGCCGCCCATTGCACCTCGCAGCCGCGCTGCGGCCTCGGCCGGGGACTCGCGGTCCTGAGCCTGCGCCGGTCGCTGGCCGCCGCCCGCGTCCATCCCGAAGAGCACCAGGTTGAGCACTGCCGCGACCACGAGGATGCGGCGGATCCGGGATGTCAAGCCCATCGAAGTCGTTCCTCCCGTGTGGCGGCGGACAGCGCACAGCAGGCGCGCGGCCGTCCGTTGTGGCGCGGCCCGGGAACAGACACAGCATGGACCGTCTCGGGCATTCGGCTGGACGCAGGTGCAAGTTTCGTGCCTTTACACCACTCCGCGTGGTTGCCGTCGTGAGCCGCTAACCTTGGAGGCGATGCTTCCCTGGCAGATTCCCCGCCGGCCACTCATGGTCGCGGCTGCCACGCCGCTGCGCGATGGCGGCGCGGCCCTCGACGACGCCGCCGCGTGGCCGATGGTCCGCTTCCTTGCCGACGGCGGGGCGGATGGCGTGTTCTGCTGCGGCACCACGGGCGAGGGCATCCTGCTCTCGATCGAGGAGCGGCAGCGCGCGGCCGTGGTGTTCCGGGCGGCGCTGACCGACGGCCTGCTGATCGTCCATTGCGGGGCACAGACGACCGCGGACACGGTAACGCTCGCCACCCACGCGGCCGAGATCGGGGCCGATGGCGTTGCCGTCATCCCGCCGCCGTACTTCCCGCTCGACGCCGACGCGCTTCTTGCCCACTTCGCCGCCGCGGCTCGCGCCTGCGCTCCCTTGCCGTTCTTCGTGTACGCCTTCGCCTCGCGCAGCGGCTACCCGGTGCCGCCCGACGTGGTCCGTAGGCTGCGCGAGTCGGCGTCCAACCTCGCGGGCCTCAAGGTGAGCGAGAGCCCGTTCGCGCGCGTGGAGCCTTACCTCGACCTGGACTTGCCCGTCCTGGTCGGATCGGAGCCGCTCATCCCGGCCGCGGTCGCGCGTGGTGCGGCCGGCGCGGTGTCCGGACTGGCGGCGGCCTTTCCCCATGTCGTTCGCCGCGCCCTGGACCAGCCCGACGCCGACGCGGAGCGCGAGCTGGCGACGCTGCGGACGGCAATGGAGGCGCAGCCGTTCATTGCCTCGGTGAAGCACGTGCTGGCTCGCCGCGGCGTGCCCGTGCGGCTGGACATGCGCGCGCCACTGCGGCCGCTGATGACCGCCGAGGCCAGGGTGCTGGACGCCGCGGTGGAGCCCTTCCTGGCCGGTTAGGCCTGCTGGTTGCCGACCGGGCGCGGATTCAGCCGGACTCCCCCACGTCCGTGGCCACCGCCATCTGCCCGCCGGTGGCGATCCCGGTCTCGCGGTGGAACGGCGCGGTCGCCGCGTCGTTCATCTCGAAGCGCGAGGGAGGCGCTGCGGCAGCCAGCGTCGCGATCTCGTCTGGGGTCAGCTGGTAGCCGAAACGGATGGCCGCAACGTTCTCGTCCACGAACCGGCGCGGCAACGACTCGCGAATGGCGGCCTCGTCGAACTCGATCTGGGCCAGCCGCAGGAGCCGGCCAAGCGCGATCATGTTGCCGAACAGCTCTTTGCCGAACTTCTCGGATCCGAGCGACGCGAACGGGATCTGCTCGGCGCCTGGGACGTTGAGGCCCAGGTCGGTGACCACGGTGCGGCCCTGGATACGCAGGTGCCCCTTGTCGGCCAGCTTGAGCATGATGTCCGCCTCTTCGACCACCGGGTTGAGGATGGGCGCGTCGTCGAAGATCACGAACGCGTCGGACATCGAGCCGCGCACGCTGGAGTCGTAGTCGTACAGCACGGTGACGTGCTTGCCCATGCGCGCCAGCAGCGCCCCCAGGACACCGGCGATGACGCGCACGCCCTGGCCCCCGACGCCGTCCAGCGCGATGCGGGTCGCCATCAGCCCTGGCCCGATGCCTCCGGGTCCACGCCCGCCTCGTGCAGCGCGTCCTCGAGCGCGATCTCGCGCTTGGCCACCCGCAGCTTGAGCTCCGACGGCAGCCGCTGCATGAGCGCCAGCTTGCGCTGGGCCTCGGCCCGCCGCGCCTCCTTGGGGTCGATGGCCGGCGGCGCAGCGTCGGCGGCGGTACGCGGCGCGGCCGGCTGCGTATCGGCGCCCGGAGCGCCGCCGATGAGGTCGCGCGCCTCGGCCGCCCCGGCGACGAGCAGATCCCGTTCGCCAACCTCGGCGAGAC
>DATADC010000201.1:0-12397 GCA_036258735.1 Candidatus Limnocylindria bacterium
GGGCGGGCTCGCCGGGCAGGTGGAGCAGGTTCTCCACCTCCCACACGCCCGGGACGGCTCGCGCCGCCTTCTCCAGCCGTTCGCTCATGGACGGGTCGGCCACCTGTCCGCGGAGTACCACGATGCCCTGTTCGACGTTGATGTTGATGTCGCCCTTGGGCACGTCCGGGTCGCGGAACAGCTCGCTCTCGACCTTCATGGCCAGCGCCGCGTCATTGGGCGGCGCCTCGGCGGTGCCGGCCGCGCGAAGGGCTTCGGCCTTGCCCTGCACGGTCGAGCTCAGGTATCGCCCACCGCGCTCCAGGTTGCCCGACACGTCGCGGAAGAACGCGGCGGTCTGGTCCGCCAGCCGCGCGCGGCGCGACCGCCCGCGTTCCGGGTCCAACAGGAACGCGGCAGCTGCGCCGGCCAGGGCGCCCAGCAGGCCAAGCGCCACGAACCGGCCCGGTCCCGGCCGGTCGTCCCGTCGAAGCGTCTCGGCGCGGCGTCGGGCGTCGCGCACCGAGCTCATCCAGTCGTTCCTTGCCATACGGAGCTCCTCGTATCTCGACGTCGTGCGTTCGTCCACCTGACACCCGCACGCCGCGTGCCGAAGCGCCCGACCGCCAACCGAGTTAGCGCGTCTTCATCGGGCCCGAACCAGGAGTTCACGTTGCCTCGGCTATACTCGATCCCGCTTCCAAGGAGGTGGCAAGGACAACGAAATGGGATTCATGACGTACGTGCTGCTGGTGATGCTGCCGAGCATCGCCATCACCGGATGGGCTGCGTGGCGCGTGCGCTCCACCTACGCCAAGTGGTCAAAGGTCGACTCGGGAATCAACCTGTCCGCCTTCGACTTCGCGCGGCGCCTACTCGACCGCCATGGCCTTCAGGACGTCCGGATCGAGCCGGTTCCCGGCCAGCTGACGGACCACTACGACCCGCGGGGCAAGGTGCTACGGGTGAGCAGCGCCGTCTCCGGCAGGCCGGAGCTCGGCCACTACGACCCCACCGAGGCGGCGCTCGGCGTCCCCGGCGGCGAGCGCCTGTCGGTCGCTGCGGCGGCCGTCATCGCCCACGAGGTGGGACACGCTCTCCAGGACCGGGAGCGCGACCCGTGGATGGCCGTGCGCCAGACGATCGTGCCGGTGGCCCAGTTCGGAAGCGGGATCGCCCCGTGGCTCATCATCGCCGGCCTGATCTTCAACCTGCTGGACCTCGCCTGGATCGGCCTGTTCGCCTTCGGCGCGGCGGTGCTGTTCACCTTCGTGACGCTGCCGGTCGAGATCGGAGCGTCCGGAAAGGCACTCGCCTTCGTCGGCAGCCTGGGCATGGTCGGCGAGCGCCAGGTCGGCGCCCGCGAGGTGCTCAAGGCCGCGGCCTGGACCTACGTGGCGGCCGCGCTGACCGCGCTGCTCACGTTCCTGTACTACCTGATGCTGCTCATGGGGCGGCGTGACTGAGCTTCCGCGCGCCGGATCGCCTCCGGCGACCAGCGAGGTGGACCGTGATTCGCTCGCCGCGTGGCTCGAGGCCCGCGGCGAGCTGGCGTACCAGGCTTCACAGGGCCGAGCCTGCGTCGCCGTCTGCCGCGCACCGTGACGGCCGACCGCCGGCGAGCACCGCACATCAGCGCCAGCATCCTGAACGCGGACTTCAGCCGCCTGGGCACGGAGATCGAGCGCGCGGCCGACGGGGGAGTGGACTCGATCCATCTCGACGTCATGGACGGGCACTTCGTGCGCAACATCAGCATGGGCCCGGTCGTGGTCGAGGCGGTGCGGCCGCATGCCCAACTGCCCTACCACAGCCACCTCATGATCAGCCGCCCGCTGCGCTACGCGCGGGCCTTCGCCGACGCGGGCAGCGACCTGATCGCCTTCCACCTGGAGGCCGATGACGAAGCTCCCGCGGTGATCGCCGAGATCCGCCGCGTTGGCCGATCGGTTGGGCTGGCCATCAATCCGGAGACGCCCGCGGACAGGGTCATCCCGTACCTTGATGCGATCGACCTGCTGCTGGTCATGACCGTCAACCCCGGCTGGGGCGGCCAGGCCTTCATGTCCGAGGTGCTGCCCAAGCTTGCCGTGCTGCGCGCCGAGGCCGACCGGCGCGGGCTGGACCTGCCGATCGCGGTCGACGGCGGCGTCAACCTCGAGACCATCGGCAGCGCGTACGCCGCCGGCGGCGACGTGCTGGTGACCGGCAGCGCCCTGTACGCACATCCCGGCGACCTGCGGGCAACGGTCCAGGCGCTGCGCGCCGGTGCGCTTGCCGGCGCGGTGTCCCGCGATCGCGAAAGGAGCCCGACCTGATCCGCGTCCCGGCGTTTCGAACCGGCGCGGCGCTGCTGGCGCTGGCGCTGGTGGTGGCGTCCTGCGGGGACTCGGCGCCGCTGCCCTTCATCCCCACGCCGGAGCCGACGCCCCCGCAGCCGCGGGCGCTGGCGGTGGCCGTGACCCAGCGCGGCAGCGGGGAGCCCGTGGCCGGGGCCTGGATCTCGGGTGGCGATGCCCGGGCCGTCACCGCGGACGACGGGCGGACGCAGCTGACGGCCCTGCCGGGCACCGAGGTGGAGGTGACGGCCGACGGCTTCGAGGCGACGCGCAGCAGCGTTCCGGCCGACGGCGACCTGGCGGTCGAGCTGCGACGCAACGAGGTGCGCGGCAGGGTGACCGACGAGCGCGGTCGCCCGGTGGCCGGCGTGCGGGTCTTCGTGGATGGCAGCCACACGGCAGTGCGCACCGATCGACGCGGCCGCTACGAGCTGCCCGACGTCCCCGAGCAGGGCAGCCTGATCTACAAGATGCCCGGCTATCGCCTGGTGGAGCTCGCCATCGGGGAGGAGATGGACCTCGACGTGGCGCTCGAGCCGTTCGAGGCGCGCGCCCTCTACGCACCGGCTGCCGTTTTCGAGGGACCGGGCCGCCTCGACGAGCTCCTGGCGCTGGTGGACCGGACCGAGGTCAACGCGCTCGTCATCGACGTCAAGGAGACAGGCGGCTGGCTGTACTACGAGACGGACCTGCCCGAGGCGGTCGAGTCGGGCGCCGCCGACCGACCTATCTTCGACCTTGCGGAGCTGCTGCCGCGGCTCAAGGAACGGGGCATCTACACCATCGCCCGGATGGTGTGCATGAAGGACAACACCGTCGGTGCCGCACGCCCCGAGCTGGCCGTCCGCAACGTGGCCACCGGCGAGCCGTGGACCGACAACCTCGGCGGCATCTGGCTGGACCCGGCCGCTCCGGGCGTGGCGGAGTACTTGGCCGCCATCGCCGGCGACCTGGCGGACAAGGGCTTCGACGAGGTGCAGCTCGACTACATCCGCTTCTTCAGCGACGGCCCCTACGAGCTGGCCGATACGAACCTGCCGAACTCGCAGTCGTTCCGGCTGCCGGCCATCCGTCGGGTGCTGCGGGTGGTCTCCGACCGCCTGGAGACGGAGCGCGCATTCCTTTCGGCGGACGTCTTCCCGATCAGCTTCATCGTGGCGGACGACCAGGGCATCGGGCAGCGGCCGGAGGTGATCATGCCCTACGTCGACTACTTCAGCCCGATGGTCTACCCCAGCCACTACGGGCCGGGCGTGTTCGGCCACGCGGTGCCCAACAACGCGCCGTACGACGTCATCGACAAGACCCTCGAGATCATGAACCGCCAGTCCGAGGGCCTGCCGATGGAGATCAGGCCCTGGATCCAGGACTTCGGCTACGGGCAGTTCGCCCCCTACACGGCCGCCCAGGTGCGCGCCGAGATGCAGGCCGCCGCGGACAACGGCGCCAAGGGCTGGATGATCTGGAACGCCCAGGCGCGCTTCACCGAGGCGGCCTTGGGCCCGCCGCGCCCGAACGAGGACGCCGCCCCGGTCACCAGCCTCGAATGAGGCTGGTCGTCCAGCGCGTGAAGGGGGCCGAGGTGCGTGCGGGCGGCGAGCCGCTGGGCGGCATCGGTCTCGGCGCGGTGGTGCTGGTCGGGGTGGGGCCCGGCGACACGGCGTCCGCCGTCGACCGCCTGGCCGACAGGCTGGCCGCCCTGCGCTACTTCGAGGACGCGGCCGGCCGCACCAACCTCTCGATCGCCGATGCCGGCGGCGCCTTCCTGGTGGTCAGCCAGTTCACCCTGTACGCGGACGTGCGGCGCGGGCGCAGGCCGGGCTTCACCGCTGCGGCCGGGCCGGAGCTCGCCGAGCCACTGGTCGCGCGCTTCGTCGAGCGGCTGCGCCAGGCGGGACACCCGGTCGAGACCGGGGCGTTCGGGGCGCGCATGGAGGTCGCGCTGGTGAACGACGGCCCGTTCACGCTGGTGATCGACTCGGAGCGCGAGCTCGCCGGCTGAGCCGAGCAGCCTAGACCTTCTCCAGCGTGCGGCGGCAGCGCGAGCAGGCCTGCACGCGGACGCTGCGGCCCTCGCGCCGCACGGCGACCGACTGCAGGTTCGGGATCCAGCGCCGCAGGGCGCGCTTGCGGTTCATCCCGACCGACTGCGGGTTCCAGCCGGTGATCGGCTTCTTGCCGCAGATCTCGCACACTCGTGCCATCGAGGAGTCTCCCATCACGAACGAACCGGCACGCCTTGTGGGCGCCGCCGGAACGCGGGCGATGCTAGCACGCTACGATCGACGCATGCAACGACGCGTCCGGCGTCGCGCCAGGTGACGCCGGCCGCCGCGGTGCGCGGCCTCGGAGCCGAAGCCCTCGACCAGCCGATCCGCGCCGCGCTCCCCGAGCTGGCCCGCGGGGCAGGCGTCCTGGCCCGGCTGGGCATCCGAACTCCGCGGCAAGCGCTCTTCTACCTCCCGTTCCGCTACGAGGACTTCAGCGACCTGCGGCCGCTGGGCGACCTGCGCCCGGACGAGAAGCAGTCGGCCCGGGCGCGCGTCACCGACGTGCGCGTCGAGAAGGGCTTCGGCCGACGGCCACAGCGCGTGATCGCCCAGCTCGCGGACGACACCGGCAGCGCCGAGGCGGTCTGGTTCGGCCGTCGCTTCGTCGAGAACCGGCTGCGCCAGGGAGACGAGGTCGTCCTCAGCGGCAAGGTCACCATGCGCGGTTGGCGGCCGCAGTTCCTCTCGCCGGAGTTCGCTTCCGCCGCCCGCGGCTCGATCCACACGGCGCGGGTGGTGCCGGTCTATCGGCTGGTCGGTGGCGTCACGCAGAAGCGCGTTCGAGAGCTGCTGGCGCGGGTGCTGGCCCGCGCACTGCCGCTCCTCGAAGATCCGCTCGAGCCACGGGAGCGGGCCGGGCTCATGCCGATCGACGAGGCGCTGCGCGCCGCGCACTTCCCCGAGGACGCGGCCGACGTCCCGGCCGCGCTGGACCGCCTGGCGTTCGACGAGCTGCTGGCACTCCAGCTGAGCTTGGTCGGGGCCCGATCCGTGCGCGAGACGATGCGTGCCCCGCAGGTCGACGTGCCGGAGGCGGAGGTCGAGCGCCTGGCTGCCGCCCTGCCGTTCACTCTCACCGCCGACCAGCGGAGGGCGGTGAAGGAGGTCACGGCCGACCTGGGCCGCGACCGGCCGATGCGGCGGCTGCTCCAGGGCGACGTCGGCAGCGGCAAGACCGCCGTGGCGGCGGTTGCCCTGGCCGCGGTGGTGCGTGCCGGCTGGCAGGGCGCCTTGATGGCCCCCACCGAGATCCTGGCGCGGCAGCATCATGCCGCCCTGGCGCCGCTGCTCGGAGCGCTCGGCGTGCGCGCGGAGTTCCTGTCCGGGTCGCTCACCGCATCGGCCAAGCGGCGCATCCACGACGCCATCGAGGCCGGCGAGGCCGAGGTGGTGATCGGCACGCACGCCGTCATCAGCCAGGCGGTCGCCTTCCGCCGGCTGGGGCTGGCGGTGGTCGACGAGCAGCACCGCTTCGGGGTCGCGCAGCGCGCGGCGCTGCAGGCCAAGGGCATCGGGCTCGAGCCGCACGTGCTGGCGCTGACGGCGACGCCCATCCCGCGCACGCTGGCCCTGACCTTCTACGGCGACCTGGCCATCTCGACCATCCGCGAGCTGCCGCCCGGACGCCAGCCGATCCGCACCGAGATCCGGGGCCGCTCCGCCCTGCCGCGGATCGAGGCCTTCCTGGCCGACGAGGCGGCGTCAGGCCGCCAGTCCTTCGTGGTCGTGCCGCTGGTCGCCGAGAGCGAGGCGCTGACCGTCGCGTCGGCCGAGTCCGAGGCGGCGCGGCTGCGCGAAGCGCTGCCCTCGTTACGCATCGGGCTGGTTCACGGCCAGCAGCCGGCCGACGTGCGCGACGCCACCATGCAGGCCTTCGCCGCCGGCGAGATGGATTTGCTGGTGGCGACCACGGTGATCGAGGTTGGCATCGACGTGCCGAACGCCAGCGTCATGCTGGTGGAGGATGCCGAGCGCTTCGGGCTCGCGCAGCTGCACCAGCTGCGCGGGCGGGTCGGACGCGGCCCGGATCGCTCGTTCTGCATCCTGCTCTCCGACACGAGCGACGAGCTGGCGCGGCGACGGCTCGAGGTGGTGGCCGGTTCGACCGACGGGTTCGCGATCGCCGAGGCGGACCTGGCGCTGCGCGGGGCCGGGAACCTGCTCGGCACGCGGCAGTCCGGGCTCCCGCCCCTGCGGGTGGCGTCGCTATTCGAGCCCCGACACGTGGCGCTCGCCGAGCGGGCGCGCGACCTGGCCGAGCGGCTCGTGGCCGATGACCCTGGGCTGACGCAGCGGCCCAAGCTGGCCCGCCTGCGGGCGGACTTCGCGGCCGCCGAGGCTGAGGGTGACGCAGCATGACGCCCCCGTGCGTGTGATCGCCGGGTCGGCGCGCGGCATCGTCCTGCGGGCACCGCAGCACCGGAAGACGCGTCCCGTCACCGATCGGGTCAAGGAGACGCTGTTCGCCATCCTGGGCGAGCGCGTGCTGGGCGCCAACGTGCTGGACCTCTACGCCGGCAGCGGGGCGCTGGGCATCGAGGCGCTGTCGCGCGGGGCGGAGCGGGCGACCTTCGTGGAGCGCGGCCGCGACGCGCTGGCCGCCATCCGCCACAACCTGGAGCGCACCCGGCTGGCCGCCTCGGCATCGGTCTGCGGCGGTGACGTCCAGGCCTACCTGGAGCATGCGCCGCCGGAGGCGCCGTTCGACTTGGCCTTCGTGGATCCCCCGTACGCGGAGCGTGCTATCCTCGCGCCCCTCGAGCGGCTGGTCCCGCTCCTGGCGCCCCGCGCCCTGGTCGTGATCAAGCACTTCTGGCGCACGGAGGTGCGGCTGCCGACCGGCCTTGAGCCGTGGCGTGAACGGCGGTTCGGCGAGACCGCGCTGACCTTCGTCGAGCGGTCGACCGCGGGCAGAACCGATGGAGTGGAGGATCGATGAGTCGCGTCGCCGTCTTCCCCGGCTCGTTCGACCCGATGACCAACGCGCACCTTGACGTCGCTCGCCGAGCGTCCGAGCTCTTCGACCAGCTGACCGTCGGCGTGTTGCACAACCCCCGCAAGAAGCCGCTGTTCGCCATCGGGGAGCGCGTGGACCTGATCCGCGCCTGCGTCGCCGACCTCGGCGCGCACGTCAGCGTCGAGGCCTTCGACGGGCTCACCGTTGAGTTCGCGCAGCGGCAGGGAGCCGGGTTCATCGTGCGCGGGCTGCGCGCCATCAGCGATTTCGAGGCCGAGCTGCAGATGGCGCACACCAATCGGCGCCTGGAGCACTCGGTGGACACTGTGTTCCTGATGACCGCCCTGGAGTTCGGGTTCGTCTCGAGCAGCCTGGCCAAGGAGGTGGCCCAGTTCGGCGGGGACGTCTCCGGCATGGTGCCGAAGCCGGTGGCGCAGGCGCTGGCCGCGCGGCTGCGCTGAGTGGTGGCGCGCCGTTCGCGCATCGGGCGGGGCCTATAATCCCGGCGACGGACGGAGGAGTACGGCCACGGACATCATCTTCCTGGTGGAGCGCCTCGAGAGCCTCGTGGCGGCCGGCAAGAAGCTGCCGCTGACGAACAGCGTCGTGCTCGAGCAGGCGGCCGTCCTGGAGCTGATCGACCAGCTGCGCGTCTCGGTCCCCGACGAGGTCCGCCAGGCGCGGCGCATCACCGAGGAAGCCGGTCGGATCACCGAGCGGGCCCGCGAGGAGGCTGACGCGGTGATCGCTCGCGCTCAGGAGCAGGCCGCGCAGATGCTCGAAGAGCGCGAGCTGGTGCGGATGGCCCAGCAGCGCGCCGGCGAGATCCTGGACGCCGCGCAGCGCGAGGCGGCCGAGGTGCGCCGCGGCGCCGACGAGTACGCGGCCGGCGTACTGATCCGGCTGGAGGGCGAATGCATCAAGGCCCTGACCAGCATCAAGCGCGGCATCGACATGCTCGACGAGCGCCACCGCGGCCCGCGGCCGCTGGGAGAGGGCATGCCCATCGGCCAGCCGGAGCAGGAGGCCACCGAAGCCGCGCCTCGGCCATGACCGCGTTCAACGTGGCCGGGCTCCTGCGAGAGCCAGCCGGCGCCGTGCGGGAGTACCGGCTCCGCGACCGCTACCTGTCCCTGGCGCCCGACGTGGAGCTGGCCGGCCCCATCAACGGCAGGCTGCGCATGCAGCGCACCAACCGAGGCATCCTGGTGCGCGGGGAGGTGGACGGCGACCTGCGGCGGACGTGCGGGCGCTGCCTGGACGCCTACGTCGAAGTGGCCGTCGTGCAGATCTCGGAGGAGTACGTGCCGAGCATCGATCCGGAGAGCGGGACGGCCCTGCCCGAGCCGGCGAGCGATGAGTCCGCACGCCTCATCGACGGCCATCACGAGCTGGACCTGACGCCGGTCCTGCGCGAGGAGTTCTCGCTGACCGAGCCGCTGCACCCCGTGTGCCGGCCCGATTGCCCCGGGCTGTGTGCCGAGTGCGGCGCGCGGCTGGACGATGCGCACGTCGCCCACGCCAGCGAGGAGGTGGACCCGCGGCTGGCGGGTCTGGCCCGCTTCCTGGAGCGCGACGCGGACTGAGCCCGCGGCTGGGGCTATACTGCGGCGTCCCCGACAAGCGCACCCCCTAGAACCAGGAGCAATCTCGCGTGGGCGTTCCCAAGCGCAAGGTATCCAAGGCACGCCAGGGCCGCAGGCGGTCACACCTGGCCATCAGCGCGCCGCCGCTCGTGGAGTGTCCCCACTGCCACGAGCTGATGCGCGTCCATCGCGTCTGCCCCACCTGCGGCCACTACGACGGGCGCGAGGTGCTGCCGGTCGAGTCGAGCACGCCGGCCGAGGGCGGATCGCGCTGACCCGGCGCCGCTGATGCGCATCGCGGTCGACGCGATGGGCGGGGACTTCGCGCCGCGCGAGGTCGTGCGCGGAGCCATCAACTACGCGGCCGCCAACGCCGACGAGGTCATCCTGGTCGGCGACCTGCCGCGCATCCAGGCCGAGGTGGATGGCCACGGCCACGGCCGTCCGGCCAGCGTCAGGTTCGTGGACGCGCCCGAGGTCATCGGCATGGGGGAGTCCCCGGCGCAGGCTCTGCGCGGCAAGCGCCGGTCGTCCATCCGGGTGGCCACCGACCTGGTCCGCGACGGTCGAGCCGATGCCGTGGTCAGCGCCGGGTCGACAGGGGCGACCATGGCGGCCGCCGTCTTTCGGCTGGGGCGCATCGACGGCGTCGAGCGCCCGGCGCTGGGCGCGCACCTGGTCACCGCGACCGGCCCGATCATGATCCTCGACGTCGGCGCCAACGTCGACTCGGACGCCGGCAACCTGCTCCAGTTCGCGGTCATGGGCGCCATCTACGCCGAGCAGGTGCTGAAGGTGCCGCGTCCGCGCATCGGCCTGCTGAACATCGGTGAGGAGGTCGAGAAGGGGAGCGGAGTGACCCGCGAGGCCCACGAGCAGATGCGTGGGGCCGGGCTCAACTTCGTGGGCAACGTGGAGGGCAACGACCTGATGGCGCACGCCGCGGACGTCGTGGTGTGCGACGGGTTCGTCGGCAACGTGGTCATCAAGTTCTTCGAGGGGCTGACCAGCTACATCTTCCGCTCGCTGCGCAGCGACCTGCAGCAGGGTGCGGTGGCGCCGCTGGCGCTGCTGGCGCTGAAGCCCGGGTTCGACCGCCTCAAGCACCGCTTCGACTTCGAGCGCTACGGCGGGGCGCCGCTGCTCGGCGTTCGGGGCGTCAGCATCGTGACCCACGGGCGAGCGCGCGCGCGCATGGTGGAGCACGCCATCCGCGTCGCCTCAGAGGCGGCCGCTGCCAACGTCCCGCAGCTGATCGCCGACTGGACGCGCCAGCATCCGGCCCTGGCCCGTCCCGCCGCCGCCGCGGGGCTGCCCGGCGGGACCCGACCGGTCACCAGCGCACCCCAGGGAGAGGCGTAGCGCGCGTGTCCCGGCCGCGCCGTGGCCCGGCTGCCGGTGAGGGGCTCAAGGCGCGCCGGCTGGCCATGCTGGCCCTGTTCGAGGAGGAGTTCCAACCGGATCGCGGGCTGGTCGCGCTGGAGCGCATGGCAAGCGAGAAGGGCATCGGCGGCGAGGCGGCCGAGCACGCCCGCCGGCTGGTGCGCGGCGTGCTCGAGCATCGGGCCGACCTGGACGCCGAGATTGCCCGGAGGGCGCCCGTCATCCCCGTTTCTGAGCTCGGTCGGGTGGAGCGGACGATCCTGCGGAGCGCGTTATTCGAGGTGCTATACTCCGCCGCGCCCCCGAGCGGGGAAACGATTCACGACGCGGTCTCACTTGCCGGGACCTACGCCGGTGACGCTGCCCGCCGACTCGTGAACGGAGTTCTCGGTAGCGTTTCACGGTCCACGCGAAGCGGAATCGGTTAGAGGAGCCTAGACGGTTGACCGACGGAACCACGTTCGAACGACTCAAGAAGATCATCGTCGAGCAGCTCGGGGTTGACGAGGAAGAGGTCACGCCGCAGGCCTCGTTCGTCGAGGACCTCAACGCCGACTCGCTCGACCTGGTCGAGCTCATCATGAGCCTCGAGGAGGAGTTCGGGATGGAGATCTCGGACGAGGACGCCGAGAAGATCCAGAAGGTGCAGGACGCGGTCGACTACATCGAGGAGCACCAGCAGTAACGAGCGCGGCCCATGGACCGACCGAGTCTCGACGAGCTCGGCGAGCGACTCGGCATCGCCCTGCGGGACCCGGAGGCCATTCGCCAGGCGTTCGTCCACAGCTCCTACTTCAACGAGAACCGGCAGCTCGTCGCCGGGCATAACGAGCGCCTCGAGTTCCTGGGCGACGCCGTCATCGGCATCGTCGTCAGCCGCCTGCTGTACGACCGCTTCCCCGACGAGGACGAGGGCCTCCTGACCGCGCGCCGCGCCGGCCTGGTCAACCGCGACGCCCTGGCCGAGCTCGCGCTGCGCCTGCGGCTGGACCGATACCTCCTGCTCGGCCGCGGAGAGGCCGATGCCGGTGGCGCGACCCGCCCCTCGCTCCTGGCCGCCGCCTTCGAGGCCGTCGCCGGCGCGATCTACCTTTCGGAGGGGCTGCCGGCCGTGCGCCGCTGGCTGACGCGCCTCTTCGACGACCAGCTGGGCGGGCCGGGCCTGGCGCCCAAATCGGCGAAGAGCCGCCTCCAGGAGTGGAGCCAGCGCGTCCATCACCAGAAGCCTCGCTACGAGCTGGTCGAGACCACCGGCCCGGCGCACAAGCAGACGTTCGCGGTCTCCGTCGTGCTCGACGGACAAATCATCGCCCGCGGCGCGGGATCCAGCCGGCAGCGCGCCGAGGAACAGGCTGCGGCGCTTGCCCTCAACCAGCTGTCGCGGCCCGGGTCGGGCACGCAGGATGGCGGCTCGGGACGCGAGGCGGCGTCATGAGCCGCCTGCGTGAGCTGCGCCTGCACGGCTTCAAGTCGTTCGCCGACCCCACGCGCTTCGTGTTCGAGCCCGGGGTCAATGCCGTCATCGGCCCCAACGGGTCGGGCAAGTCAAACATGGCCGACGCGGTTCGCTGGGTGCTCGGCGAGCAGTCCAACCGTTCTCTGCGCACCCGGCGGGCGGACGACGTGATCTTCGCCGGGAGCCAGCAGCGCAGGCCGCAGGGCATGGCCGAGGCAATCCTGACCCTCGACAACGCCGACGGCTGGCTGCCGATCGAGTTCGGCGAGGTGTCGATCGCTCGCCGCGCGTACCGCTCAGGGGAGAGCGAGTACCTCATCAACGGGGCTCGGGCGCGTCTGCGCGACGTGGTCGACCTGCTGGGCGAGGGGCGGCTGGGGGCCAACGAGCTGGTGGTGGTCGGCCAGGGCACCGTCGACTCGGCGCTGTCGCTGCGGCCCGAGGAGCGCCGCCAGCTCTTCGAGGAGGCGGCCGGCGTCAAGGGCCTCCAGGTTCGCAAGAACGAAGCGTCGTCGCGGCTGGCCCGCGCCCGGGACAACCTGACGCGGGTCAGCGACCTGGCCGGCGAGCTGCGCCCGCAGGTGCGCCGCCTGGCGCTCCAGGCCAGGCACCAGCAGGAGCACGACGCCCTCGGCCGTCGGGCACGC
>DATADC010000202.1:0-13839 GCA_036258735.1 Candidatus Limnocylindria bacterium
GCTCGCTCGCCGAGCATGCGGGCCATCTCGACGGCGTAGAGCGGTACGCCCTCGGCGCGCTGGCGGATGCGGACCGAGGCCGGTGGCGGGAGGTCGGGCGCCAGCGCCTGCAGCAGGGCGTCGACGTCAGCGTCCCGCAGGCGATCGAGGTGCATGGCCGTGAAGTGCGGAAGGCCGGCGCCCCACGTCGCCCGCAGCTCGAGTAGCTCGGGGCGCGCCAGCGCCAGCACCAGGATGCGGCGTCGCCGCGACCAGCTGGCCAGATAGTCCAGGAAGTCGAGCAGCTCGGAGTCGCACCAGTGCAGGTCCTCGAAGACGAGCGCCAGCGGCGCCTCGTCGGCCTCCGCCTCCAGGTAGCGGCGCCACGCGGCAAAGAGCTCTTCCCGCTCGCCACCTGCCGCGGAGTCGTGGGCCATATCCCGCTGGCCGAGCAGCGCCAGCAGGCGTGGTTCCATCCAGGTCCGCTCGGCTGCGTCGCTCACCAGCCGGTTGAGGGCCTCCCCCAGCGCGCGACGCACGACCTCCGCCGGCTCGGACTCGGCCACCCCGATGCTGCGGCGCACCATCTCGGAGAGCGGAGCGAAGGCAGTGCCCTGGCCCCATCGCGGCGGGCTGCCCTCGTACCAGCGCACGCCAGCGGCGGCAGAGCGGCGCTGGAGCTCGCTGGCCAGCCGGCTCTTGCCGATGCCCGCCACGCCGATGATCGAAACGACCGTCAGCCGGCGCTCGGCGACCATGGTCGCCACCAGCTCCTCCAGCGCGTGCAGCTCGCTGGCGCGCCCGATGAACGGCCCGCCGTGCCCGGCGCGCGAGTCGCCTCCGGTGGCGAGGGCCGCCTGCACGACGCGCCACGCCGCCACGGCGACCGACTTGCCCTTCAGCGAGCGCTCACCCGCGGCCTGGAACTCGAAGGCGGCGCCAACCGCGCGCCGCGTGGCGTCGTCGACCAGCACCGTCCCGGCCACGGCGGCCTCCTGAAGGCGAGAGGCGGTGTTGACGAGGTCGCCGGTGACCATGCCCTCACCGTCGATGTCCAGCGTCACGGCCGCCTCGCCGGTCGTCACCGCGGCCCGGGCCTGCAGGGTTCCGGCGGACGGGGCGGCCATGGACGCTACCTTGCCGACCATCTCGACCGCGGCGCGCACCGCGCGCTCGGCGTCGTTCTCGCGCGCCACGGGCGTGCCCCACACGGCCATGACGGCGTCGCCGATGAACTTCTCCAACGACCCGCCGTAATGCGAGACGGTGGCCCGTGCCGCCTCGAAGTAGCGCGACTGCACCTCGCGCACGTCCTCTGGGTCGAGGCTCTCCGAGAGCGTCGTGAACCCGACCAGGTCCATGAACAGGACCGAGACCAGCCGGCGCTCGGCGACCCAGGCCGGCGCCGGCATCGGCTCAGCCGCGCCGGGGCCTGGCTCGGCGATCCGGCGGGTTGGAGCTGGCGGGGCCTGCTCCAGCGGGATGCCGCAGGACGGGCAGAACCGGAATTCGGGTGCCACCGCGAGCCGGCATTCCGGGCAGCTGACCGACTCGAGCGTCATGAGCGTGCGTTTGGGCCCGGGCTACGACTGGGGCTGCTCGGTCCCTTCCTGCTTCTCTTCCTTGACGATGGTGATGCCGATGGTGTGCGGATTGTTAGAGACCGTCACGAACGCGTGCATGACGAAGCGCTTTAGCGTCTTCTCGTGGTTGACGACCATGGTGGCGATCCGCGGCAGCACCGGCCGTCCGGCATCATCGACCTCCTCGCCGATGATGCCGCCCGCACGCAGCGCGGCGACCGGATCGTGCAGCAGCAGCTCGGCCTCGTCCTTGCCGGCACTTGGCGCAGCGTCCGGGTCGGGGCTCGGCAAGGCGCGGTAGTACAGCCGGAAGGCCGGCGCGATGTTGTCGAAGGTCAGGTCGATCCAGTCGGTTGGAACGCCGCGCGCGCTGTATGCGGCGGCCAGGTCGTCGTCGCCGTTGATCATGCGTGGTCCACTCCTGCTGCCCGATGAGGGCTGATCATAGGCGCCGTGGACCGGGGTGCATAGGTGCGAAGGAGGGCGGCGAGAGGCCTCTCGCCGGCCCCGAAGGTGCCGCTCGCGCGCTAGGCGGACGCGATGCGGACCGCGAAGTTCGCCAGGCTCTTGGCCAGTCCATCGGCGCTGGCCTTGATCTCCTTCCTCATCTTCGTCGCGGCATCGCGGACCTCGGTGTCCTTGCGGTCGCGCGCGATCTTGATCATGGCCTCGGCCGAGTCCTGCTGCTTGCGCTTGAGGTTGAGCAGCACGGCATGGGCCTCGTACGCCTCGCTCTCCTCGGTGGCCGCCTTTTGGGCCGTCTCGCCGGCCAGCGACCCCAGGGCCTGGGCCACCTCCTCGCGCTCGCCACGGGCTCCGAACGGCTTGCCCAGGTTTTGCAGTTTCGTGAGGTGGCGCTCGTCGACCCGCAGGTCCGCCTTGAGCTGTCGCTTGACTTCTGGGACCGGGTGCGAGGTGCTCAGCGCCCTTCCCGCCTCCACGATCGACTGCTGGATGGCGATGGCCTCGTCGAACTCGTGCTTGATGAACTCGGTGCCGGACGGCATTTGGTGACTCCTCCCCTGGAGCATTTACTGACGGTTGGCGTATGGACCGATGCGCACGCGTTGTGCCAAGTAGGCGAATGGCACGACGGGTGCACTGCTTAAGGCCAAACGAACCACCACACCAGAGGGGGAGCCGATATGGCAACCAGGGACACCGTGACCATCGACGAGACAGGGACCGTCACGACGTCCGAGATCCAGCCGGGCACCGAAGGCGAGCACCCGCTGGCCGAAGCCGGACAGCGCGCCGGCGAAGGTGTCGGGCAGCTCGCGGAGCGTGCGACGAGCCTGGGCTACTCGCAGGCCGACCGCAGCAAGGAGCAGGCGGCGCAGGGCATCAGCCAGGTCGCCACCAGCCTGCGTCGCGTGGCCTCCGACATGGAGGGCGAGCAGCCGGCCATCGCCGACGCCGGCCGAACCGCCGCGGAGCAGGCCGAGCGCCTGGCCACCTACCTCCAGCAGACCGATGCCCGTGAGATCGTGCGCACCGTGGAGGACGCGGCGCGCCGGCAGCCGCTCATCTTCCTGGGCGGTGCCTTCCTGGTCGGCCTGGCCGCCGCGCGCTTCCTGAAGGCGGCCGGCGGCGACGGGTCCGGCAACCGCTCGACCTACGGCTCGGGCTATCGCTCATCCACCTACGGCACGGAGACCGGCTACGGCACCGGGACCGGCTACGGCACGGAGACCGGCTACGGCACCGGGACCGGCTACGGCGCAACGACGACGTCACCCACGTCGGAGGGCATCTGACCATGCAGGAGGGGGAAGATCGCCGGGGCATCGGCGACCTGCTGAGCGATCTCGGCCGCCAGGTCAGCACCCTGGTGCGCAAGGAGATCGACCTGGCGCGGGTCGAGATCACGTCCGGCATCGGACGCCTGAGCCGTGGCGCCGGGGTTGCCGGCGCCGGAGGCGCGCTGGTCTATGCCGGCGTCCTGGTGCTCCTGGCCGCCGCCGTGCTGGGTCTCATCGAGGCCGGCGTGGACGGCTGGCTGGCGGCGCTGATCGTAGGCGCCGCGGCGCTGATCATCGGCGCGGTGGTGACCATGGTCGGCGTTCGGCAGGTGCAGACCACCGATCTGGCCCCGCGGCAGACCGCCGACACGGTCCGCGACAACATCGAGTTCGTCAAGGAGACGATGAAGTGACCCGCGACGAGTACCGGCCGATCGGTGACGAGACGGCCGAGGCGAGCCTCGAGGCCGAGGCCGCCGAGCAGATGACCGACGAGGAGGCTGCCGAGGCGGCCGAGATCAGGGCCGACATCGAGGTGACTCGCGTCGAGATGGGCGACACGCTCAGCGAGCTCGGCGACCGGCTCGAGCCGGGGCACCTCATCCACCAGGCCAAGGAGAACGTACGCGACGCGACCATCGGTCGGGTCGAAGAGACAGCAAGGGGGCTCTCAGACATGGTGATCGAGACCATCCGGCGCAACCCGATCCCGGCCGCCATGGCCGGGGCTGGCCTGGCGCTGCTGTGGATGAACCGCTCCAGCGGGAGCGGCGGCAACGGCCGGTATCGGTCCTACTACTACGGGACCGGGTACGACACCCGCTATGGAACCGGCTACCGCGCCGACTATGAGACGCGTGCGGCGCAGCCGCGCGAGGGCGTCGGCGACAAGGTCGGCGAAGCGGCCTCCACCGTCGGCGACACGGTGACCGGCGCGGCCGACCGCGTCGGCTACGCCGTGGGCCGAGCCGGGGAGAACATCGGCCAGACGGCCGGCGAGGTCGGTGAGAACGTCGGCCAGACGGTGAGCCAGATCGGGCACCAGCTCGACAGGGCCATGCAGGCCAACCCATTGGCCATGACCGCCGTGGCGGCCGGTGCCGGAGCGGTCATCGGCGCCTTGATCCCCGAGACGCCGCAGGAGCAGCAGATGCTCGGCGATGCGAGCCGCCAGGTGGGGATCGCAGTGCGCGACGCGGTGGACGAGGCAACCGTACGCGCCGAGGAGGGCATCGACCAGGCGGAGCAGAAGATCACCTCGGAGTCCTGAGGGCTCCACCCACTCCTCGAGCCCCCGGCGCGGACCGCACCTCGCCCGGGGGCTTCTTCATGCCCAGAGCCGCTCACGGCTCGAGGCTCTCGCACAGCCGCGTGCCGTGGTAGGGGGAGATCAGCCGCAGGCACCTGCGCCCGACGTGGGTGTGCAGGTCGCCCTCATACCGGTATGGCACCAGCAGCTTGTCGTTGGCCACCGCGAACTGGTCGAAGGTGCACGCCCGGTAGATGCCATGCTCCAGCTCGGCGGCGGCCGCCGACCCCTGGTCGCGCTCGAGCTCGGCGCGCGCCACCACGGCGCGGTCGCAGTCGTTGGCGACGGCCTCACCCGCCAGCAGGACCGATGGAGCCGACGGTTGCGCGCCCTGGCAGGCCACGGCCACGACCAGTACGACGGCGGCGCCGAGCGCTCGGCCACGACCACCGGGTGACGTCATCAGCCGCGTGCCAGGCCGAGGACCGCCGTGGCCGCGGACAGCAGGCCTGCCCCGACCATCACCACCGGGACCGCCGCGGGGGACCGCCACAGGTACAGTACGGCCACCGCGGCCGCAAAGATCAGCAGCGGCACCGCGCTGCCCAGCGCGACCGGCGCCAGCTGCAGGAGGGTGGCCGCCACCAGCCCCACCACGGCCGCGGTCACCCCGTCCAGCAGAGCATGGATCCGCCGGTCCTCGACCAGGCGCTCGAGGTAGCGGTGGCCGGCCAGCGTCATGGCGAAGGCGGGCAGGAAGACGCCGAGCGTTATGACGACCGCTCCTGCAGGCCCCGCTGCGAGGTAGCCCACGAACGTAGCGAAGATGACCATCGGCGCCGGGATCACGCCGGAAAGCGCCACGCCGTCGAGGAACTGGGCGTCGGAGAGCCAGCCGCCGTCGCGGACGGCCGTGTCCTGGACCACTGGGATGGCGGTGTACGCGCCGCCGAAAGTCAACGCTCCAGCCTGCAGGCCGGCGCCGAAGACCGACACCAGCCCGGCATCGCGCGACTCGGCCGGTTCGGGTTGCGCGCCCGGCAGGCCGTCATCGGCGGCTCGCGTGGCGACCGCCCACGCGGTGACCAGGCCCACCACGAGAACGCCGACGGCCACGGCCGCCACGACCTGCCGCCGGTCGGCGAGCAGGTAGGCGACCCCTCCGGTCGCCAGGGGCACCGCGAAATGAGTGCCTGACAGCGTGACGACCAGGGCCAGGCCCGCGATGGCCCACAGCCCGCGCGTGGTCAGCGCCCGCGCACCGATCCGATGCGTCCCGCGCGCGATCAACGCCAGCACCGCCGCTTGGCACCCGGCCAGCGCCGCGGCGAACAGCGGCGAGTCAATCCCGACCTCGACGTAGAACCAGGCCAGCGCCAGCATCAGCAGGAAGCCCGGCAGCAGGAAGCAAAGGCCGGCAAGCAGCCCGCCGATGCGGCCGCGCGACAGCGTCCCGAAGAAGACGGTCAGCTCCTGCGCCTCCGGCCCGGGCAGCGCCTGGTACACCGCCAGCGTTCGGTTGAAGCGCTCCGATGAGATCCAGCGCTCCTCGTCAACCAGCTCGCGGCGCAGCATGGCGATCTGCGCGATGGGGCCGCCCCACGCCAGGAGTCCGAAGCCGAGGAAGCGCAGCACGAGGCCCGGCAGGCTCAGCCTCGGGACCTGCGGCTCGCCGCGCGCTACCTCCACGCCGCGACAGTAGCGGACGCCGCGGCCCGTGCGATTCAGCCACGACACGGCGCCGCGGCGTAGCGCTCAGGCCCGAGGACGCTGCTCCAGCCAGGCGAGCACCTCTGAAGCGTGCTCTCCCGGCAGGTGGATTGGATAGAACACCTTCTTGATCCTGCCCGCGTCGGTAACCAGCGTCAGGCGCCGATAAAAGGTTCTCCCGTGGGCGGTGAAGGTCGGCAGGCCCAGCATGGAAGCCAGCCGGCGATCCGGATCCGAGATGAGCCGGTACCCGATGCCAACCCGCGCGGCGAATGCCCGCTGTTCCTCGACCCGCTGCACGCTCAGCCCGCAGATCGTGGCGCCGACGGCCTCGAACGCCGCCTGCCGGTCGCGAAAACCGCACGACTCTGCCGTGCAGCCTCGAGCACCTGGGATCGCGTCCCAGCCCGGAACCGGCGCGCCGCCCAGGCCAGTGGCATGGGGGTACACGAAGAGAACGAGCAGATTTCGGCCCAAGTCCGCCAGGTCGACCGGCCCTGCGGCCGACTCGAGCTTGAGGCTCGGGAGCGTACGTCCCACCAGGCCGAGCACCACCGGATCCTGGTGGTTGGCTGGGAGCGCCTGATGATCCACGTCCGTCCTTCCCATCAATTGACGGTTCCCGGTGCTCCGTCAGTGCGACTGGAGGTGCCGAAGACGGACCAGCTCGCGACGCATCGGAACGTACGCGCGCCGTCCGCCGCGCACGCCGGCGTAGTCCCAGAGGCCGTTGTGACAATGCCGGTCGTCCTCCCATCCGGGGTGGTTGAGGATCGGGTACAGGCAGATCCCAACCACCGGGACTCCCACGGCCATGGCAACCCGAACCTGATCCGAGACGCCCCGCACCCACGCGGCACGCTGTCCGCCCTCGGTGCCCGTTTCGGAAATGACGATTGGTCGACCGTAGCGGGCGTGGAGCTCGACGAGCATCTTGCTTAGCTCCACCCGCAGCGGACTCTCGGCTGGCAGGGTGGTGCCGCCGGCGATCCACTGGTTGTTGGGGTAGTAGTTGACGCCGAGCACGTCAAGGTGGGCGTCCGATCCTCCCAGCGCAGGCTCCAACCGACCGGCCAGCAGGTCCCACGCCTCGAATTGCGACTCGTGCTGGTCCGCGGCGGTCGCCCGCTCGTGAGAGCGTTCCGGATCAGTCACCACGTTGATGAGTGGCTCGGGCTGGATGAAGCGCGCCGCCGGGTCGACATTCCGAATGGCGTCGATGGCACGTATGTTGGCCCGGGCGAGCTGGCGCTTCAGCTCCACCCCACGCCCGCTGGCGTGCGGGTTCATGATCCCAACCTCGCCGCCAGCCCATGCCAGGAAGCTCATCTCGTTCATCGGTGCAAACAAGAGTGGGGCGTCGGTTTCATGGCGCATCCAGCGCGCGGCGGCGGTGGCGTAGGATGCGAACTGCTCCGGGAACGGCTGGCTGAAGACATCGACGTGGTCCGGCCAGCCAAAGTGCGCCAAGTCCCAGATGACCTGCACGCCGCTGTCGCGTGCCGCCACGGCGCGCGACACCTCCATCGAAAAGTCGTACTTCCCGGCGGTGGCCTCGATCAGGTGCCACCGCAGCGACTCCCGCGCGGTCCGAATACCGAGCTGCACGAGTCGTGCATAGTCCCGCTGGGCGAAGCTGTCATGCTGTGTCGCGGCCACCAGGTCCAGCCGCCGGCCGTCTCGGCGCCGGTGCGTCGACCCCTCAAAGCCTCCGATGAAGAAGCTCGGGAAGAGGATCGTCTCCCCGACCTTCATGCGGTGGCGCGCTCCGCCCCACCGTCAGTCCCGCCGATCGCCAGCGGGTGGGCGCCGTTGCCATTGGTCCGGGAGGGTCGAACGGAGGTGCCGATCCCGACCAGGCGCTCGGCGGCCGTCAGGGCCTGCGCGACGACCTGATCCATGTTGTAGTAGCGGTACGTCGCCAGCCTGCCAACGAACGTGACACGGGGCAGGGTGGCGGCCACCGCGGCATACCGCTGGTAGAGCTCCCGGTTCTCAGCCCGGGGAATCGGGTAGTAAGGGTCTCCGTCGGCGATCGGATATTCGGTGATGCTCGTCGTCTGATCGTGTCGCTGGCCGGTCAGGTGCTTCATCTCGGTGACCCGCGTATAGGCGTGCTGGTTGGGGTAGTTCACCGTGCCGACCGGCTGGACCCACTCGTCCACGTACGTTCGGTGCTCGAAGCGCAACGACCGATACGGCAGCCGGCCGAACCGGTAGTCAAAGAACTCGTCGATCGGCCCGGTGTAGACCACATGGCCGTACGCGACCTCGCCCCTGATCTCCTGCAGCGACGTGTTGAGCAGCACCTTTATGTTGGCGTGCGACAGCATCCGCTCGAACATCCTGGTGTATCCGTGGAGCGGCATGGCCTGGTACGTATCCCCGAAGTAGCGGTCGTCGCGATTGGTGCGGACCGGGATCCTGGCCGCGACGGATGCATCCAGCTCGGACGGGTCAAGGCCCCACTGCTTGCGCGTATAGCCTCGGAAGAATTTCTCGTACAGCTCCCAGCCAACCTTGCTGACGACGGCGTCCTCCGAAGTGCGAATGGGATCCCGCGTCTGCGCTCGATCTGCGAAGAAACAGGTCAGCTCATCGGGCGTCAGTTGCAGGCCATAGAGCTGGTTGACGGTGTCGAGGTTGATGGGGATCGGCACCAGGCGACCGTCGACGCTGGCAAGCACGCGGTGTTCGTACGCGCGCCACTCGGTGAACCTGGAGAGATACTCGAAGACGGACTCGGCGTTGGTGTGGAAGATGTGCGGGCCGTACCGGTGCACCAGGATGCCCGCGTCGTCGTACTCGTCGAATGCGTTCCCGCCGATGTGGCGGCGTCGCTCCACGAGCAGCACGCGCTTGCCCGCCTGCGCCAGGCGCTCCGCCACCACCGACCCGGCAAACCCGGCGCCGACGATGAGGTAGTCGAAGCCGCTCATCCCCGCGCCTCGATGGCAGGCACCGCGCCTGGCCGACGGCGCGAGTCGAGGACCTCCTGGATGCGCGATGCCATGCCGTCCCACACGTGGTCCCACGACGCCCGGGCGAGCACGGCTTGGACCGCTCTGTGCGGCGGCCGCGTGCGCATGCCCGCTTCGCAGGCCTCGACGAACCCTTTGGGATCGTCGGCGATGCGGACGAGGCCGAGGTTCCCGTACGGCTGCACCACGTCCACGATGGGGGTCGAGACCACCGAAAGCCCGGCAGCCAGGTACTCCGGCGTCTTCGTCGGCGAGATATAGCGCGTCGCCTCGTTGAGGGCGAACGGCATGATCGCGACGTCGGCATGGGCGAGGTAGCTGGGAAGTTCGGCGTACTGCTTCATCCCAAGCCAGTACACGTTCGGTTGGCGAGGCAAGTCCGATACGTCAACCTTGACGACCGGACCGACGAGGACCACCGACCAGTCGGGGCGGCGAGCGGCGACCGCCTCGATTAGCCCCATGTCGATGCGCTCGTCCAGGACGCCCACGTACAACAGGATGGGCCGCGTCATTGTGAGGTCGGACGGTATGGGGAGGCGCGGAGTGCTGCGTGCCTGGGCGAAGTGGGGAACGTCGACGCCGCTGGGGAAGGCGTGGACCGAACTGTGCTGGCTGCGCTTGGCGCGATAGAGGCTCTGGCCGCCGGTGAAGACCAGGTCCGCCCGATGCAATAGCCGCCGCTCGAGCGCCCGCAGGCCGGGCGGCGCAAAGCGGAAGGCCGCCAGGTCGTCCATGCAGTCATAGATGACCGCGCTGGCGTCGATGTCGCGCGATAGCGGCTCGGCCATCGGGCTGTAGTGCCACACGATCGGGCTGCGCACGCCCTCGCGTGCCAGCAGCTCCGACACGAGACGCTTCTCCAGGCGATCCGCGTCGGCGCCGGTCCGACCGCTCGGCACGATCGGCCGGCAAACGCGCACTCCCTCGCGCGAGGTGGTCACGGCGACACCGGGCTCGGCGCCTTCCCGGACTTCGCGCTCTTCGATGAGCACAACCCGAGCGTCGCGCGCCGCCCGTGACATGAGGTGCTGAGGTCGCTGGTACACGAAGTCCCAGCGGAGGTGCGAAAAGCAGACGAGGTGCTCGGGCGCCATGCTCGTCGTCCCCCTTCAGGCGTTGGATGAGACTGGTCCTTGGCAACTTCCATGCCCCTTTTCTGCCGAGCGGCCGTGGGCTGAGTCGCCGGATAGCCGCGCATGGCACGGATGGCACGCGGCGTGCGCATCATCCGGCCCAACAGATTGCCAGCGGCATGGGAGGCCGACCTGACTGCGTGACCGATCGCAACGGACTTGCCGGACGTGTCCTGAAGACCGGCCTCATCACGGCGTTCCTGACGGGCGTCGGCGTGCTGGGGCGTGGACCCTATCGAGACACCACCCGCCTCACCGACGTCACATTGACCGCGCTCGCCGCCCACCGCATCGGGCGCATGCTCGCGTACGAGCGCGTCGCTGAGCCGATTCGCGAACCATTCACCGCAACGGTCACCGATGCCTCCGGCGTGGATGAGACGGTCGTCGCGCGCGGCACGGGGATGCGCTGGGTAATCGGCGAGCTCGTTTCCTGTCCGCTATGCGTCGCTACGTGGGCATCCCTGGCGCTGACTGCCGGCCGCCGCTTCCTGCCAGGTCCCACGCAGGTGCTCGTGCGGGTCCTGGCCATCGCCGGCCTGGCAGAGCTGAATTACTCGGTGGTCGAACGGCTTGAATGGAGCGCGCGTGCAGCTCGCCGGAAAGCAGCGTAGCGCTCGACGGGCCTGGCAAGCGTCTTAGTGTGAAGCCCAGCGAGACACCGTCACGCGCTGGCGTTCTTGCCGCGGCGTACGCCAGCGGCGTGAAACCCGTCGCCGCATCCATTCAGCGGCGCGCGGGCACGCTGCCGGCCATCACCTCGCGGACCGCGCCGACGGGGCTGGCGCTGCTCCTGATCGTCGGCGTCGGAATCCGGCTCGCCGTGCTGGGGTCGGTCGGTCACGAGTGGGACGTGGATAGCATGGCCGCGTGGGGAGAGCTCATGGCCAGGGTGGAGCCGTGGCGCTTCTACGAGCACTCCCGCGCCATGTACCCGGCGCTGCTGTACCCGCTGTGGGCGCTGGCTGAAGCACTCGACGGCGAGGCACTGCGTGTGGCGGTGAAGGCGCTCTCCATCCCGTTCGACGCGGCCCTCGGCGTGCTGCTCTTCGCCGCCCTGCGCTCCGCCGGTCCCGTCCCCGCCCTCGGTGCCGCGGCGGTGTACCTGCTGAACCCGGCGGCGATCATCGGCGGCGCGGTCTGGGGCCAGGTCGACAGCGCCAGGACGCTGGCCAGCCTGGGTTCGCTCGTCGCGCTTGGCTCGCGTCGTCACGCGACGGCCGGCGCGCTCTCCGTCGTTGCCGGGCTGCTGAAGCCGCAGTTCGGGCTCGTGACGTTGGTCACCGTAGGCGTGGTGGTGCTCGGGCGAAAGCGCAACGGAACCTGGCGGCCGCTCGTGCGCGCGGTCGTCGGCATGGCGCTGGCCTACGCGATCATCGCCGGACCGCTCGCCCTCGACCCATTCCGCTACCTGGCCGTCCTGGGGGCTGCGGCGGAGAGCTACCCGGCGACTTCGCTGGGCGCGTTCAACCCCTGGGGCCTCGTCGTGGGCATGGGCGTTCCGGACGATCCCTACATCGGCCTAGCGGCCGTGCTCCTGCTCCTCGGCATTGGCGGCGCGCTGAGCGGCCTGCGCCGCCCGCCGGATCTCGCGGTCGTCCTCGGCGTCGGAGCGGTCCTCGCGCTCGCCTTCTACTTCCTGCCGACGCGGGTCCACGAGCGCCATCTCTTCCCCGCCCTGGGGCTCCTCGCGCCGTTTGCCGTCGTGAGTCGTGCGCACCTTGCGGCGTACGTGACGATCTCCGCCGGTTTCGCGGCCTCGCTGCTGTACAACCTCCACGTGTCCACCGACTTCACGCTTCCGGCGTTCGCCGCCGCGGTGCTCGTCAGCCCAAGCGGCATGTGGGCGATCGGCCTGGTCCTCATGGCGTCGGCGATCGCCTGGAGCTGGATGCTCGTGATCAGGCGACCTCGGTTGCCATCGGCCAGCGTCGATTCGCCGGCCCGACGCCTACTGCCCGGCCGCACCTAGGTCAGCCGGCGCGGCGCGGCGCGGACACCGACGTTCGCTCGAGACCCGTAGGGCGTCAGGTCGCTCGCCAGAACAACCAGGCGTCGCGCATGCGCTGGACTTGGCCGGGGGTGAACTCGCTGATGCACGAGTCGTCCGAGTAATCCATGTAGTTGTGGATCGGGTCGAGACCCGGCGCCGGGCAGGTGTCCTTACCGTCGGGGCAACCCGACGTCGCCCACTTCTGCGGCGGCGTGTCGGCGACGAAGTCGCCGTTCTTGTTGCACTGGCCGAAGAACGTGTGCTCCAGGTTCAGCCAGTGGCCGGTCTCGTGGACCATCGTGTCGCCCTCGTCGGCGTAGCCGCCGCCATAGGTGTCGGAGAGACAGGGCGGCCGATGCACACAGCGCCAGCCCGCGACGTACGAAGGTCACCACGCAGTCCTCCAACGGGGCCGACGCAATCCGAGGCCCGTTCCGGTGCGCGGCTGAATGTACGCCCTGGGGCCCGACCCGTCACTGCAGAATTTTCGAAGGGGCGTGCATCTGCTCGTTGCAACGACGCAACGGATTTGGCGCGCGAGGCCCCTGCGCGAGGTTGCCGCAGGCTCATCGCGCCGGGCGAGGCACGGATTTTGCGGGACGTCGCCGCGGAGCCAGGCGGCTTCCGCACAGCGGGGGGAAGGAAGGGAGATCTTGCGATGAGCAGTGACCGCAGGAGCGGCATGACGCCGGAAGAGGGTCTGACGCCAGAAGAGCTGGCAGCCGAGGAAGTGACGGCCCTGCCCGACAAAGAGGTCGTATCCATCCTCGACCTCAACGTCAACGCGGACCTGGCGCTCGATCTCGCAGCGCCGATCGATCTCGCCGTCGCTGCCAATGCGAATGTCGCGGCGCCGATCGACGCAGCGGTGGGCGCCAACGTCCTCTCGGTCGGGTCCAGCGCCCAGGCACTCGCCGATCAGGGCGTGATGATCACGCAGGGCATCGTGGGCGATTCGACGGCCACGGCGACCCAGGTCAGCGATCTCGACCAGTCCAACGACGTGATCGATGGCGGAGGTGCGGCGACCAACGCCGACGCCACCGACGGGGCTGCGGGCGAGACGGTGACCGGTATCGAAACCGGCGACGCGCTGAGCGGGGACGTGCTCGACGTCAACGTGGACATCGCCGCTGACGCGGACGTTGCGGCGCCGATCGCGGGTGCGGTTGCGGCCAATGCGAACGTCGCGGCTCCGATCGACGCGGCGGCAGCCGCCAACATCGCGTCGGTGGACTCCGATGCGGTCGCAGTGGCGAACCAGGACGCGATCATCGACCAGTCGATCGAGGGCGACGCGACGGCGACCAGCGATCAGGACTCCCAGATCAACCAGTAGCTCGCGCTCCGATGGCCGCCTGAGCGGCCGAGTGACGCGCGGCAACAGCTTGAAGGAGTCCTATGGCGACCGTGGCTGACGTGCCGGCGCGGCCCGCCGGCGTTGAGCTCATCGGCGAGATGGCGGG
>DATADC010000203.1:0-5036 GCA_036258735.1 Candidatus Limnocylindria bacterium
CATACTCGTTGCGCCGCCGCGCGTAGGCGGGCCGTGGCTGTTGGCGGCGCTGACCATCCTGGCGGCGGCGCGGCCGGTTACGGCGCGGCGGGCGCCCCTCGTCGCTCATCGCGCTTCCTGCTTCCAGCAGTGCTTCATGTGAGGGTGGACCTCGAGCGGTGATTGGGCTGGTGTCGGCAGCGGTCGCCAGTCCAGGCCGGACGGGACGTTCCGGGGATCCGACGGAGCTGCCTCACCGGTGAAGCGGCGCGGGCCGTGCGTTCCGGAAAGGTTGCTCGCTCAGTGGGATGACGGGCGTCCGGGAGCAGTCAGACCTTGCGGGTTCCAGCTCTCGTGGTGATGTTGGGCCCGCCGTATCCGCTCATCTCGCCGATGAGCTGCGTCCGAATCTGACGCAGGACCGGTCGCCAGTCGAGACGATCATAACCGAGATGCGCAACCACGTCCTGCGCATTCCACTCCTGCCCGCGCGACCAGCTGCGGCGCAGCGTGTCGCCGGCCTGCGGCGATCGCCACCACGCCGCGCCGTGGTTGGCCTGCAGCCAGGCCGATAACGAGCCCTGCAGCATCATGGCGCGGATGTAGCGCGCGACGTACAGGTTATCGTCAGTCTCGGCCAGGTAGTTCTCTGAAGCCGCGATGACGCCCAGGGACGTTTCCACCATCCCGGCGTACTGCTCGCGCGCGATGGCCGGGTCGGTGCCGGCGTGCAGGTCCAGCTGGTAGATAAGGCCGGCGGCCTGCGAGCGCATCTGCGCGAGCTGCCAGAACGCGTTGAAATCGGCGAACGCCAGCGCCTCGCCCTCGGGCATGCCGACCTGCTCCGTTAGCCAGGCCGGCTCGCCGACCAGCAGCTCGAAGAGCGCGCCGTAGCCCTCGGTCAGGCTGTCGTCGCCCGCGCGCCGGAAGGCGACCGGCAGGTCCGGCGCCACGTGGGCGAAGTGTTCCGCGTGGCCGGCCTGGTGCATGACCGCGGCGTAGTCGTCCCACCCACCGCGCGGCTGGATGACGAGGCGGATGTCGTCGGGCACCCTCACGGGAGCGCAGAAGGCGCGCGGTGACTTGCGGTCGCGGTGCTCCACGTCCAGCTGGATGGCCGCCTGCGCGTCGAGGTCGATTCCCAGGCCGGCCAGCGTGCCGCGCAGCGCCGGCAGCATGCCACGCGCCGGGAACCAGCCGTCCCAGCCCCCGCCGCGCAGGATGCGGGCGAGGTCGACGCGGGACGCGTCGCCCTGCTCGATGTCCAGCTCGGCCAGGTAGCGTCGCAGGGCGGCGAAGTACACCGTCTCCGAGTCGAGCAGGAAGGCCCGCTGCTGCGCCGCCAGGGCCTGCGGCTCGAAGCCGCCGACCTGGGCCACCATGTCGGGCACGTCACGGTAGCCGAGGGCCTGGACCGCCGCCACGGCTCGGGCGAGGCGCTCCTGGCGCAGCGGGTTGATGGCCTCCACCGCCTCGTAGTAGGACGCGGCCAGGGCGTTGCGCTCGGCGCGGTGTGGCATGTCGGCCGCGCGGTTCCAGACGGCGCGGTACGGGATGCGCTCTCCGCGCCACATCACGATGGCCGTCGACTCGGCGGTCGAGATGCGCTCCGACAGCCCCGCCACCGCGGAGGCCAGGTGCTGGTCCAGGGCGAACCAGAGCAACGCTCGCGCCTGGGGAGCCTCGTCGCCGTCGCCCGACGCGGCGCGTCGCAACCGCTCGATGGCGCGCGGCTCGAAGAGGCCGGCGTGTTCGGCGTAGATCGCCTCCAGCCCCATCTCGTCCGCCAGGCCCGCCATCTGGCGGTAGGTGGCCTCGTTGACCTGCGCCGCAAAGCGGTCGAGCTGCTCGCCGTACGCCGCGAGGTCGAGGGCGGGCGCAGCCTTCCGCGTACGCGTCGTCATCGATCGGCCGCGCGCTCGACCGCGGCCGGTTCAGCGCTGGCCCTCGCCGCCGGCTCGGCGACGGCTTCGGCGGCGGCACTACGCAGCGTCAGCCCGGCGTGCGCCGCGGCGGCGCCGACGAAGTCGCGGAAGAGCGGGTGCGGCCGGTTGGGGCGGCTCTTCAGCTCAGGATGGGCCTGGGTGGCCACGAACCACGGATGGTCGCGCAGCTCGATGTACTCCACCAGCCGGCCGTCGGGAGACACGCCGCTGAACCACATGCCGGCCTCGCCCAGCTGCTCGCGATAGCCGTTGTTGACCTCGAAGCGATGGCGGTGCCGCTCATAGGCGATCTCGGTGCCGTACGCGGCCCGCGCCAGCGAGCCCTCCTCCAGCCGAGCCGGGTACAGGCCCAGGCGCATGGTGCCGCCCTTGTCGGTGACATCGGTCTGGTCAGGCATGAGGTCGATGACCGGGTGCTCGGTGAAGACGTTGAACTCCGACGAGTTGGCGTCGTCGGTGCCCAGGGCGTATCGGGCGAACTCGATCACCGCGCACTGCAGTCCGAGGCACAGGCCGAGATACGGCACGCGGTTCTCGCGAGCCCAGCGGATGGCGCGGACCTTGCCCTCCACGCCGCGGTAGCCGAAGCCTCCCGGCACGAGCACGCCGTGGACGCCGTCCAGCTCACCGGCGACCTGGTCCGGCTCGAGCCGCTCCAGGTGCTCGGAGCGCACCCAGCGCACCCGAACGTCCACGCGGTGGTGGAGGGCGGCGTGCTTGAGCGCCTCGGTGACGCTGATATAGGCGTCGGGCAGCTCGGTGTACTTGCCGACGATGGCCACCTCCAGCTGCGGCCGGGCGGCGCGGATGCGTGACACCAGCTCCTGCCAGTCGGACAGGTCGGGTTCCGCGGCGGGCAGGTCCAGCTCGCGGGTGATGAGCTTGCCCATCCCCGCGCGCTCGAGCTGGAGCGGGACTTCGTAGATGCTGCGCGCGGTGCGCAGCGGGATGACGGCGGGCGCATCGACGTCGGTGAACAGCGCGACCTTGTCGAGGATCTCTTCGTCGATCGGCTCGTCGCTGCGCAGCACGATCACGTCGGGCTGGATGCCGATGCCGCGCAGTGTGCTGACCGAGTGCTGGGTGGGCTTGGTCTTGAGCTCGCCGGTGGCGCCGATGGCCGGCAGCCATGTGACGTGGACGTACAGCACGTTGCGCCTGCCGACGTCCTTGCGCATCTGGCGGATGGCCTCCAGGAACGGCAACGACTCGATGTCGCCCACCGTGCCGCCTACCTCCACGATGACCACCCCGTGGGCCGCCAGGCCGGTGGCCGCCACGCTGCCGGTCCCCTCGCGGGCGACGCGCGCAATGCGCTCCTTGATCTCGTTGGTGATGTGCGGGATGACCTGTACCGTGCCGCCCAGGTAGTCGCCACGGCGCTCCTTGGCGATGACGCTCTGGTAGATGCGCCCGGTGGTGACGTTCGACGCCTGGGACAGGTTCTCGTCGATGAACCGCTCGTAGTGGCCCAGGTCCAGGTCGGTCTCGGCGCCGTCGTCGGTCACGAACACCTCGCCGTGCTGGTACGGCGACATGGTGCCGGGGTCGATGTTGATGTAGGGATCCAGCTTGAGGATGCTGACCGGGATGCCGCGGGCCTTGAGGATGCGCCCGATGGACGCGGCGGTGATGCCCTTGCCCAGCGAGCTGGTGACGCCGCCCGTGACGA
Source organism: Candidatus Limnocylindria bacterium (assembly GCA_036258735.1). Classification (GTDB taxonomy): domain Bacteria; phylum Chloroflexota; class Limnocylindria; order QHBO01; family QHBO01; genus JAPSGM01. The sequence continues at coordinate 3,598 of DATADC010000203.1, forward strand.
AGACGTACTTCGGCATAGCTCAGCTACCTCTAGCGCGTGACTGGGCGTCCCGGAAAGGCGGGCACACGCAAGCGGGGCGTCACTTCCAACTCGGGATATCAGTGTAGCGCATCCGGGCACCGGCCGAGCCGATCCGGCCTCGCGCGTCGCCGGTGGAGCCGCCAAACCGCCGAGGTTAGCGGCCGGTCCAGCTCCGTCGTGCGCCGTGGGCCGCAACCGGCACGGGCTGCCGGCTGCCGACCAGGCCCAGCCGAGGGTGCCATAGCAGCTCTCGCTGGAGGCGCAGGTGCTGCTCGATCCGCTGCCTGAGCGCTCGCACTGCCCGGCCGCGTCCAGCGCGACTGCTCTTCACGTCCATGGGCGACTCAACGTGCATGCTTCGTGCCAGCTGCCCACCTAGCATGGCCCGATGCGGGCCGTCTCCTTCGCCTGGGCCGGCGTACGACTCGTCCACCCGGCTCCGACGCTGGCCGTCACCGCCCTGTCGGCTGCGCTGGGGGCGGTGCTGCTGTCGCAGGCCGGCCAAGCGCTCGGGAGCCGATGGTGGCTGACGGTGGCTGCCGTGCTCGGCTCCCAGGTCTTCACCGGCGCCGTCAACGACGTGGTCGACCGATCCCGGGACGCGGCGGCCGGGCGGCTGGAGAAGCCCCTCGCGGCGGGTGAGCTGAGCCTCGACGCGGCGCTCTGGATCGCGTCCGCGGGCCTGGGGCTCCAGCTGGCGGCATCGCTCCAGCTCGGCGCGGCGGCCCTGCTCCTCGGCGCGGGCGCGACCGCGTCGGGGCTCGCATACAACCTGTGGCTGTCACGCAGCCCGCTATCGGTGGTGCCCTACCTCGTCAGCTTCGGTTTGCTGCCGCTGTGGGTGGCGGCCGGTGTGGGGGCGTCTCTCGAACGCGTGGCGCCGGCGGTGCCCCTGGTGGCGCCCTTCGCCGCGGCCGCGCACCTGGCCAACGTGACGCGCGACTATGCCGGCGACCTCGCGCTCGGGTCGCGGAACCTCGCGCAGGTCCTTGGTCCGCGCGCCTCCGTGTGGCTCTCCTACGCCATCGCCCTCGCGGTCGGGGCCGGGGTCGGCGTGGCGTTGGTGCTTGGTGGGCGGGGCAATCCCGCGGTCATCGGGCTCGGCCTGCTTGGCCTGGCCGCCGTTGCGCAGGGCGCGGGCAGCGCGAGCCGGCTCTGGTACGGGATCCTGGTGGCGGCCTTCGCGTGGTGCGCCGCGTGGGCGCTCAGCACCGGGTGAGGGTCAGACGGTGTCCTCGATCTCCAGCTCGTCGTCCTCCGCCTCCTCGGTCAGCTTCAGCCACACGAACAGGCCGGCGAGGATGGTGAGCGGGATGACGATGAGCGCGGCCAGGAGCGCTCCGATGCTGATGAGCACGACCTTGAGTGCCTTCATTGGCGGGCCTCCCCTGATGGTGCCTCGGCGGTTGCCGCCGCCG